>DVJQ01000034.1 GCA_018716625.1 Candidatus Galligastranaerophilus intestinavium | reverse complement strand
ATTAAAAGGCTTAAAAGCTCAATATTCGAAAGATAGTAAACAAAAAATAGAAACTATTGCTAAGAAAATATTAGAACATTGCTTTTATTATGTTAGCTCTGAAAATGCACCAAAAATCGTAATAAAAGGATATGATAATTTAAATAAAGACAAAGAAGCAAAATCCATTTGCATAAATGATTTGTATAGAAAGATATATTCAAAAAATGTAACTGATGAAGATGTAAATATCAAAAACTCTACTTTTAAAATCAAGCACGTTAAACTTTTTGATACAGGAGAAGAAGAAAACCATAAAGTTTACTTTTGCGGCAACAATAGAATGGTGCAATCCGATACTGTTAAAAATATAACAAAATTAGGAAATTTAGACGAAAAAATACAAGATACTGACTCCTCTAATAAATTTTATTATATTGCTTACATCTCAGGAAAGTATTTGGATGAAAACACAGACCCAGACAGAGAAGGCTTTACTTTTTCACGTAAAGATGTACAAATGGACATACCGGGTCATCTAACTTTAGCTGACATTAAAAATGGCATATCTGATAGTTTAATAAACTACATAGCACCATATATAGAAATTATTAGACAAAACAAAATGCAAAGAATCGCAGAAGTTATAGAAAATGAACTCGGTCAATATCATTACCTACTGAACGAAAACGAAGATTTCTTTGACGATATTTCTCCTTATGCAGAAAAAGAAGATATTAAGAAAAAAATAAAAATAAAGCATATTATAAAAAGAGATGAAATAAACAAAAACTTTGAAAATTTCGTCAAAGAAACAGATTTAAACCTTATCGAGAATAACAATGAATATGAAAAACGATTAAAAAAATTTGTTAAAGAAATTGACGAAGCTGGACGCGCAGATTTAGCAGAATATATAGCGCAAAGAAAGGTGATTTTAGAATATTATGAAAAATATTTAGGTTGGAATAAAGAAAACAACAAGCCTTACAAAGAAGAATTTATCCATAATTTAATTTACCCTATGGGTACAACATCCAATGAAATCCCATACGAAAAACATAATCTTTGGATAATTGATGATAGGCTTGCGTTTTCTGATTTTATAACATCCGACAAAGCATTCTCACAACTAAATAACATTAAATCAAATAGTAATGATAGGGCTGATTTATTATTTGACAATAAAAAAATATTCTCAAATAATGAAAATACCATTTTAGATACGGTTACAATTATAGAATTTAAGCGCCCAGAACGCGATGACTATACAGATAAAGATAATCCCATAAATCAAATTTATGGTTATATTGATGAAATAAAGGAAGGTAAAATTAGAAAAAGCAATGGAAGACCCGTAAATGTAGCAAATAATGCAAAATTTTACTGTTATATAATTTGTGATATAACAAAAAAAATAGAGGGTTTTGCAAAAAAGGCTAACTTTATTGAAATGCCTGGTGGTAATGGTTATTTCTTATTTACTAATAATTACAATGCCTATATTGAAATTATTAGTTTTAATAAAGTCTTACAAGATTGCAAAAAACGAAACAATATACTTTTTAAAAAATTAGGATTAGAAAAATAACCCCATACAGCCCCTCTCATTGCGTGATAAGCTTTCTTGGTCGAGGAAGTAAGTTTTCTCATTCTGAGATTGCTTGGTTGCTCGCGATGAACGGCATTGCGGTCTTGCTCATCGCAAGCCCTCAGCCTCCGCTCGCAATCCGCTTTTCTCGGTTTGAAAAACCCCGCCCTGATAAATTCAGATGAGAATATTCTCGGGCGAATGATGAAATGTTTTGTGGCGGCGAGGTATAAAGTTACCCTCAAAAATTAAAGTAATGATTTTAGCAAAGTATCAACGACTGCGAGTTTTGCCCTATCTGATTTTATAGTTTCTAAATTTTTTAAAATATTTTTATGCAGTTCATCATTCGTTTTTATTCCGCCAAATGAAAATAACTCATCAGGCTCTAAATTTAATTTTTCTAAAATCTTTTCCAATGTTTCAGCAGAAACAAAGTTATTTCCCAATTCAATCTGACTTAGACTTTTGGCAGAAAGATTTATCTTTTCAGCCAATGCTTCTTGCGTTAAAGAGCGACTAATTCTTATCTCTCTAATGCGATTACCTAAATTTTTCTTAATACTCATATTATCACCTTAATATACTTAAAATGGGAGTTACACACATTGACAATAGAGTTAATCTATTGTAGATTGAGTGATAGAATTTTTAATAGAATTGGCGCGAATAGATAAAGACTACTTCAAAATGTTCAATATTCTTGACGAGTACTTAAAAGATAAAGTGCCTGACATTGACCTGACTATCTTAGAAGCAGTTAACAACCGCAAAAACGGCAAAATCTTTACTTTTAAAGAACATTTAAAAGGCTTTATTTATGCTCAATTAAGCGCATTGGTTTCATGGAAAAAGATTAAAGATAATCAAACAAAGTTTGATGAACTGTTTTGTAATTTTGAGCGCAACGCATTAAAAGAACAATCTGCAGATTTTTTAATTGAAGAAATTAAAAAACTCAAATGTTATAGCCCCTATACAACAAAAAATCAAATGCAGTCATTAAAAGCAAATATTGAAACTTTTGAGAAAATCGAGCAGGATTTTGGAAGTCTTGAAAAATTTGTAACCCATACAGCGCCTGTAAACATTATCAAATTACTTAGCCATTATAATAGCACCTACAAATTAAGGTATTCAGGCGTTGCTCTTGTGTGTGAGTATCTTAGAAATGTTGGTATTGATGTAATTAAACCTGATGTGCATATAAAAAGAATTTTAGGGGTGGAAAGATTAAACATTGTAAAAAGTAAATCCGATTATGCAGTTATAAAAGAATGCAAAAAACTTTCTGATAAAATTGGAATCAGTCAAGTAAAAATGGATTATTTATTGTGGAATTACTGCTCAAAAGGTTATGGCGAAGTTTGCACTGCAAAACCAAAGTGCGCAAAGTGCGTTATTAAAGAATATTGTAATAAAGGGTAAAATGTCAATTATAGAAGAAATTGAAGAATTTATTAAATCAATGCCGCTAGGTTATGAGTTTTCAAGAAAATGGTTTAAAACAGAATTAAGCAAGCAATATAATAGGTCTGCTGAAAGCTACATACCTTCTGATTACTGTTATAACAGGAAAAATAAAGGCATAAATTACAATAAACAACCTCACTATTTTTTGCATTTAGGGCGAGGTAAATATAAGTATGTTGGC
The DNA here is from genome assembly GCA_018716625.1 of Candidatus Galligastranaerophilus intestinavium. Lineage (GTDB taxonomy): Bacteria > Cyanobacteriota > Vampirovibrionia > Gastranaerophilales > Gastranaerophilaceae > Galligastranaerophilus > Galligastranaerophilus intestinavium. Next base: position 62,469 of record DVJQ01000034.1, on the reverse strand, counting down.
AAAGATTATATTTTTACAGGTGAAGTTGAAGAAAAGCCAAGAATAAAAAAGGGCTTGTAAATATTTCTCATTGTGCGTAAATAAAAAATAAAGGAATTATTTAGTTGCAAATAGTATATGTAATACTTATCGGATTAATATTAGCAGAGATTATTAAGTTGTTAGAGCCAACGGGTATTTTGTTTGCGTGGATATTTCAACATATCTCAAGCATAGTTTTTGCATTAATAATGTTTATAGTCTTATTTGCGCTTGCAATAGTAACTATAAATTATTTCAAGTATAAAGATGAAACAGAAGAAGAACGAGCAGAAAGATTAAAGCGACAAGAAATTTTGGATAAGTGGCGCAAGCAGTTTAAATAAAAAACAACCGGCGGGGAAATAAAAATAAAATAAAACAAATGTTGTTATAAAATTCCTACATATAGAAGCATAAGAAGTAGTAAGTCATAAAATCCCTGCATGATTATATCGAAAACTTTGTGTTATTTTATTTTCAAGTGCATTAAGATGTAAAAATATGCAATGTATAAATAGAGCGGTTGGTCGGGGCAGATAAAAATTTTTGTGCATTTTACACATCTTTATAAAAGATTGACGGCCATTAGAAAAATTTTGTATAATAAAATTGCTAATTGTAGCTTTCGACATGAGCTAACAAAAATGTCCTGGCAGGGTACTAATGCCTGCAAAAGAGTTAAATAATAATAAGGATGACGAGCAAGACGTCACCAACTCAACAAGATGATAAACATTTAGAGCCGATAAACCTGATAGTAGGTACAAGGTTGATATTTATGAACAGTTAGCATTTTATCTTGGGAGTTTTAAGTATCACACTTAATCGAAGTTGATTAAGTTTTATCACTTTATAGAGTACACTCTAAACAGGCGAAATTTTGGTATTTAAAACTCCCTGAATAGACTTAGATTTTGATTTTTCAGTCATTTCAGTGGTGAAGTCTTTACTTTAATCACTCGTTATCCTACAAGTTAATAAAAAGGAGTATTTAGATGACTGGAACAGGACAAAAGGTAGGGTACATCAGGGTTAGCAGTATTGAACAAAATACCGAAAGTCAAAAATCTCTGTTAGACAAAGTCGGTATGGACAAGATTTTTGCAGAAAAAATCAGCGGTAAGAACACAGACCGTCCACAATTACAGGCTATGTTGGAGTATGTTAGAGAGGGCGACACAGTATATATCAAAGACCTTTCAAGACTTGCTCGCAACACAAAAGATTTGTTAAACATTGTGGAATATCTTACCAATAAAGGCGTTGCTCTAAAAAGTATCAAAGAAAACATTGATACTTCAAGCAATTTTGGTAAATTAATGATTACATTCCTCGCTGCCATTTACGAATTTGAGCGTGCAAATCTTTTAGAAAGACAAAAGGACGGTATTGCAGTTGCCAAGTTAAAAGGCAAATATAAAGGTCGAAAGAAAGTTGATAAGCCTGCTAATTTTAGCGAGGTTTATCAAAAATGGCTAAAACGTGAAATTAAATCAATAGCAGCAATTCGCGAGTTGAATATTAGCGAATACGCATTCTACAAGTTCGTTAAGGAAAGCGGCAGCCGAAGTGGAGTTGGCGGAAACGGTGAGTTTTCGACAACGCAACTGTACGATGGCGACGTAGGAACGCAGGCTCTGCCAAGTACCACAGGAGCAGAGGAGAATGCAAATGGCTAAAAGAAGACGTAACGGCGAAGGCTGTTTTCAGAAAAGCACTTGCGGCAGATACATTGAATATCGAGTTACATATTATGATGAACTTGGTAAAAGAAAGCTAAAAACATTCTCTCGCAAAACAAAAGAAGAATGCTTGCAAGCGTACAAAGAATGGAAAGCAGAGCAAGAGGGTAAATGTCCTGATGAGATAAGCGAAAATATTACAGTTGCACAATGGGCAAATACTTGGTTTGAAAATTATGTTGTAAATCATGTAAAAGAAACTACCGTTAACGACGATAGAAGCATTTTAGATAGGCACATTATTCCTGATTTAGGACATTTATTACTAAAAAAGCTAACTCCTCACTTATTAACAAAATTTTATAACGCTTGCTTAAAAAAGAGTAACGGCAAAGGCGGAACACTTGACCCCAAAACTGTGAAAAATATTAGAGCAGTATTAAATAGAATGCTCAAATGTGCTTGCATAATTGGTATTTTAAAAGATAACCCAAACGCCCTAGCTCTTTATCCAAAATGCACCAAGAAAGAAACCGAAATTTTAAATTCGGAAGATTATGACAAACTCATAAAACATTGTATTGACCAAGCTACTCAATGGGATATGTTAATCATTTTCCTCTTATGTGTAGGCGCAAGATTAGGTGAGGCACTAGGATTGCAATGGTCAAAGGTTAATTTTGAAAAGCAAACTATTAGAATTAACCAGCAAATGCAATCAGTACCAAACAAAGATAAGAACTCAAAATACAAATACACAAAGAAGATTATAGATTCCACCAAAACAAAAAGCTCTAACAGAACATTGCCAATGTCAAGTGATATTGAACATATATTACGCCATGTTAGAAAGTTGCAAGCTATAAACAAAATGGCGCAAGGAACAAAATATCATAGAGATTTAGACCTTGTATTTGCACGTGAGGACGGATATTTTATTTGCGATACTACTTTTAGAGCTTTTGTTAATAAAAGGTTAGCTGAAGCAGAATCGAACATCATAAAATACATTCATTTCGCCATTCTTGCGCTACAAGTTTCTTTGAACAAAAAGCTGATATCAAGAAAGTGTCAAAGTGGCTCGGACACAGTTGCATTGGAATTACTTTAGATACTTATACGCACGTTCAACCTCAACATCTGGAAGAACTTGCGGAGTTGCAAAATAACAGATTTAAAAAAATCTTCAACAGTAACGAAAAAGATATTCCAGATGAAATGCTACCAAATAAAGACGATTGGGGCGCATAAAAAATGATAAGTTGCAAGGAAAAAAGACCTATAATTATTGTAGGTCTTCCCTACAATTTAAAACAAGAATTAAGTATTCTATAAATACCAATAACACTTATTATATCAAGCAAGGAGGTAAATCTAAAATAAGTCTTATGAGCCCGACGAGCTACCAGACTGCTCCATCCCGCGTTAAACTTTATTCAATTTTCATTTCTACAGTCTGGCATCTCGTCGCCCGACTCGTATTATTTAACTTGACCCTGACGGGTCAACAGGACTGCTCCATCCCGCGATATAAAATTTTCATATCAAGCAAACACGCTTGATATCTATATTATTAAACGCTAAAAATAAAAATTCAACCCCCTTAATTTTAATTAACATTTGCACAACTTTATAAAACTTTTTTAGGCGCTTTATGCTAAAATAAAGTTTATCATGGGCTTAAGCAAGAAAAAAATCTACTTTATTGTTTTTCTCTCAATAGCGCTTTTGTGCACTGCGGGCTTTCTTTGGGCTTGGTTTGTAACCCGTGATATAAGAAAAAACGTATCCGGCGCGCTTAATAAAACCCAAAAAGTAGAGGTTAAGCACCTTATCCTGACAGAAACAAAAGACCACAAAAAATATTGGGAACTCTATGCTAAAACAGGCAGCTATGACAGCGCTTTAAAAGTGGTCGTTCTAACTGAAATAATAGGAAATTTTTACGATGAAGATAAAAACGTCGCACTGAGCTTTGAATCACCAAAAGGAACATATCGCGACGAGGATAAAAACGTGATTCTTGAGGGCGAAACACTCATTGTTTCAAAAGACGGCTCATCAATTTTGGCAGATAAAATTGAATGGGGCGGCAAAAACACAGATATAATAGCAACAGGCAACGTAAGAATTAAAAGAAACGAAGATTTTGCAACAGTAAGCAAAAAAGCCGTATTCAACTCTGATTTGACTTTTTTTAAGATAATTGGCGACTCGCAAGTTCAAATTTACGCCAAAGAAGGTACAAAACAAGAAAAACTGGACTTATTCAGCACAAAAGGAAAATAAATGAAAAAAATAATATTAAGTCTTATATTAATAATGTTCACAACGCTTTGCGGGTACTGCGCAAATGTGGTAATTGAAGCCAAGAAGCAAACGATAAAAATGGATCAAAACAAAGGTTTCTTTGAAGGCGATGTTCAGGTCAGCGTAGGCGACATAAAGGTTAAAAGTCCGCGTGCCGAGCTTGATTTAGACCCTGTCAGCAAAAAGCCTTCTCTTGCAACGTTTTTTGACAATCCTTACGCTTTTCAAAACAAAGAAAATAAAAAACATGAAATTAAAGCAGACATAATAAAAGTTTCGCTAATCAAGAAAACCGTTCTGGCTCAAGGAAATTCTCAATCCATTATGATGGAAGATCGCCAACCTGTCATGACAATTAACGCAGACTCTCAAGAGTACGATACAAACACAAAACTTATGAAAGCAAACGGTTCTGTTGTCATACACTACCAAGACTTAGAAACATTTTCCGATAAAGCAAGCGCAATTGTTGATAAATCAGGCAACATAGAAAACCTAAAACTCATCGGAAACGTTGTTATGAAAGAAAAAGCAAACGTCATAAAAGGCAATATGTTTGAATATGTCCCGCAAAGAGAAGAATTTCAAGTTTCCGGCAACACATCATCAGATGTGACCTTTGATGACGGCACAAGAGTCTATGTGCAAGCAAGGTATCAACAGTTCAACAAACTCACAAGCGCGCTTGTTGCAGGCGGAAACGTAAGAGTAAAATACAAAGATTACTTTGCCCAAGGTCCCAAGGCCCAACTTTTTGTAAACCCGAAAACCAATAAGCCCGAAACAATTATTTTTACCGGACGTTCAAAAATTACAAACGAAGGCTCAACTGTTGAGGCGGATAAAATAAGAATGACGCTCAATCCTAAAGCCTTCTTTGCGGATGGAAACGTCAAAACAAGCATATCACAAGAAGGTAGCATGGAATTATGAGTATAACTTTAGAAAACAAACAATGTCTTATAGCAGGGGATGGTCTATTACCTGTCAAAATGGCGCAGGGCGCAAAAGAAAACGGATTTGAAGTTGTTGCAATTTCACTTTCATCAGACAACTTAAAAGAACTTCAAAAACATTGCTCAAAGGTTATTTCCCTCGGCTTCGGGCAAGTTGAAACAATGGAGAAGTTTTTAAAAGAACAAGAAATCAAACAGCTTACTTTTTTAGGTAAAGTTTCAAAAACAATGCTGCTAAAGCGTCCAAAACTTGAGCCAAGGGCAATTGAATACATAAAAGAAGCCTTTAAATTAAACGATGACGCCATTATGTTGAGAATTGTCGAAGAACTCAATTCAATAGGTATTACAGTGCTTGATCAGACAATTTTCATTAAAAATCTTATGGTGCAAAAGGGTGTTCTGACAAAGTCTACACCAACTCAAGAAGAACTCTATGACATTGAATACGGCTTTAAAACGGCAAAAGAAATGGGCAAGCTTGACATAGGTCAATCTGTAGTTATGAAAAACCGTATGATTATGGCGGTTGAAGCTATAGAGGGAACTGACAAATGTATAAAAAGGGGTGCAAAACTCGCACGCGGCAAAGGTGCTGTTGTGGTAAAAGTTGCAAAACCAAATCAAGACAAGAGATTTGACATTCCGACAGTCGGTATCAGGACACTTAAAACAATGCGCCGCTACGGTGCAAGCGTTTTGGCGCTTGAGGCAGGCGAAACAATTATAGTTAATCAGGAAGAAATGATTAAATATGCAGACAAACACAAAATATCAATAATAGCAGTATAAAGCGGTAAATATGACGGCAAAAAAAATATTTATTATTACGGGTGAAACATCAGGAGATAAGCACGCTTCAGGAGTTGTAAGGGAGTTAAAAAAAATAAATCCCGATGTAATCATTGAAGGGGTCGGTGCAGATAACCTGAAAAGTCAAGGGGTAAAGCTGTTTTGCAACCACAGCAAAATGGGTGGCATAGGGATTACACCAAAGCTTGTAATTGACCATCTGACCCTTGGTAAAAGAATAGTTGATTATTTAAAAAACGACTTTAAGCCCGACATTGTTCTGCTTGTAGATTACGGAACATTCAACCTTGCAATTTCAAAATTCCTCAAAAAAGAAGGTTTTAGGGTATTTTATTTTATACCGCCGCAAGTTTGGGCATCCAGAAAGTGGCGGATAAAAACCATTAAAAAAAACATAGACAGAGTTTTTACAATCTTTCCTTTTGAAGAAAAAATGTATGAACAAGAAGGGGTCAACTCAACTTTTGTAGGACATCCGCTAAATTTTGAACTACCCAAAAAAGCCGATAGGGACGAGTTTTTCACCCGTCATAATTTAGATAAAAACAAACGCCTTATAAGCGTTTTCCCCGGCTCAAGAATGTTTGAGATAAAATACCTTTTAAAAATATTTACAGGGGCTGTCAAAATAATTGAAAAAGCTTGCCCTGATGTACAATTTGTTTTTTCACATGCTCCAAATTTACCCGAGAGTGCTTTTAGTACAAGTTACAAAACAATAAAAGGCGAAAACCAAGCACTTCTCAGTGTTTCCGATGCCCTGATACTAGCCTCGGGAACCGTAGCACTTGAGGCGGCAATGTATGGCACACCTATGATTATTGCATATCGCGGGCCGTTTTTGTTTTACTTAATATATTTAATGGTAAGAAGCATTAAAAACGCTTGCCTTGTAAACATCATTACAGGCAAAGACATTGTAAAAGAGTTTTTAATGTACGATGCGCGCAGTGACAAAATTGCACAAGAAATTATAAGACTTTTAAATGATGAAAGCTACAGAAAGAAACATCTGGACGGCTTGGCTCAATTGCGTTCTATGATGGGTGATAAGCATTGCGTAGAAGAAGTTGCAAAATATTTAAACAAAGAATTAAAAGGGGAGTAAAATGGCAAATATTATAACACTTTCAAGGATTTTTCTGGCTTTTATAGTTGTTGCGCTTTTATTTTTAAAAAGCAACGTTGCAACACTTACAGCACTGATTTTAACGATTTTTGTAATGTGGTTTGACGGACTTGACGGTTATATTGCAAGGAAATTCAACGAAACATCAAAACTTGGCGCAGTGCTTGACATTATGGGCGATAGAATTGTCGAAAACGTTTTCTGGATTACTTTTTGCGCCCTTGGTTGGTTAAATGTCGCAATACCGATTATTGTTTTAACTCGCGGAATTATTACCGATTCCCTGCGCTCACTCGCTCTTGCACAAGGTTATACCGCTTTTGGAGAAAAAACAATGATGCAAGGTAAAGTTGCAAAATTTATTGTTGCTTCAAACTTTTCAAGATTTACATACGCACTTTGCAAGGCTGTCGCATTTTTATTTATCATAGCAGGACATTTAAGCTTTAACTATGATCATACAATACTTGCAATCGGCATAATTTGTGCCTACATAGCGGTTGCATTCTGTGTTTTAAGGGGTATTCCCGTTATATTTGAAAGCAAAAGATTTTTTGAAGTGAAATAATTATGCAAAAAAACTATTTAAACATTGTAATGGTCGAACCCGAGATACCTCAAAACACAGGAAATGTCGCAAGGCTGTGTGCTTGTGTCGGGGCAAAGTTGTTTTTGTGCGGCAGGCTGGGTTTTTCAATGTCAAATAAATATTTAAAGCGCTCAGGGCTTGATTATTGGGACAAAGTAGAAATAGAGCATATAATAAGTTTTGACGAACTTACAAAGAATTTCCCGCAAAATGAAAATAATTACTATTTTTTTACCACAAAAGCTAAAAAATTATACACCGATATTAAATATCAAAGAGGAGATTTTTTGGTATTTGGCCCTGAAACAAGAGGCTTGAGTGATGATATTTTAAAAAAATATGAAAAAAATCTTGTTACCATACCGATGAGAAAAGAAACAAGAAGTCTAAACCTTTCAAACTCAATTGCAATAGGTGCATACGAGGCTGTAAGGCAATTTGGACATTTAGGAGAATAAAATGGATAATATATCAATAACAAAACTGTCAAAAGAAATAGTTTCAAAGTTTTTGCCCCAAAGAGTGCAAATTTCAAACAAGGGAACTTATGGAAATGTTTTAAACATAGCAGGTTCAATGTTTTACCCCGGAGCTGCCTATTTAAGCTCAATATCAGCGCTTAAAGCAGGTGCAGGTGCCTCTATGCTTGCAACCGCAAGTGATGTAATACCCCTTGTAGCTGCAAATTCCCCTGACATTACATTTTTAGACTTAGGACAAAGTCCTGTGGGGACAATACCTAAAGACGGGATGAAATATTTGGATGGAGTTGCAAACTCTCATGCTATTTCAATCGGTTGCGGACTTTCAACCCTTGGCGGTACAAAAAACTTTATCACAAGCTTTCTTCAAAGCAACATGGATTCACAAACCCCCATTATAATTGATGCTGACGCTATAAATACCCTTGCCTCTACAAACAAAAAACTTTTTCCGCTAAATTCAATCATAACCCCTCACCCGCTTGAATTATCAAGACTTTTAGATGTTGATGTAAAAGAAATTCAATCCAACAGACTAAAGTGGGCTTGGGAAGCAAGCAAGAGTTTTGACTGCATAGTACTCCTGAAGGGACATGAAAGCGTTATTGCAGTACCTAACGGCAAAATTTTTATCAATCCGACAGGTAACTCCGCTCTTTCAAAAGCGGGCGCAGGAGATGTTTTAACAGGTATAATTGCAGGTCTTTGCGCTCAGGGAGCAAGTTTAGAAAATGCTGCATGCCTTGGAGCGTACCTGCATGGGCTTTGCGGAGAAATTGCAAGCAAAACGCAAGGTGAATACTCGGTTTTAGCTTCAAATTTGCCAAATGTAATCCCTATGGCAATAAAAGAAATTCTTGAATAATCTTGCGCCCTAAAACTTAGGGCGCAAAAATCAGTTTAATTATTTTTCTTAACCTGTACCCAAATACCGTTTACATCTTCAAAGATTTTTTCGGCATGTTTTTCAACACCAAAGTCTAATCCGAAAATAACCGATTTTGGCAGCTTATTTTCAAGTTTAATCATTTTATCAATTCTTGAAGGCCCGTCTGAAAGCTCCTCAAAACCTTCCATATACGTCTTTTCCCTACCGTTTTCAAAATCAATTGATTTTGAAAACTCATAGGAGTAATCAGGGCGCTTTTCAAAATCCTCTTGATAAAGAGCTAGCTTACCGTTTTCAAACAAAATGCGTCTTTTAAAGCCATCCCTGCCATTGGCTGTTTCTGAGCTGTCCTGCGCATATGATATTATCTCGCCGTCTTCAAAATCCGCTCTTGTGCTTGAAATAAAGGAACTGTCAGGGCAGAATGTGACATCTTCTTCATACTTTATCGGCATATCACCGTCAAAATGTATGATTTTCTCAACTGTTGTCACATCATCAAGATAATCTCTCTGACCTTGCCTGTATACCCTTGGTTTGCCGTTTGCAAATTCAATTTCCTTCTCTACAATACATTCGCCATTTGGCAAAAATCTGCCACTCTGAGTATATTTTAGGGGTTTTGCGTCTTTATAGTCAATTTCCAAATCAACCTTTGTTGTGCCGTCAGGAAGTTCTTGTGCACCTTGAACGTACAATACAGGTAATCCTTTTTCAAAATATGTAGTAGATAAAAGTGTGCCATCTTGAGTGTACTCATCCATCATGGCATTGCCGTCGGCATTTCTTGTAATTTCATACCTTTTATCACCCAAAGATGCAATTGGGGCGCCTGCATTATACAAACCCAGCATTTCCGTATACTTGCCTTGGGCTTCATCAGCCATTGAAAGCACATTTGAAGCGTCATCGAGGATATTTTTTTGTGCAAGCACAGCCTTTCTCAAAAAAACTTTGGCAGCATTATTTGCCTTTCTGAAATTTAAAATTGTTGCGTCGATTTGTCTTTGATTATCATTTTTATATTCACTTGAAACCCCTACAACGCCCGTCTTTTTAAGCGCATTCAAATCGGAAAAACTACCGCTTTGAAAAGTTTCCCCTTTAGTTTTTGTGCCGTTTTTATTTTCGGCGCTTTTCTTGGGTGTAATGCCGAATAACTTTATCGAATCAATGTGCATAATTACTCTTTCCTCTTTTAGTATTTACATGCAATTAAAACACATAAATAAAAAATTTTGCCAAAGAAAAAAGGCGACAAGCGCCTTTTTAAAAAATATAAAATCTTGTACTATTTTACAAAATATTGCGCACTGACATTTGCAAATATTTTAACCGTACCAAGTTCTGTGGGAACAGATGAGTCTGCTGCAGCTTCTGCGCTTGCTGTAGAGAATTTTGCACTGTTCATAAGTCTTGCTTGAGGATAGTAAACGCTATCACCGGAGCAGCTTGCATTAATTGATTTTATACCTGTAACATAGCTGCCTGCGGCTTTTGCCGTTTCATTTGCTCTTGTTTTTGAAAGTCCTACAGCTTCTTTAATCAACTCATTGCAAGCATTTTGAGTGTTATCAAGCGAAAAATTCAAATCTCCAACACGAGTTGCGCCGTTTTTAAGACCCAAGGAAATCAAATTGCCAAGCTTATCGGTATTTTTTAGAGTAACTTGGAAACCGTTTGTAACGTTATACTGAATAAATTCTCTTTTTCCGTTTTTATAGCGATACTCGGGATTTGCGCTAAAATTAATTGTTTTAACACTGTCGCCTTTTGCACTATCGAGTTCTTTTTTAACCGCTTCAAGCGCTTTTTGTGTTTCCTGTTTGTTTTTTTCCGTTGCAATGTTTAAATCTTTGTCCGATGTTTCAATGTAAAATTTAAAATTTGCAACATTTGGAACAAATTCCTGCTCTGCTTTTGCTGAAACACTGACATATCCGCGTTCTTCTTCAACAGCAAAAACACAAGTCGTGCTTAAAACAACACCCATAGCTAAAGCGGCGATTAAAAATTTTTTCATAATTCCTCCTTATTACTTATAAGTTCTTTAAACTCCTGTTCGTTTAATATTTTAATACCTAAATTTTGCGCTTTTGTCAATTTCGAACCCGCATTTGCACCTGCCACTACAAAATCGGTGTTTTTACTGACCGAATTTGGGGTTTTTGCACCAAGCGATTTTAAAATCTCTTGAGCCTTGTCGCGCGAAAATTCTTCCAGTGTGCCCGTTAAAACAAAAGAAAGCCCTTTTAATTTTAGGTTTTCCTCTTTTTTATATGTATTTTCAAGAACCAAGCCAAGCTTTAAAACCTCGTCCAAAGTTTCTAAATTTTGCTCGTTGTGAAAATAATCATAAATACTTTTAGCCATTTTCTCGCCAATGCCGTCAATTGCACTTAAATCCTCAATACTTGCAGCTTTTAGCGCTTCAATGTCTTTAAAATTTTGTGCCAAAATATCCGCACTTTCCTTGCCTACAAGCCTTATACCAAGGGCGTTTATAAACTTTGGCAACTTTGTATTTTTTGAATTATTTATAGCATCAAGCAAATTTTGTGCCGATTTTTCAGCTATTAAATCAAGCTCTAAAAGCTGTTCATAGGTTAATTTGTATAAATCGGCGTAAGTATGAACCATTTTGCGCTCAACAAGTTGCGAGATAATACTTTCACCCAAACCGTCAATATCCATGGCATTTTTTGATACAAAATATTCAATTCTACCCTTTATTTGAGCACTGCAACCGTTTTTATTCGGACAATAAAGCGCCACTTCACCCTCTACCTCAACCAAAGGAGCAGAGCAGCAGGGGCAAATTTTTGGCATTTCAAAAGGCTTTGAATTTGGGGTTTTCTCAACTCTTATGACTTTTGGAATAATCTCTGCCGCTTTTTTTACAAGCGCTCTGTCACCGACTTGCACATTCAATCGCTTAATTTCATCAAAATTATAAAGGCTTGCACGAGAAACGGTGCTGCCTGCAAGCAAAACCGGTTTTAAATTTGCAACAGGGGTCACAATACCCGTTCTGCCGACTGAAAACTCAATGCTCACTAAATCCGTCCAAACTTCCTCGGGCGGAAATTTAAAAGCTATTGCCCATTTTGGCACACGAGAGGTAAAGCCCAATTCTTCCTGTTTTGCAATCTCGTCAACTTTAATGACAACCCCGTCCGTTGCATAATTTAAGCTATGACGCACCAAATCCGTTTTTTTACAAAACTCTATTGCCTCGCCAATTCCCTGAACAACACTCACTTTATTTGTCCTAAAGCCAAGCTTAGAGAGCTTTTCCATAGTTTCGCCATGTGTTTTTGGAGCGTCTTTTTTCTCAAAAATTCCGCCATAGACAAAAATGGACAAATCTCTGCTTGCGGTTATCTTGGGATCAAGCTGTCGAATGCTGCCTGCTGCGGCATTTCTTGGATTTGCAAATGTTTTTTGACCCATCTGAAGCTGTTTTGTATTCAGTTTTTCAAAAGATTCAACCGGCATATAAACTTCGCCGCGCACCTCAACGTTTATCGGTTCAAAAAGCTTTAGCGGTATTGCTTTTATGGTTTTTAAATTATTTGTAATATCTTCCCCCATAATGCCGTCCCCGCGGGTAAGCCCTTGGGTAAAGATACCGTTAACATAAGTTAAACTCACCGCCAAACCGTCAATTTTATATTCACAGGCAAGAGGAATTTTTGGCATAAATAAATTCATCTGCCCGTCTAAACCTGTTGTATCCTTTAGAACTCTCTCGTACCATTTTGTCAACTCTTCGTCATTATTGGCGTTATCCAAGCTATAGAGCCTGTTTTTATGAGCTACTGTGTCAAATTTTTCACTTATTCCGCCTACCCTTTGAGTGGGGCTGTCTTGTGTAATAAGCTCGGGATGTTCGCTTTCAAGCTTTTGAAGTTCTCTAAAAAGAGCATCGTACTCATAGTCCTCAACTTTAGGATTATCCTCTACATAATAGTAATAGCTGTAAAGCTCAATCTCTTTGCGTAATTTTTTGATTTTATCTTGTATATCCATATCAAATATTCTATTATAAAAACACAATGAGCATAATAAAATTATTAAATAAAAAATTAGACCGCATACTTTTTACAACCCCTTCTCATGGGCAAAAAAGTCCTTATTTACCAAATTTAGAAGGTTTTTATAATTGGGATTACTCTGAAATTGAAGGTTTTGACAACTTATCAGACCCCTCAGGCGCTATTTTAATGGCTCAAGGGAGAGCCTCGGACTGTTACTGTGCAAAAAATACTTTCTTTTTAACCCAAGGTGCAACTTTAGGGATTTTAGCCGCAATGAAATCTGTCATCCAAGAAGGCGACAGGGTTTTAGTTGCAAGAAATTGCCACAAAGCAGTATACAACGGTCTTGTAGTTACCTGTGCTCGTGTAGATTGGCTTATGCCAAGTAAAAACGATTATTTTGGAATTTACGGCGAAATAGACCCTGAAGAAGTTGAAAATAATTTAAAACTTAACCAATACAAAGCTTTAATTATTACAAGTCCGACTTATGAAGGTGTAAACTCTGATATAGAAGCTATTTCAAAGATTTGCAAACAATACGGGGTTTATTTAATAGTAGATGAGGCCCATGGCGCACTTTATAATTTCTCGCAAAACTTACCAAAAACAGCACTTGAGCAAGGCGCAGATTTTGTTATAAATTCTCTGCATAAAACAGCAGGCGCGCCCAACCAGTGTGCACTTTTGCATGTTTCAAACGAAATAAGGGAAGATTTTGAATGGCGCCAAGTCCAACGCTCGATTAATCTTTTTAACACTTCATCCCCCTCTTACCCTCTTTTAGCAGCAATTGAGGCAACTATAAACTTTTTGCATTCAAAAGAAGGCGCAAGGGCAATTGATGATTTAATTAACAATGTAGAAAATTTTAAAAGGGATTTAAGAAAAGAAGGCTGGGAGTTTTATGACAATGAAAATTCCGACCCGACAAAGATTTTAATTAAACGTCCCGACGTATCAGGCTTAGAGTTGTCTAAAAAATTATTTGAAGAATTCCACATTGAAGATGAAATGGCTTCAGAAAAGGGTGTTTTATTTTTGTGCGGGATTGGCACAACAAAGGCAAAACTGGACAAACTTAAAAACGCAATTAAAAAAGTTAAACTTACCGAACAAAAAAATGAATCAGAGTCAAGTTTCCAGCCGTTTCCCTTTGTTAAAATGCTGCCTTTTGAAGCTTTTTGGAGGGATTATGCCTTTGTATCAAAAGAAAATGCACTTTTAAAAATTTCCTCTCAAATGGTTGTGCCCTACCCGCCCGGGATTGGTATTTTATACCCCGGAGAAGCTATACAGGAGTGGCACTTGGAGCACTTAGGTGATGATGTTGGAGTAATAAAATGAAAAGAGCTGCAATAATTGTAATAGATTCTATGGGAATTGGCGCAATAGAGGACGCTTTAGAATACGGGGACGATTTAACCTGTAACACTTTGTGCAACCTTGCGCAAGTTACGGGGGGGTTAAATGTGCCAAACTTTGAAAAATTAGGCTTGGGCAACATAAAAGACATTAAAGGTGTTAAAAAAACAGACAAACCGCTTGCAAAATACGGCATTATGAAAATGAAATCAAAAGGCAAAGACACAACAACGGGACACTGGGAAATAGCGGGTCTTGTTCTGGAGCATCCTTTTAAGACATACAAAGAATTTCCGCCTGAAATTATTGACGAATTTATAAAACAAACGGGCTGCAAGGGCATTTTGGGCAACATCCCCGCCTCAGGCACAAAAATTATAGAAGATTTGCACAAAGAGCACGAAAAAACAAAATACCCGATAATTTACACAAGTGCCGACAGTGTATTTCAAATAGCTGTTGATATTGATATTATTCCGCTTGAAACACTTTATGACTGGTGTAAAATTGCAAGAAAAATTTTAGACGACGGCAAGTGGGGTATATCCAGAGTTATTGCAAGACCTTATCAAATAATAGATTCTAAACCCACTCGCATAGGCAAATTCAGACACGACTATTCCGTTGCGCCGCCAAAACCTACGCTTTTGAATAAAATTGTTGACAGCGGCAAAAAAGTTTTATCAATAGGAAAAATAAAAGATATATTTGTGAACTCCGGAATAAGCGAGGCAATTCCTACAGGCTCAAATAAAGAAGGGCTTGAGGCAACTTTAAAATCCATAAAAGAGAAAAAATGGGATTTGATTTTTACAAATCTTGTTGACACCGATATGCTCTATGGTCACAGGCGCGATGCTTTTGGGTATAAGGGAGCAATTGAGCAGGTTGATTTATATTTAGGCGATATTTTGCCCTCCCTGGATAGTGATGACTTATTAATAATAACGGCAGACCATGGTTGTGACCCGACATTTAGAGGCACCGATCACACACGCGAAATGGTGCCGATTTTGGTATACAACAAAAATTTACAAGGGGAAAATATAGGAATATTGCCCTCTTTTACATATGTAAGCGACATTGTTAAAAATTGGCTTGATATCGAATAAAAAATCATTAAGGGGTACAAGATGAACAACTTTAATCCCTCAGGATATTTAACAAGGCTTGTAAGAAATATAATAAATAATCAAATTATCACACAAAGGAGTGTTAATTTATCGGAGAGTTTTGCAAACTCGGTTATGAACTCAAAAACAACAAATGAACAGGCTAAAACACTTCCTGCCGAACTTAAAATGACACCTATGGAGGTCGAGCAAAACGCAAAATATGCAAGGGAGCTTTTAAATTTACCAAATGACCTTGCACAAGTTATTTCACAAATCACAACAAACAAAACAATGACAAATGCCCAAGGCACACAACTCCTTTTACTTTTGGCAAACGGCAAAATAGACCTTAATCAGCTTGCAACACTTTTGGGCGAAAATACAAAAGTTGCCATGCAAAAACTGATACAAACAATTTCTCAAGCTGCAAGAATGGGCGTTGAGGACACAAAACAACTCAGGGATCTTGTAAATACTTTCGGGTATATAAGCACCACAACAACAGATACAAGCTCTGCTCTAAAGAATTTTATACTTGCATATCTCCCTTGGCTGCCTTTGAATGCGGCAGGAGAAAAAAGGGATTTTGACATCGATGTTTTTGATAAAAGTGCGCAAGGCTCTGAAGATGGGGTACAGAGCATAGTTATACTTATTGAAACAGTTAATTTTTCAAATATAAAAGCAACTCTTGAAATGTCGCAGGACAACAAGGTGGAAACAATGCTTAACTGCCCTGAAGAATTCCCGCAAAAGCTTGTATTTTCGATACTGAAAAAAGAGGCAGAGAGTTTAAATATCCACAGCGGACTTATAATTGAAACGGCAAAAAAGAAAATTCAAAAAGACGAGGTTAAAAAAGCACGTGCACAAATAAGTGCCTCCTCTTGTGTTTCACCACAGCTTCTGCAAATGGCACATGCACTCATAAAAGTTATATTCAAAATAGATAAAGACTTTTCAAATTTGACTTTTAAAAAATAATAATTAAAAAATATCTGGGTCATTTGGTGTATTTTACAAAAATTCCACTGTAAAAACTTCATCCTGTGCCGACGAAACTAAAAAAAGGAGCAGTCTGAAAAAATGAGATTACAAGGCGGAGTAAGTCTTTCAAAATCAGGTCTTGGCATGTCGATTTCTGCCATGCATCTTGGCATGGAAATAATGGGCATAGGTTCCGAAAACATTACAGGCTCGGATAAAGTCGGCTATCAAAGAAAAGAGGCGGTTGTATCATCTTTTGCGCAGCAGCTTGGAATTCACGCACTTTCAACAGCAGTTGATGATCAGGTGGGACGTATAATGGTTTCACAAAGTCCGCTTGATTTGGCACTTAGTGAAAAAGGTTATTTTCAACTTTTACATCCGGACGGAACAATTGAGCTTACTCGTGACGGGCGTTTTCACCTAAATAAAGACGGAGAGCTTTTAAGCGTCAAGGGTTATAAGCTTTTATCCGCAGGCGGACAACCGATTGTTCTGCCTAAAATGCCTGATGAGCTAAAAGACGTAAAAATATCTAAAGACGGTTCAGTGGCTGTTTTTGACTATTCTACAAGAAAAATGCTGGATGCGGGAAAAATCGCCGTAGTATCATCTCAAGGTGCGCTTGTAAGTGAACCTTGTGTTGAACAACAGTGTTTAGAGTATTCTAACGTATCTTTGCAACAGGAATTTATGGAGCTTGTTCCTGTCAAAAAGAATTTTGACGCCAACAGACAGCTTTTTATGCTGCAAAACAGTAAACTATCAAGAGCAATACAAGAATTAGGAAGCGCATAAATAAATGTATAACGGTTACAACTTACAGGGAATAATAAGAAGAAACGTAGTAAATACCATGCACCAGTTTGAAAAATTCGGGTATTACTCGCAAAATATTGGTAATGCATATACGCATGGTTATAAAGCAATACGCTTTGACGATGTTTTAGACGAACAGGGCTATGTTTCAGGCGCCCTTAGGACAAATCATGCCCAAGGGGCTTTTCAAATTACGCAAAACCCGCTTGATGTAGGCATTAAAGGGGCAGGCTTTATCCCTATAACATCTTTGGGCGGCGAAATTTACTACACGCGCGATGGTTCCTTTACGCTTGATAAAAACGGTTATCTTGTGACCACAAGCGGCGATTTGGTAGGCGGCGGCATAAGAATAGACGCCTCAAGCGCTAAAGTTGAAATAAGAAAAAACGGAGAAGTTTACACATATAAAGACCCCTCCTCAGAAGGCGTATATTGCGGCACTATTCCGCTTGTACAATTTGCAAACCCCGACGGACTCGAGGAATGCGGCAAAAACCGCTACAGCGCAACTGAAAAATCCGGTGAAATATCCCTTGTGGAAGACCACAACAGAATAGCTCAATATGGAATTGAGCGCTCCAATGTTGATATTTTTGCAACGGTTGACGAGCTTATGCGACTCAACACATCACTTTTAGCCTCCACGTCACTTATGAGTGCAATTGGAGATATGTACGACAAGGCAATTAATATAAGAGAATAATAGACTATGTATTCACCTCTAAACCCGATTCAAAAATCACAACTTTATTTAGACTTAATCGCAGCAAGGCAAGAAGCGGTTTCAGGTAACATTGCCAATATGGACACGCCAAATTATGTAAGAAAAGATGTCGAATTCTCACAATATTTGAATACTGCAAACTCAAGCCTTGAAACAAAACTCAGCCAAAGGCTGGGGCCCTCAGGAATAATGGAAACTCAAGAGAAAATGCTAAGTGCCGAGGATGAGTTGGCGCTTATGCAAAAAAACTCAATTCTCTACGCAATGGCAGCAAAACAAATGACAAGCGCCATTAACGAGATAAAAACAGTAATTAACGTTGGTCAATAATAATTTGAAAGGCATATAAAATGGGAATAATGGACGCATTTGAAGTGGGCGCGGGAGGACTCAGAGCCCATGGTAAAAGAATAGAAATAGCAGCAAAAAACGTTGCCAATATGGATACGCCAAACTATGTAAGAAAAATTCCCGTATTAAACGCGACCGAGGATATTTCTTTTGCCGGACTTTTAAACACCATGAAAGAGGATGTTTTTGGTGTCGGCACAATTCCTTTTCTTGAAGGCGGAGTAAAATTTGGCGGAGTGATTGAAGATCCCACACCCGCTGAGAAAATTTATCGCCCGGGGCATCCTGATGCGGATGATGAAGGATATGTAAGGATGTCAAATGTTAACCCGATGGTAGATATAGCAGACGCTACACTTGCACAAAGAGCTTATGAAGCTTCCTTGGGTGTAATGTCAATTACAAAAGCTATGGCAAGTCGTGCTGTTGAAATAGGCAGCTAAAAGTAAATAAATTCATCCTGATATTCATTTAACTCGCCATCTAAGAGCATTTGAGTAAAAAGAGGGTTATCCTTTAGAATTTGATAGCACTCGAGCACTTTTTGCGCATACTTATCCGCACCTATATAGTTGCCTTTCTTTGCGTTACCAACACCGCAATTATAAGCTGCTGTAGCATTAAACAAATCGTTCGGGAAAGAATTTTCCATCAAATAATTATCAAGAGCAATGCCCAATTTTAAGTTGCCCAAGGGATCATTTCTATCTTGCGGATTAGCCTCAAAATATCTGTTGTTCATCTCCTCGGTAGCTGCTTTGCTCATTTGCATATATCCGTTGCAGTTTGCCCCGCTTGTAAGCACCTCTCCGTTTTCATCAAAATGTTGTCCGTTTGATTCTGCAAAAATCTGAGCCAAAACATATTCTATATCAATATTTGAGGCATAAGGCTCATCCAATATCGAGTTTAAAACTTCAACAGGGTTATCAAAGACATCAGACATATTGTTGATAGTTAAAATCATATCATAATAAGCCTTTTTTAAATCAGGGTCTGATTTAATAGTATCAATTGCATATTGAATTTCTTCCGCGCTGTATTTTGGAGGGTCAACAATTTCAATTTCATAGGCAGGCTGAGGCTCTTGCTCAAGAACAACAGAGCTTGACGGCAGTTCAATGTCACCATCATTGTCTAAAGCAATAAGCCCTGTTTTTATACCGAGCGAAAGTAAAATTGCCGCCGCAGAAAGTGCAGCAGGTATTGAAACAGACTTCTTTGCTTTTTTAGCATTTTCTTTTTTTGTGCTCACAAAAGTGTCACAGCTTGCATTGTTTTTAGCCCTGAATTCTTCTTGCGCATTTCGTATTTCTTGCAACTCGCGCTCATGCGCGCGTTTTAAATCACGCATTTTAAAGACCGTATCAATGTCATCGAGTCGAATGTTACCTTGTTCAATATTTGAACCGCAAAAATTTGTTGAGTTATTAATTTTATTTATCATAGCAAGTTCACTAAAACAGCTGAATAAAAAAAATTGCCTTAATTTTTAAAATTTTTATAAGTTTATTGAATTTTTTACTATATATAGCGGTCTGTTTCTTGTTTCATCATATATTCTGCCGATATATTGCCCTAAAATTCCAAGCGCCAAAAGGTTTATAGCTCCTACAAGAAAAACCGTAAAACAGATTAAAAATTCTTCTTCAAAACCGTCAAATATTCCAAAACCCAAAATAACCAAGGATGTAAGGAACAAGACTGCACTTAAAACAAAAATTAAATCAACGGGCTTGAATGAAAAGGAGAATATCCCATCAAAAGCCAGTTTGAGCATTTTTGAAAGGGGATATTTTGTCTCGCCCGCAAAACGTTCACTCCTGTTAAAGTACACAGGCGCACTTTTAAAACCCGTCCATGGAACCATTGCCCTTATAAAACGGTGTTTTTCGCGCATTTTATTAAATGCTTCACGAACATTTTTTGTAATAAGTCTGAAATCTCCCGTATCTGTAGGTATTTCAATATTGCACAGAGATTTTAAAACCCTGTAAAATCCCCATGCGCTGAGTTTTTTAAAAGCTGTTTCGCTTTCTCTTTTAAGCCTTTTTCCGTAAACTATGTCAAAACCCTCGAGAGATTTTTCATACATATCATAAATAAGCTCCGGCGGGTCTTGCAAATCGGCGTCTATAATTGCACTATAATCAGCCTTTGAATAATCAAGCCCTGCGGTTATTGCCATTTGATGACCAAAATTTCTTGAAAAATTTATTACCTTAATACTTTTATCTTTTTTTGCAAATTCCTCAAGTATTTGCGCGCTGTTATCTTTTGAACCGTCATTTACAAATATATAACTGACGCTCAGTTTGCCTTTAAATTTTTCCTTTAAATTCAAAAGTCTTTCTATTGTTTGATTAAGACAAGCTTCCTCATTATAGACAGGAACAATTATATCTATTGTTTGCATTTTTTCTCTCCGAAATCTCATAGAGATTATATCACAATTTGGAGAGTTTTAAACCGTCTATTGCTTTTTTTGCAAGTTCGGGCAACTCAAACATATCAAAATGCATTTCAATGTAGCACATTTTATTTTCCTGCTCTTTTTCTATTGTCCTAAAAGCCTCGCATAACTCAATATCATTTGAAACACTTATACTGTAAACATTTTCACCAAATACATACGGGAGTTTTGAATAATTCCACTTTGCAATATCGTTAAATTTATCCATAGGATCATCTGACAATATACGCTCTATTGTGTACCCTTCGTTATTTATAACAAAAATAACGGGTCTTAAATTATTTCTCATCATGGTGCTTATTTCCTGTGCACTGAGTTGATGAGAGCCTTCACCCGTTACAAGTATTGTGCGGGCATTTTTATCTGCCATATCTACACCTAAAGCAGCTCCTGTTGCCCAACCTATAGACCCCCAGAGGATTTGATTGTTAACACTCACATTCTTTTTAATTCTCAGTTTTGCTCCTGCAAGATTTATAAGTCCTGTTTCAAGTATAAGATTATCACCTTCGCGCAAAAACTCCTGCAATTTATAGTAGAAGTATTCCGTATTTATTTTGTCTTTGCTTGGCTCAACTTGGCTGTAATAATAGTCATAGCCTGCTTGCACAGAGGTTTTATTTGTAATTTTTTCGCAAAGAATTTCCAAAATGTCTTTCATAAGAACATTTTTATACATCTTATTTTTTACAACCGTATAATTTCCCTGAATATTTATAAAATCATTCGGATTAAATTTTAAATCAAACCCATGGGTGTTTATATCCGATATTACAGCTCCGATGAATATCGGGCAATCAGAATTACTAATTGTTTGGTAAGCCTTTATATTAGCGTGTTTACCCACATATGTACCGATATAATTTGAAAATTCGTAATCGTTAATTAAATCTTTGCTCATCAAAAAAGTTGTTACGGGGTAATTTGTCTTTTTTACAAATTTATACAGCTGCTCTTTTGCACAAAATCTTTTTACCATTACATCCGCTAAAATTACGGGGTTTTGTGAATTTTCGATAAGTTCAAGAGCACTGTTAACGGCTTCGTTTAAATTATTTTCATCGCTTTTTTGAACTTCGACATTATATGTATCATCAATTATTTTATCGCAAATATCAACGGGAATTGCAATGTATACAGGCTTTTTTGTGTTTATTAAAACATTTAAAACTCTGTCTATTTCCTCTTTAGCGTTTTGCTCATTTAAAAATGCGGCTGTTTCGACAACATTTGAGTATGCTTTTATAAAAGCATGGTAATCGGGAGTATTTAAATTATGGTGTATAAGGGCATTTTGCTCTATATGTTTTGTATCAGGGACCCCAACAATTTTAACTACAGGTACAAATTCACTCATAGAACCTGCTATGGCATTTATTGCACTAAGTTCTCCCACGCCAAAGGTAGTTATCAGTGCTCCATAACCTTTTATTCTTGCATATCCGTCTGCGGCATAGCCTGCGTTTAATTCGTTTGTACATCCCACCCAATTGGTTTTAGGGTTATTTTCAACAGACTCTATTATGTTAAAGTTGTAGTCCCCCGGCAGACCGAAAAATTCTTCAACACCCAAACTTGCAAGACGGGAAATAAGGTAGTCAGATACAGTAATACCCATTGTTTATGCTCCTTTTAATATGCTTTATTTTCGTATTATAACTAATTAGATTTTAATTGCATATACACAAAGATATAAAGATTTTCTACAGATGATTATTTTTATGCTAAGTTATTTTATATGAAGCTTAATAACGTTAAATGGGTGATTTTTACCATAATAGCAACCGGCAATTTTCTTGGAATGCTTGATTCAACTATTGTTAATCTTGCACTTTATCCCATGGCAAGGGATTTAGGGGTGTCCATTTCGCTTGTTCAGTGGGTTATCATAGCATATACCCTTGTTTTAACGGTCTTTTTGCCTTTTTGGGGCAAAATAGGAGATTTAGTACCAAAGAACAAGCTCTATGCGACAGGTTTTGCGCTTTTTGCCGCGGGGTCTTTTTTAAACGTTTGCGCGCAAAATTTGCCCATGCTTATTTTGTTCAGATGTATTGAAGCACTTGGAGCTTCAATAATTATTTCTAACGCATCGTCAGTTATTGCTTCATTATTTAAAGGTAAGGACAGAGGAAAGGCTCTGGGTCTAAACGGATGTATTGTTGCGGTAGGCGGACTTTTGGGACCGTCGTTGGGCGGTATGCTGTTGCAGCTTTTTAACTGGCATGCTATTTTTGTACCTGCAATACCTGTTGCGGTTTTTGGCATTTACTATTCTTATAAAATGGTTCCATCAGTAATCGCACAAAAAGAAAAATTAAAATTTGACTATCCTGGTTTTATTTATTTTACAATCAGCCTGTTTGCACTATTACTTGCTATATCTGAAGGATACCAGTGGGGATGGGGCTCAATAAAAATATTAACTCTAGGGGTTATCTGTCTTGGGTTCGGTTTTCTTTTTTATTATCGGGATCATCGCATAAGTTATC
This sequence comes from Candidatus Galligastranaerophilus intestinavium, assembly GCA_018716625.1. Classification (GTDB taxonomy): domain Bacteria; phylum Cyanobacteriota; class Vampirovibrionia; order Gastranaerophilales; family Gastranaerophilaceae; genus Galligastranaerophilus; species Galligastranaerophilus intestinavium. The sequence continues at coordinate 39,229 of DVJQ01000034.1, read as the reverse complement.
CTATGATAAACTTTAACCTTTTTTCGATAAAGCCTTTTACTTTCGGCAATCTTGCGGTTATGACTTCATATATGGCAATGTTTACAAATACAATTCTCCTACCCTTTTATTTACAAGACATTTTAAAATTTAAGCCGTTTATAACAGCACTTATTATCTTGCCTTATTCGGTAGTTTTGATGATAACAGCGCCCCTTAGCGGCTCTGCAGCAGGCAAGTACGGAAGCAAATATCTGACGCTTGCAGGCCCCATAGTAACTTTTTTGGCGCTTTCATTGTTCATTTTATTTGACGAAAAGACGCCTGTTATATTTATAATGCTTTTATCGGGAATTATGGGGCTTGGTAACGGACTTTTCCAATCTCCGTCAAATACGGCGATAATATCAAGTGTTGATAAGGAACAACTCGGCATTGCAAGCGGTATTCTTGCACTGTCAAGAAATATGGGGAATATTTTGGGTGTTGCAATAACAATTACGCTTTTTGCAAGCTTTAGGGATATTTTTCAACATGTGGGCTTACCATACAATGTTTCATTTTTAAAAGCTTATCGTTATACAATGGCATTTGGAATGTTTTTTGCATTTTTGTGCGTAACCTTGTCTTTTATTGCCTACAGGGACAATGGCGGAGTTGTCAAGGCAAAAAAATAATTTTTACAAAATTATACAACGCCTTTACAACATCAAAAATTTGGAGCAGAATATATTTCAAATGGGTAAAGCAAAAAAACGTATATTACACAAAACAAATTCATCATTGTACATGACGCGCGAAGGTGCGCTAAACGAAGTTTTCTCCATGATTAAAAAACCCCAGAAAGAAGCAAGAGTACAAGCACTTGATTTAATAACACTTTTTGGTTTATCAGCCGAAGAACTTTGTGAAGCAGGAGTTGCTTACGAGAACATTAAAGCTCTTGAGTCTTTGATTGATTAGCTGTTTTTACAAAATAGCATCTTCAACAAAGCCGTAAGGGTTTGAAGTACTTGTTGTGCCGCCGTAGTTTACTTGAGGTATGGCACTTGAAGGGACAGAAAAATCGTAAGAACCGTCAGGGTTTGTCGCGATTGTCAATGTGCCAAAAGATGCAGCGCTTGAGCTTGTATCAACACTTGTTGTGCTTGTACTTGATGTTGAAGATGCTCCTGAGCTCATATATTCAAGATACTCAAGCATTTTCTGACCATCTTCGCTTAATTCTCCGTCTTGCATATCAATTTGGATTTCTTGAGCAACCGCTTGTTCAAGTTGCGCAAGTGCTGCAGGGTCATTAGCGTACATTTGCGCCTCTTGTTGCATTTGTTCTTCTTGCAATATTTCGTTTTCCGATTTTCCTGTGATTTTCTTTGCAGCACCTGATAATAAACTTGAGCCTACAAGACCTCCTATAATGCCGCCGACAGCGCCTATTACACCGCCTACTGCCGTACCCACTCCGGGGCAAATTGCAGTACCTATTGCCATGCCTGCTTTTGTACCCAAGCTTGCACCCAATGCCCAACCGCCGACAGAACCCGCTACTTGCAGAGCCGATTTACCTATTTGTTTAACACCTGAATCAACACCGCCGTTTTTAAATGCCGGAATAATTTCAGTGAAAATCTGCATTGTACTTTCAATAGCTAAGTCAAATACAGCTCCGCCTTTTTTGGCTACCTTTCCAAAAGCACCGAGTTTTGAAAGTAAAGTACTGCCGACTTTTGTGCCTTCTATAGCTTTATAAGCGCCCGATGAGGTTATTGCATTGCCAAGAGCCTTAAATGGAGTTGAAATTGCGCCTGCAATTTTTGAGAAAATTCCTTTTTTAGCCGTTTGCTCAGCTGTTTCTTTAAGTGCTTTATCAATTCCTGATATAATATCATCGGTCTTATCGCCGTTATTTATCGCATTTATAAGTTGATTTCTCAAATCAACAAGAACGTCAACATTTTCTCCGCTCTTTTTTGCACTTGCCACAGCTTTTGTAATGTCATCAAGATAAAGTGCACCGTCGCCACTTTTAAATACATTTGTAAGACGAGAAACAGCATTGCCGTCGGTTAAATTTGTTGCAGCGGCAGTAACTGCGCTCGGTGTGCCTTTTATTGCATTAACTATTGCACTTGGAATACCTGCAATTTTTTGAAAAATATTTTTTGAACTCTTTGCAACATTTCCTGTAGCATTTGCACTTTGAATCATGCTTTTTGTACTCAGTGCGGTTGGCAAAGCAATCAAAGGAGCACTTGAGAGCGAACTTTTAATGTCATCCGAAAGACTGTCCTTGTGCTCAACAACGGCAGTATGTTGCAAATATTTCATTGCATCATAAACAAATGCAGCATTATAATTTGGTAATTGATTAACCATAAACAATTTCCTATATAAACTTCCTATACATTTATAAAGTTATTTTTAGCAAATAAATTTACTGATTGTAAAAAAATGTTAATAAAATATGGTAGAATAATTACAATGGAAAAATTTGACATAAGACAATGTGCATATATAGGTGATGCGGTTTTTGAACTTTTTGTTAGAGAGATTTGTATTGAAAAAGCAAAAACCCAAAAGACAATGCACAATTTTAGCATAAAGTATGTAAATGCTAATTTTCAGGCGCATTTACTCAATGAATTACAAGATTTTTTTAGCGAAAAAGAAAAAGAAATTATTCGCAGAGGCAGAAATTTAAAAATATCGATTTCAAAAAAGAACAATCCTCAAATACACTCTCTTGCAAGTGCATTCGAGGTTATTGTCGGTTATTTTTACCTGTATAATAAAGACAGGCTTAAAGATTTTTTTGAAAATGTTAAAAAATACTTAAATAATTAAAATAACGAGCAAAAACAAAGGTATAATCATTGAATGGATGACATAAAAGAAGAATTTATATCAACACTATCACATGAAATAAGGACACCTCTTACAAGCATAAGAGGGTTTTCAAAGACTATGTTGGACAACTGGCAAAGTCTGGACGATGAACAAAAGAAAAAATTCTTATCCATAATTGCAAACCAATCCCAAAGACTTATAAATCTTGTTGAAAATGTGCTTAACGTATCAAAAATCGACTCGGGAGCAGATGATAATGTGCTTACAAAAGTTGATGCACAAAATGCCATAAACAACGCAATTGCAGTTGTGAAGGCAAATTACAAAGACTTTAATTTTAATTTTACAATCTGCTCTAAAGAAGCCATATTGGCTGATTTCAACAAATTGCAACAAGTTTTGATTAATGTGCTGGACAACGCTGCAAAATATTCAAAAAACTCTAAAATAATAGAGATAAATTTAAAAAATGATAAAAATAACGCAATTATAAGCGTAAAAAATTTCGGCGTATCAATTGATGAGAAGTACTTTGATAAAATTTTTGATAAATTCTACAGAATAGATTCTCATCTGAAAAGCACGACTCAAGGTAGCGGACTGGGGCTTTACATAACAAAACATCTGCTTGTAGGGATGGGCGGGGACATTAAAGTTAAAAGCGGACAAAATCCAAGTTACAGTGAATTTATTGTTACTCTGCCTTTATATGAAGTTGAAAAAGCCACTTTAGGCGTACTAAATAAAGCTAAATAGGGAGATAAGATGTACGCTGCGACCATTTTTATAATAAGCAAAAGAAAAGAACTTTCAATAAAGTACAAAAAACTGATAGAGGCGCTTAAACAGGAAGTTTATGTTATACCGTCGCTTAGCGAAGCACTTTTGCAAATTCAAAAAATTGAACCCGAGCTTTTAATAATTTCAGATACAATTGACGAGGATTTGCCCGACTTTTGCGCGAAAATGCGTGCCCTTACCTGTAATATTCGTCCTGTGATAATTGCTGTTTCAAAATCTTCCGATATTGACGACAAATTAAAAATACTGGACTCGGGTGCAGACGACTTTATGGACGAATCAATCTGCGCAAAAGAGTTTCAAGCAAGAATAAAGGCGCATTTAAGACGCTATCTGGAAAATTCTTTTAACCCCGTTACATTTTTTGCACAAAAAAGCTTGACCACGCGAGTACTAAAAAAACTTACAACAAGCAATAAAGACTCCTCCGTTATGCTGGGCAGAGTTGCAAATATCGGCAGTTATAGAGAAATTTACGGAGAAATTGCATATCAAAAAGTACTGCAAACTCTCGGCGCCATTGTAAATTCCGCTCTTGGTACACAAGATTTTGCAGGTCATCTTTTTGATGATGAATTTATAATTATCACAAGTACTCAAAAAGCCGAAAAGATTGCCTCTTTTTTAACTTTTGCCTTTGACAACGTACTAAACCGTTTTTACAACAAAAAAGATTATGAAAACAACTTTACCCTTTTAAGTTCCGACATAAAAGAAGAAGAACGCGAAGGGCTTATGAGGCTTGAGATATGCGCAACAGAGTATAAAAAAGAAAAATTTAACAGCTATGAACAAATAATAAACGAGCTTTTCAGTTTAATAAAACTTTGCTCAAACAAGGAAAAATCCTGCTATGTAATCGACAGACCGAAGCTATACGGCAAAGTAGGAGAAAAAAGGGTAAAAAACAGAATTTTAATTATGGAAGAAGACGAGTCATTGTCGCTTTTGCTTGAAACACTTTGCACCCTAAACTCGCTTGAGGCAAAAATCTGCAAAGACTATGACAACTTTTTTAATGACTGTAAAGAATTTTCACCTGACGTTGTAATTATAGACTACGGCGACAAAACTAGTAAAAAAGGGCTTGAAATATCAAGAAAACTTAAAAAAAATAACAAAAACGCCCCAAAGATTATTTTTTCCTCTTCAATTCACAACAAAGAGGAAATCCTAAGTGCGGGGGCGGATTTTTACCTGCCAAAGCCATACGAGGCAGATGTTGCAATAAAGTGGGCAAAAAAATTCCTTTATTAATCTTGCCTAAAACTTAAACCGAACTACTTATCTTTTTTCATTGCATTTAACTGAGCATTTGCAATTTTTGCCCTCAGGGAATTAATTAAGCCCATAAATGTAAGCTGCTGCTCGACTTTATGAACGCCGGATAAGTCCAAAATGTCACCGCCTGAACCAAAGCTTGTCAAAAGATTCATCTTAGCTTGATTTGCAAGCATTGTGTTATAAATTGCATCATTTCTGCTTGTGATTAGCTGTTGTTGATAAAGAGAATTAATAAGCAATGACATAAAAATCCCTTCTTCTACGCTGATATTTTATCACAAAAAATGAATATTCTCAAGACTAGTTGTGGTAGAATAATTTTATGAAAAAAGATTTTACCTACAATCAGTCTATTGAATTTGCTGCAGAATTATTCACAAAAGCACTCCATGAGGCATTAAGAAAAATACACAAAGAAATGAACTTTGAAATTAACCACGAGGAGTACATTATTCTTGAAACAATTTTTTTAAACCCCGGAATAATTCAAATTGACATAGCCAAAAAAATTATCACAAAACGCTCCTATGTTTGCAAATTTCTTTCAAGATTAGAAAGCAGGGGCTATATAAGGCGTGAAAATGCAATTCGCGGCACAAGACAAATAATAATGAAAAATTATATAACAAAAGAGGGTGAAAGGGTTTACACAAAAGTACGCAACTATTTTATTAAAACATTTGAAGAAAGAGAGAATTATAAAGAAGAAATAGAGTTAATCGAAACAACTAAAAATACCTTGTTTGAATTGTCGACAAAAATAAAAAAAGATTTTAATTTAAAATTTTAACTTGACAGGTTAAAATTTTTTTAATAAATTATTGTTAAATATTTAACAATGTAATAATTAACAATGTAAAATTTAACATTATGGAAAACAAAGTCGAATCACCTTGGAAACCCGATAACCCTTGGTTACTAATTATCCCTACTATGCTTGCAGCGTTTATGTTTGCGCTTGATGAAACAATTGCAAACATAGCCCTTCCACACATGGCAGGGTCTTTTTCAGTCAGCAACCAAGAATCCATCTGGGTTTTAACAAGTTATTTAATAGCAAGCTGTCTTACTATTCCGATGATTGATTGGCTGAGTAAAACTTTTGGCAGAAAAGCTCTTTTTATGGGTTCAGTAGCACTTTTTACCGTTTCATCATTTTTGTGCGGAATATCATCTTCAATTGGTATGATGGTTATTGCAAGATTTCTGCAAGGACTCGGAGGAGGAGTATTAATACCTATCGCACAAGCGATAATGATGGAAAATTTTAAAGGTGACGACTTAAATAAAGCCGGCTCAATTTTTGGCATGGTTGTAATTATTGCACCAATTTTAGGTCCTGTTTTAGGCGGATGGATAACCGAAAATTGGTCTTGGCATTGGATTTATTTTATAAATATTCCCATTGGCATTTTAATTATCGCCCTGTCAATAAAACTGATTGAAGATCCGCCCTATGCAAGAAAACAAGACAATGTAAAAACGGATTATTGGGGCTTAATTTTCTTGGTAATGTTCGCTGTTGCCTTTGAAATTATGATGGACAAAGGAAATGACCAAGACTGGTTTAACTCAAGTTTTATAGTAAAGCTTACAATCATCTGGGTAATAGGGCTTATTGGCTTTATAATATCTCAAATCAAACAAAAAGATTCTCTTGTAAAATTTGAAGTCTTAGGGGATTTTAATTATCTTTTGGGAACAATTATTTTAACCGTTATGAACGCAATTTTACTGGCTTCTATGGCAATGTTGCCGCAATTTATGCAAAATATGATGGGATATGACTCTTTTACAAGCGGATTAACAATGATGCCAAGAGGTATAGGATGTTTGGCGGGTGTTATAATTTGCGGAAAAATGTCATCAAAAATTGACCCGAGAATATTGTCATTTACAGGTGTGCTTATTTTATGCCTCGGCAGCTGGAGTTTGGGCTTTTTAAACCTTGAAATTTCTCCTTTAAGCGTTGTTGTGCCAAATATTTTGTATGGCTTGGGGATGACAATGGGAATGATACCTGTCGTCACTTTATCTTGCAAAACCCTCTTGCCTGAGCAAATGTCAAATGCCAGCGGGCTGCAAAATTTTATAAAAACAATAGGCGGTGCTGTAGGGACATCGCTTGTAGCGACTTTTATTTCAAGATTTTCACAAAAACATCAGTTTATGATGGTTGACTGGTTAAGGGAAACAAACTCTGTTTACATGGAAAGACTGCAGGCATACATCGGGCAATTTAGCTCAATAACAGATATTTCAACAGCAACACATATGGCAGAGAGCATGCTCTATAATCAATTAAACACGCAAGCGCACCTATGGGCATACATTGACTCTTTCAGGCTTTTTGCGGTAGCAGGACTTATAATACTGTTTTTAATTCCGATTTTAAAAGTCAAAAAGAATTAAGAAAAGAAATGTCCTCTTTTTGAATCAAGGGTAATTGTATCAAACGAATAAAGTGCCGCAGGACGTTTTGAGCCTTGTTTCGTTTGTTCGTTTGTTTCAACCAAAATATTCGCACTTAGCATTTTTTTTCTGAAATTTCTTTTATCAAGCTTTTTCTTCAATATCAACTCATATGACTGCTGAAGCTCGGTAAGGGTAAATTTTTTAGGCAAAAGCTGAAACGCAATGGGGCAGAGTTCAAGCCTTTCGCGCGTCCTTTTAAGAGAATATTCAATAATTTCCTTGTGGTCAAAAGCAAGCGGGGGAAGCTTTTCAACACTGTGCCACTGAACTTCCGATACTTCATCGGTGTTTGAAACTTCAAGTTTGATATCCTCAGCCCTTAAAAGTGCAAAATAAGCACAAGTTATAACCCTTGTGTTCGGATAACGAAGGGGGTCGCCAAAAGTGTAGAGCTGTTCAAGATAGATATTTTGGACATTCGTTTTTTCTTTTAATACGCGCAAAGCCGCATCGTCAAGGTTTTCTGACAATCTTATAAAACCTCCGGGGATGGACCATTTGCCGCGAAAAGGCTCATTAACACGTTTTACAAGCAAAACTTTGAGCTTGCCGTTGTGAATGGTTAAAATTACAACGTCAACCGTTACCTCATGAGTTTTTGTTTCCGTAAAAGTACGTGCCATAAAACTATTGTACAAAAAACAATATTTTAGTCAATTTGTTACACTTATTCTACAATTTTACCGTTAAAAGCCTCAAGCATTTCTTTTACTTTTGGTCCGTACATCGCCAAATTTTGAGGACTTTGATGTTTTGTTTCAACCTCTTTTTTTGCCTCAACGCTTGTTTGCGCTGTTAAATCATTCTTTTGCTCCACAGATGATTGTTCTTTTGTATCTGGCTCATAAGTTTTATTGCTTTGAACTTTTGCCGCAGGTTTAATTAAAGCGCCCTCAAGCGGCTTAATATCTGCGCCAAGCTGCACAAATTCAAAAGAATATTTACCCCCAAACACACTTTTTTGGGCATTTTCAAGCGGATTATATTTAGAATCAGACTTTGCCTGAGTCAATAAATTATTATTTACAAAGCCTAATATAATTTTATTTTCTTGAACGCCCACAAGTTTTGCAACTCCCGAATAAAAAGCCTTGGCGGGAATTCCTTCTATAGCGTTTACAATAGCACTCCAAATTTCAATAGGATTATCCGTATCATCCGCAAAATTTGCCGTTTTATTTTGATTGTCAGGCAAAGTAGGCTCAGGTTCGTTTTTAACCTCCTCAACCTCTTGTTCTTTTAAAGTTGTGGGAGTTTGCAAGTTTTCTTCTTGTTGCTCAACTTTAGTAGTTTGTGAAAAATCTTGATTTTTTGGCGTTTGTTTAGCTTCACTTGCAATGTTTTGCTTTTCAAATACCTTATTATCAGATTTTTTTGGCTCAACTTGTTCAACTTTGCGATAAATTACGTGCTCATCGGTCGAATCATCTGCCCTTGAAGCCCGAATTACCATAAGTTCAACCCACAAATAAGGATTTGTGGCAAATTTTACCTCTTTAAAATACTCTGTTACAATATCTAAAATCTTTTCGCAAAGCTTTGAATCATATTTTTTATCAGTAATTTTGTCGACATCAACAATGCTTAAAGAGGAAAATTTAACTACGTCATGCGGATTTTTGGCATTTAGAACAACAATAACGTTTCTTAAAAACTCCATAAAATTTTCACACAGGTTTCTTGGCTCAGACCCTTGTGTATAAATTTCATCAATCAAACAGAGTGCTTTTTCTATATCAGCCGAAACTACATAATCAAGAAGTGTCAAGAGCTTATCAAAAGTAACTTTTCCCAAAAGCTCCTCTATCATCTCTTTTGTTATTTCATCTTTTGCACCCAAGATACTGACCTGATCCAAAAGTGCAAGAGAATCTCTCATGCCGCCCGATACATTTTTTGCAATTGTAAAAAGTGCATCATCGGTAATTTTTATCTTTTCAATGTCAGATATCTCTCTTAGTCTTTTTGTAATGTCATCAACGGTTATTCTCCTGAAATCAAACCTTTGACAACGACTTACAATTGTTTCAAGCACTTTATGCGGCTCGGTTGTCGCCAAGATAAAAATGACATTTTCCGGAGGCTCCTCAAACGTTTTTAAAAGAGCATTAAAAGCTGTAGATGTAAGCATGTGGACTTCATCTATAATAAAAATTTTATATTTACCGCTAACAGGCGCATAGTGCACTTGAGCAATTAAATCCTCAGCCCCTTCAACCCCTCTGTTTGTCGCCGCGTCAATTTCTATAACATCCATGCCTGTTGCATTTGTAATATCTACACAACTTGCACATTTTTGACAAGGGTTTAATGTCGGGCCATGTTCGCAATTAAGAGATTTTGCAAAAATCCTTGCACTTGAAGTTTTACCCGTACCCCTCGGGCCGCAAAACAAATAAGCCGGAGCTATGCGGTTTAATTCAATGGCATTACTCAAAGCCTTTACCAGATTATCTTGCCCGACAAGGTCGCAAAAGGCTTGCGGACGATATTTTCTAAACAGTGGCAAATAATTTTCACTCATAAAAAAATTATATTACAAAAATGCCCCTATATTTAACTTAGGATATAATAAATTTATGAAACTTAAAGCAGGCGACACAATCGGGATAATTTCTCCCTCAGGTCCGATATCAAATAAAGAGATTTTTTTTCAAAAAGCAGATGAGCTGAAAAACTTGGGTTACAAAATAAAGATTTTTCCCAATGTTTTTAATCAAAAAGGCTGGCTTGCAGGAGATGACACCGAGCGTTTAAGTGATTTACACGCCGCTTTTTCAGATGATGAATGCAGTGCGATTTTATGCTCAAGAGGCGGATATGGGGCAATAAGGCTTCTTGATAAAATTGACTTCAACATTATAAGAAACAACCCTAAAATTTTTATCGGAAGTTCTGATGCTACGGCTTTTCTTGCAACTTTTTACGCTCAAGCAAATTTAGTAAGTTTTCATTCCCTTATGCTTTTAAACGGTTTTTCAAAAAATGATATAGATTTAATAAACAACCAAAAAGAAATTTTACCAAAGAAGAAACATAAAATTTTTATCGACGGCGAAGCGCAAGGAGTACTCTGGGGCGGAAATTTATCCACAATAGTGTCGCTTTTTGGCTCTTGCAATTATCTGCCTGACAAAGAGATAATCTTATTTTTGGAAGACATAAACGAGCCTTTGTATAAAATTGATAAAATGCTTATACAGATTTTCAGGAATTTACAACTTAAAAATAAAATCAAAGGGATAGTTTTTGGAGAGTTTTTAGGTTTAAAAAAAGAAGAAGAAAAACAACTTGAAAATTTGCTTTTTGAATACTCTAAAATGCTAAATATACCTTGTGTTTACGGTTATGACATTACACATGGCAAAAATAATGTTACACTTCCTTTTGGAAGATGCGCAAAATTGCTTGGTGCAAAAATTTGTTTGTTGTAAGATAAAGTCATGCATAAAATTATACACTTGGATGAGATAGATTCGACGAGCGTTTACGCCAGAAAAAACCTCCAAAACCTGAATGATTTTGAGGTTGTAAGTGCGGATATTCAAACACTCGGTCATGGACAGTTTGAACGCAAGTGGTATTCAAGTAACAAAAACGGCGGAAACATCTATATTTCAATTGTACTAAAACCAAAAAACATTGAACATTTAAACGAATTAACCCGTTATGCAAGTTTTAAAGTGGCTCAAACACTTGAACAATACGGTCTGAAACCTGTTTTTAAATATCCTAATGATGTTTTAATCGAAGGTAAAAAAATATCGGGAATTCTTGCAGAATCTGTTTTTTTGGGCAACGAGTTTAAAGGTGTTGTAGTTGGAATAGGGACAAATTTAAACCTTGACATTAAGGAAGCAAAAAACATTGACATTCCTGCAACTTCTGTGTTTATTGAAACGGGAAAAAATATTAATAAAGATGAATTTTTGAATAAGTTACTGGATAATTTCAAAAATGATTGGGAAGATTTTTTGGCGTACGGTAACAAAGGAGAAATGATATGTTAGAGAGTTTAGTGCAAAATCTCGCAACCCTTTTGGAAGAAGGAGTTATTGTTATGCTCGCAGGCATGGTCGTTGTATTTACATTTCTTGTAATACTTGTTGCGGCAATGTTTGTAATGGGCTTAGTTGTTAGAAAATTAAACGAACTTTTCCCTGCAAAAGTTCTTGAAACAGCGCCGAAATCAAAACCTATTTCGGGAATTGACGAAATTGCCGTTGCGATTGCAGCTGTTTTAAACAAACGTTAATTTTAGCAGTTATTAAAAAGAGGATAAAATTATGACAAAAAAACAAATTAAAGTTATGGATACCTCGTTCCGTGACGGTTTTCAATCAGTTTACGGTGCAAGAGTTTTCACAAAAGACTTTTTACCTGCTTTAGAATCAGCAGTAAATGCAGGTTTAAGACACTTTGAAGTCGGCGGCGGTGCTCGTTTCCAATCACCGATTTTTTACTGCAACGAAAATGCATTTGATATGATGGATACAATCAGAAAAACTGTTGGTCCAAACGTTAACCTTCAAACACTTGCTCGCGGCGTTAACGTTGTAGGTCTTGACTCTCAACCTCGTGATATCATCAACCTTCATGCTAAAATGTTCAAAAAACACGGCATGACAACAATCAGAAACTTTGATGCCCTAAACGATGTTAATAACTTAATTTACTCAGGTCAATGTATCGTTGATAACGGCTTAAACCACGAAGTTACAATCACCATGATGGAACTTCCAATAGGCTGCAAAGGTGCTCATGACGTTGAGTTTTACGAAAGAGTTCTTCGCTCTATATTAGATGCAGGTATCCCTTTCACATCTTTAGCATTTAAAGATGCTTCAGGTACTTCTGCTCCTAAAAAAGTTTATGAAACAATCAAAAGAACAAGAGAAATCTTGGGACCTGATATGCACATTCGTTTCCACTCTCATGAAACAGCAGGCACAGGTCTTGCAGCATATTTAGCTGCTCTTGACGGTGGTGCTGACGGTATAGACCTTTCTATGAAACCTGTTTCAGGCGGTACAGCTCAACCTGATATCGTTTCTATGTGGCATGCTCTAAAAGGAAGCGAATACGACTTGGGTATTGATGTAGAAAAAATTCTTGAAACTGAAGAAATCTTCAAAGAATGCATGAAAGACTACTTCTTACCTCCTGAGGCTATGGCAGTTAACCCTGTTATTATTTCATCTCCTCTACCGGGCGGTGCTTTAACTGCTAATACTCAAATGATGAGAGATAACGGTACAATGGATAAATTCCCGCAAGTTGTTGCAGCAATGAAAGAAGTTGTTGAAAAAGGCGGTTTTGCAACTTCCGTTACACCTGTTTCTCAATTCTATTTCCAACAAGCATACTCTAACGTAATGTTTGGCGCTTGGAAGAAAATGACTGAAGGATACGGAAAAATGGTTCTTGGTTACTTCGGTAAAACTCCTTGTGAACCTGATTCTGAGGTTGTTAAAATGGCTGAAGAACAACTTGGTCTTAAACCGACAACCGAGCTTGTTGTTGACTTAAACGACAAAGATCCTAACAAAGGTATTGAAGCTGCTAAGAAAATGCTTAAAGAAGCAAATCTTGAAGAAAGTGAAGAAAATATCTTTATCGCTGCAACTTGCAAAGAAAAAGGCATTATGTTCTTACAAGGTAAAGGTCAAATCGGCGTAAGAAAAGTTGATCCTAACCAAAAAGCTGCTTGCGATATGGAAGGTAAACCCGAAGGTTACACGGTTAGTGTTAACAATAAAAAATATGCCGTTAGAATCGAAGGCAACAAAGCTGTTGTTAACGGCAAAACTTATGATATATCCGTTAAAGACGGCATTGAAGCAAAAGAAGGCGTAAATTCATCCGATGCAACTCCTATTAAAGCTGCACTTCCGGGCGCTGTTCTTAAAATTAACATATCAGAAGGTGATATGATTGAAGAAGGCGACGTACTTATAGTGCTTGAAGCTATGAAAATGGAAACAGAAATCAAATCTCCAAAATCGGGCAAAGTAGCTTCAATCGACGTTAACGTTGGTGAACAGGTTAAAAACGGTCAAGTTCTGGTAACATTGGCATAAAGGAGGATTTGACTGATGAATTTTGTAGATATTTTTCAAAACTTATGGAAATCAACAGGTATCTTCAATATGATTTTACCTGCAGACCCTAATTTATCGGGGGCTGAACAAATAATGCACATGTACGGCGCGCCTATTATGTTCCTTGTTTGCCTTGTACTTTTGTACTTAGGTATTAAAAAGGAATTTGAACCGCTCTTGCTTGTGCCTATTGCTTTTGGCGGTATTCTGGCAAACATTCCTGTTTGCGACATTGCAGGGCCAAAGGGCTTTTTGGGAATTGTTTATGAAGCAGGTATCCACGCAGGTCTGTTCCCGCTGTTCATCTTTATGGGTGTCGGCGCTATGACTGACTTCGGTCCGCTTATTGCAAACCCGAAAACAGCACTGTTGGGTGGCGCAGCACAGTTCGGTATTTTCTCAACACTGTTGTTTGCACTTTTACTTGGTTTTACATTGCCTCAAGCAGCGTCAATCGGTATAATCGGTGGTGCTGACGGCCCTACATCAATATTTGTTACATCAAGACTGGCTCCTGAATTATTGGGCGCAATTGCAGTTGCCGCTTATTCATATATGGCTCTTGTTCCTATCATTCAACCGCCTATTATGAAAATGCTTACAACCAAAAAAGAACGCCTTATTGAAATGACTCAAATGAGAGAAGTTTCACAGCGTGAAAAAATCGTTTTCCCGCTTTTGGTATTGGGTCTTTGCATAATCTTATTGCCTGACGCTTGTCCGCTTGTGGGCGCACTTGCTTTTGGTAACTTATGTAAAGAATCGGGAGTCGTTGAAAGACTTTCAAAAACTCTGCAAAATGAATTTATTAACATTGTAACTATTTTGCTTGGTTTATCAGTCGGTTCAAAACTTCAAGCAAGCCAATTCTTAACGGTTCAAACGCTTTACATTTTAATACTTGGCTTGTTGGCATTCAGCTTTGCAACAGGTATGGGTGTAATTTTCGGTAGAATTATGAATAAATTCTCTAAAACACCTATTAACCCGCTTATCGGTGCTGCAGGCGTCAGCGCTGTTCCTATGGCAGCACGTGTAGTTAACAAGGTCGGACTTGAATACAATCCGAATAACTACCTGCTAATGCACGCTATGGGTCCAAACGTTGCAGGTGTAATCGGCTCAGCCGTTGCAGCAGGTGTATTACTTGCAATTTGCAGCTAGTTGAATAAAAAATTATTAATGCAGTCCTTAAAATTAAGGGCTGCATTTTTATGTTTAAATTTTACAGACATTGTCTTGTGCTCCAAGCTCACGGAGCGAACAAAGTTTGCGACTTTTCAAATTATATCCGACTGAGCTATAATAATCTTTGTATAAAAGAAATTTATGTGCTCGTAGCTCAGTCGGATAGAGCGTTGGTCTCCGAAGCCAAAGGTCACGGGTTCGACTCCCGTCGAGCACAATTATACAGGGAGGAATAATGTATATATTTTTAGCTTTAATTTTAGGTGCTGCTTTAGGTTTTGTGTTTTCAAAATTAAAATTTGATGTCTTAAAGGCAAAATTGCAAAGCGAAATTGATACTTTAAAAAACTCACAAAACACTTCTGAAAATCTTTGCGAAAAAATAAAAAGTGAGTTTGTAAACCTTGCAAATTCTGCAATTTTAGAAAAACAGCAAATGCTTGAGGAACAAAATTTAAAAAAACTTGATACCCAGCTAAACCCTCTTAAAGAAAGGATTTTAGAGTTTCAAAAAAAAGTTGAAGAATTTAATGTTTCAGGAGTTAAAAACACAAACATTATTCAAGAACAGATTAAGTCCCTGACAAATGAAAATAACCAAATTCGCATGCAGGCTGAAAACCTCACCCGCGCACTAAAAGAAAATTCAAAATCGCGCGGACTTTTTGGCGAGATGATTTTAGAAAACATATTAAAATCCTCGGGAATGGAAAATAAAACGGAAAATCCCGAACGCGGAACATACATCACTCAAAAAGGTTTTCGCTCAAATAACGACCCAAACGGTACAAAAATAACTCCTGACGCTGTTGTATACTATCCTGACGATGATAAAAATATTGTAATTGATTCAAAAATGTCTTTTGTGGATTTTATGAATTTTATTGAGACAGATGACGAAAATGAAAAACAAATTTCACTGAAACATTTTTATAAATCAATTGAGGAGAGAATTAACGAATTAAGCGGAAAATATGACAATCTCGAAGGGCTTGCGACACCTGACTTTACGCTTATGTTTGTACCGATTGAGTCATGCATTAATTATATTTACTCAAACATAAAACTTATTGAAGAAGCTTACAAAAAGCGTGTCGTAATAGTAGGCCCCGCCTCATTAATCGCTACTTTAAGGGTGATTAAATATTCTTGGGCACAGAAAAATCAAGAAAAAAATGTGCGAGAAATATTAAAACTTGCAGACAATCTGTATTCAAAAGTCGCAACCCTTATCGGACATCTTGAAAAATTGCAAACAAATTTCACAACGGTTCAAAAAACCTTTGGGCAAATCTTTTCCACCCTAAGCGGCAGAGGCGGATTAATCAGCCAAACAGAAAAACTGAAAGACTTTGGCATAAGCCCCTCTAGCTCAATAGATAAAAAATACATAGAATCTCAAGATGGCGAGTTAATAGATAGTGCATTGTAAATTTTTGTAAATTTATTTGACAAACTCTGGATGAAAATAGCAAACAAAAAAATTTACGTGCTTTAATGCAGATGTAAACTCCTCTATAAACTCCGTAATACTAATTCTATCCATCACGGCTTCAGTGCATTTTGCATCGAGCCGTTTTTTTTATTACAAATACAAAACTCTAATATAGGCGTTTTTCAATAATTTTTTTAAACTCCAAAGCCGGATAATAGTCTTTAGCACTTTTCAGGGTTTCGTTTATACTTTTTAAGGCTTCGCTATATTTTTCTTCAAGAAAATAAGCTTGGGAATCAATAAAATGAGCCTCAGGATCAAAATAAAAAAGCTTTTTTGACTCGTCTAAAAACTTGTGTGCCAATTGCAAATAACCGTTTGCAAATAGCGCCCTTGCAATAAATTTATAGCTTTCAGGGTTGTATCGTGCAAAAATATCACAAGCACTTATAAGATTTTCAGCCCATGGTAAATTTTTGCTTTCTATAAAAAGACTTATGTATACTTCCAAAAATGCTCTTAGCTGGAAAAAAGTCGGGTGTTCCTTTATTTTAAGGTGGATAATATTTAATACAATAAGCCCCCATTTTGTCGCAACATCAGGATTTTCATCCCTTGTCCAAAAATCTTTTGCAACATATTCATCGCCACATAAAAGAGCACACAGACCCGCTTCATAATTGAGATTTTCTTTTTTAAAAATCTCGAATGCGCCTGCATAATCCCCTTTATAAAATAAGTCTTTTGCTTTTCTTGACATTTTAATTTTTATGTTTTAATTTATCGGCAAGATTAAAGCCTTGAGTATGAGGCGTTTTTATGCTTTCCAATGCCTTAATATCTGCCGCCTTAGACATCTCATTAGCTTTTTTAATCTCTCTGTAGATTTCTTCACGAAAAACCTGAACATTATTAGGAGCTTTAATGCCAATTTTAACAGCATTCTTATATGTTTCCAATATAACAACTTCTATATTGTCGTTTATAATAAGTTTTTGGTTTAATTTTCTCGTTAAAATAAGCATCGCTACTTGCCCTCTTTAGTGCCGTCATTTTCTTTTTTCTCAAAAAGAGGATGTCTGACAGGAAGCTTAGAATCCTTCAGAATTACCTGCATTGCGTTGTTATTATTTGTATTAATAACAATAGGTGCAAGAAGGTTGATAGTAGCCCCTTGAGGATTAATCTGCGGTATTGTTACAATATTCAACGCAAGAATTTCATCTGCACTTTTTACACCCAGAGTAAGCGCATCTTCATCACTCAACTCAAACTGATAATCAATGTTAAAATAGCTGCATAATGTGACAGGAAAAGCCAAATCCATATCCTCCATTGACTGCAACCACTTAAAAGGGGAATCCGGTCTGTAATCTATTAAAGTAAAACGTTTCTTGTCATTATAACCTATTATTGGAGAAACAAAATTAAATAACAAATTGTTATCAACTTCCACTTCACCAAAACGTGTGGTTTTAATTTTTTCTAAGTTCTTTTCCATAGCCTTCTCTAGTTATTGCTGCCAAAGTCAAAACTCGGCATAGCTTGATTCATAAGCATTGTCTGAATTAACTCGGGACTGATATTTGAATTATTCCCCTTTTGTGCCATAAGGTAAGGCAACATATTCAAAAAATTATTGTTTGAATTTTGACTATTTGTAAGCATATTAAGCTGAGCCATTTGCGAGTCCAAGCCTGCGTTATTATAAATTTGTGCTGCAGGATTATAACCAACCTTTGCAAGAACTTTTACCGCTGCTGCAATTTGTGCATCTGTAGGTATTTCATCTTTTGCATCATTAATAAATCTGTAATCTTGCATATCAGGAAATTTATCTGCATTAAAATTATCTTTTATGTCTTTTAATTCACGTTTTTGTATACTTTTTACTAAATCAGGGTGCAAAAATTCGCCTGACTCGATAAATTCGCTCATTCCGTCATCATCAAGCTCTTTTTTGACAGCACAAATCTTGTCATCCGGCTTGTCTAGACAAGTTAATGCTCTTTGTGAATATTTAACCAAAAGTTTCTCGTTTCCTTGATCTACTACTGCCTGATAGTATTTTTTAGCATCTTCGCTCATACCTATTTTTGTATAAACAAGTGCTAAATAATACTTTGCAAGGATGTCATTAGGATTCTTTTTAAGTGCAGCTTCCATATCCTGTATGCAGCCTGTATAATTCGCTTTTTTATAATTCGCAATACCTGAGTACACTTGAGAGCTGACTGATTTTGTTTGTGCAAAACACAAACTCAGTGAACCTGATATTAAAAGAAATGATAATAAAATTGCAATTTTTTTCATAAAATCAATAAACCCCTTTTTTCTATATTTTATAATGCATTTTCATCAAAAGACAAGTATTTTATAATTATTTACGCCATATTTGTAACTATATTTAATATAATTCCGCAATTTTCATACAAAAAGAGTAAAAAAAGCAAAACCCCTGTATAAAATTCTGCCCAGTAGATATAATATAACATGTGAATTTATATGGTATATAACTTTTGGAACACGTAAATGAAAATTAAAATTAGAGAAACGGCAAAAGAAAAAAAAGGCTATAGCCTATACAAGCTTGCTAAAGAACTTAACTTGCCGCAACAAACGGTATACTCTTGGGCGAACGGCAGAACTCAGCCATCTTATGAAAATATGGACAGATTATGCGAAGCGCTTAACTGCACAATTGCCGATCTTCTTGAAAACGAGCCTATACAGCACAAGTTAAATTTAAGGGAAATTGTCTAAACTTTAGACTTTTCGCGTTCCAGTATATCCTCTAAAATTTCAGCACAACATGTAACCATATTTACACAATGTTTCTTTCTCTCAGGTGAATGAAAATCAAATCCTGCGGTTAAAACTCTGCAACATGTTGCTCTGTGCGATTTTTTAAATTCCTCTATAAAGTTTTTAGCAAGAACTCTTGCGGTGTTTGTCTTGTTCTTGCCATGCAAATATCCTATAACAATTTGCGAACCTGCTATTGCACCGCACAAACAACCTGAGCCCATGCCGCCTGAAAAAGAAGTTGCAACGCTAAGCAATTCCCGAGGAACATAGCCTGCCTCTATTGCAGACTGAACAATACTTTCTGAACACGAGTAACCTTTATTTAAAAAATTATCAATTGCTATTTCTTTAATTTTATTATCCATTATTTTTACTCTCCTAAATTACTCAAACAATATAACATAAAATAATTAAGTTATATCAGTATCAAATTTTTCAAATATGTACTACAATGCAAATATGAAAATACAATACAGGAAAATAAACAAAAACGACAAAAAAGAACTGCTTGATATGATGAGAATTTTTTACTCATCAAATGCTCTATATACAAACGGCAGCGAAGAAATTTTTAATTCCAATTTTGAAAATGCCCTAAATAACACTCAATACTTGGAATGTTATTTTATTGTAAGTTTGGAAAATGTCCTTGGCTATGTCTTACTTGCCAAAAGTTATTCGACGGAATTTGGCAGAGAATGTATATGGCTTGAGGACTTATATCTAAAAGAACAATACAGGGGCAAGGGCATTATACCTGATTTTATATCATATATTAAAAATAAATACCCCGATAAAATACTCAGATTAGAAGTAGAACAGGAAAACAAGGGTGCAATTAAAGCCTACCAAAAGTCAGGTTTTAAAAACCTGCCATATCTTCAGTATTACTATATTTCAAATAAAAATCAGTAAAAAGTTTGGGAGCTGATTACAACTCCCAAACCAATCACAAATTATTAATTTGTTTTCTTAATTTTATTCACCAAAAGCAATGGTTACTTTTTCTTTAGGATTAACCCTTGAAATAGCCATACCGTTCGGATCTACGAGGTATGTAAGCTCATCAGCCGATGTTTGCAGAGTTCCAAGAGTACCAGACAATGCTGTTCTTGTTAAATCAACAGGCGCCTTAAATGCAGTTTTCAAACCGTCTTGGTAACTTCTGCCGGCAGCCTTAAATTTACCCGAGAACAATTCACCGGTACCGACACCTGCTTGGTCAAACAATGCCTCAGTTGCGTTTGCAAGTCCTATTGCAGCACCACCGACAGTCCTTCCTGCAGTACCCAATACAGTACCTACCATTGTGAATGGGAATTGTATTGCACGAACCATAAAGTTAACATCTTTTTGTTTTTGTACCATTGCGGTGTGGACTTGTTTTGGCAGCATTTCTTTACAATCACCGTAAGAAATTTGATTAAATGACAATTTCAGAGCACCGCCGTTACCCTTAGAAGGTCTTACAACTTCGGTTATTTTACCTCTTACGGTTGAACCGCAAGGGAAAGTTGTACCGTTAATTGTAATTTCATTTAAGGTAGTTGCAGCAAATTGTTCGCCAACGTTTGCGTTTTTAGCGTTAATAATATCGTTCATTGAAAGTTCAAGTGTAGGGATTTTAATACATTCTTCTTTTTCAACAAACATTTTCTCTGTTTTTTCACATGGTTCACATGCTGTCTTAACATCCGTATCGTAACCGCCTGCTACGCGAACACCTTGTAACATAGAGCTTATTTCAGCACGAGTTGCCTTTTGGTTAGGACGAATTTTTGAACTTGCTTCATCTTTTAGTGCACCGTTGTCAATTGCTTTTGCTACACATTCTCTTGCCCAAGCGGGAACTTGGTTACCGTCAGTGTATTTAGACAAAATTTCATCGGCTTTACAGTTATCCATAGGGCAATTTATGCCTTTTGAAAGTATTGCAAGAGCTTCTGTTCTTGTGATACTTCCGTTTGGCTTAAACAAGCCGTTTTCATAACCTTCAATCATATCAGCCCCGACACCTTTGTTAATAGCCTCATAAGCCCAGTGCGATCTTGGAACGTCAGGGAAATTGCCGGCATCTGTCAAGCATTGATCTTCAAGGTTGTAACCTTTTACAACCATTGTTGCCATCTCAGCCCTTGAAACATCTTTATTTGGTTTAAAATATCTGTCAGGATAGCCGACAACAATACACTGATCCGTTAAACGATTGATATCATCACTTGCCCAATAGCTGTTTGGAACATCAGGGTAGTGTTGTTCGCCAATGTCTGCAGCCATGCCTGTAATGTTAGGTATTTCTTCTTTTATTATCTTTTTAGCATCCATAGATGTCGGAGATGATACATTTGGTGCAGGGCAGCAATCTGTTTGCACCATATCCGGAACAATAGGAGCAGCACAACCTGTCGGGCAAGAGTCATCCACCATTACACCATTGTATGCTTCAAGCATGTTGTCATTAATTGCTGCAGTATTTGAGCTTTCACCGACAACTGCCTCATTTGCATTTGAATAAATTGAGTTAGGGTAAGCATAAACCTGAGCTTTTGGTTGAGCAGCTTGTACACAGCTTGGGGCAGCAGCACCGGTAGTGCAACCACAATCATCCTTTTGAACTTCACATCCGCAATCAGGTGCAGGAGCTGCTGCTCCTGTTTCACAAGGATCACATTTGTGTTTCTTTTTCTTTTCTTTCTTGCATTTGCAAGGCGTTTGATTACACTTTTTGCAAACGGCATTTTCAGGCGTTACCTTCTCTACGCAAGTGTCAGGACAGCCGCAATCACTGTTAATCGGACATGCGGCAAAGCTGACAGGTACGGTAAGAGCAAATACGGAAACAACCGTTGCACTAAGTACAAATTTTTTAATAGTCATCTTTCCTCCTTTTATCGAAAAGTAGTAATTTTTTGATAACAAAAAATGCATAACTCATTTTTCTTGAATTATGCATTTTATAAATCACATCTTCATTACCATAAAAGGTTATCCGAAAGGACTATTTATGTTGAACTCATTAGTTCGAAAGCGCACTATATTTCAGAAATTAAGTAATTTGCAATCCATTTAAATTCGCTCGATTGCAAAGCAAGCCTTTTAAGAGGAGCAATTGAACATTCGCCAAGCCTTATAAGACTCATTGCAATAACACCTCTTTGAGTACCTTTAACTTTTTGGAGTCTGTCAACAAGCAGATTTGCAATGCCTTCACCCATATTTACAATACGGTTTTCAATTTCGCTTTTTGTTTTTTGATCCGCATCAATAAGCATTTTTAATAAAGTATCTAGTTTAGCTTCATTATCTGTTGTTTTAACTGTTCTTACATCATTTAAAACTGCTTGCATTTTTAATCTCCTGATTTGCTTTTTTTAAAGTATAATCCAAAAAATTTTAAAAACCGTTTTTGTTTATACAATCTTTATATGCATGTTAAGATTTAAATTTTTAAAACAAACAGTTAAAAAATTGCCCCGATTAAAATCGGGGCAACAATGATATCCTCTTATATCCTACGCTTTGACCAATCCTTCTTTAATTGCTTTTACCGCCGCCTGAACTCTGTCATCCACACAAAGTTTTTGAAGAATAGAGCAAACATGAGCTTTTGCAGTGTGAACGCTCACAATAAGCTCCTTTGCAATTTCGGTATTTGACCTTCCCTGTACCAAAAGTTTTAAAACTTCTTGTTCTCTTTCTGTCAAGTGACCCTTGGGGTCTGTATTTGTATTTTTTGACAAAAACTCTACATTTTCCGGTTTTGGAAACAATTTCAAGGCAAGTCTTGCCACCGTAGGATCTATCCAACACGCTCCTTTTGCTGCACTTTTAATAACATCTGACAATGCCTTTGGCTCAATATCTTTTAAACAATATGCATTTGCCCCCGAACCAAAAGAGGCAAGTACTTCTTCTTCTCTGTCATGTGAAGTTAAAATTACAACTTTAATCTGCGAAAACATTTCTTTAATTTTAATTGTCGCTTCAAGCCCGTTCATGTTAGGAAGCCCCAAATCCATTAAAACAACATCGGGCTGTTCTCTTTTTATAATTTCAATACCTTCCTCCGCACTTTCCGCTTCAGCTACAACATTAATGTTTTCAATTTGATTAAGAGCACATCTTAAACCGACTCTTGTCAGCTTGTAATCTTCAACAATAACAACTCTAATCTCCTGATTCTCCGTACACTCATTTGTCTGAACACTCATTTTCTAACCTTTCCTTGTTCAACTCATAACAATTTTTTGAATGTAAATATATTAGTACTCTTTATAAAATGACAATACTACCCGCTTGGGTATATTTAAAATTTAAGCGCCAATAAAACAAATTTTCGGAACTATATTTGTGTTATACTTTTCCTATGCAAGAACTAATCTCTATAGGAAAAATTTTAAATTTTCATGGTATATCAGGCGAAGCAAGGGTAGGCTACTCGGATGCCAAAAGAATAGAGGGTGCAAAAAAAGTAATTGTTAAAAACACTACCCTTACAATAGATAAAGTCAGATTTCACAAAAACTTTGCAATAATAAAGTTTAAAGAAATTTCAGACATAAACGAACTTCTAAACTTTAAGGGTGAGAATATATACCTTGAAAAACAAGAAGTACAAAAGCAAATGCAGGATGAAGAATATCTTATTTCGGATTTAGTCGGATTAAATGTGTTTGATGATAAAGATGATTTTATAGGCACTGTTGACTCTGTTGCAAAAAGTGCGGGCAATGATATTTTATCGATAAAACCGCAAAATAGGGACTTTGGAAATGTTTTAATACCCTTTGTAAAAGAACTTGTGCCGATTGTGGATATTAAATCCAAAAAAATAATTATAAAACCTATAGAAGGGCTTCTGCCATGGGATTAAGGTTTGATGTTATTACCCTTTTCCCTGATATAATAAATTCCTACTGCTCTCAAGCACTGCTTGGCAGAGGGATAAAAAACAAAATAATAGAAGTAAATACCACTAATCCGCGGGATTTTACCCATGACAAGCACAAAAGAGTAGACGACACGCCATATGGCGGATCGGCAGGGATGGTCATGATGGCTCCGCCTGTTTTTGAGGCTTATGAAAGTATAAAAAAGCTCTCAAATTACGAATTTATAATGCTTACACCTCAAGGTGAGGTTTACAATCAAAACATAAGTCTTGAACTTTCAAAAAAAGAGCAGTTAATACTGCTGTGCGGCAGATATGAAGGGTTTGACGAAAGAATCAGACTTGGGTTAAAACCGCGCGAAATTTCTCTTGGCGATTATGTATTAACAGGAGGAGAACTTGGCGCGCTTTGCATTATAGACAGCGTTTCAAGACATTTACATGGTTTTTTGGGTAAAGATGAGTCAGCGCTGGATGATAGTTTTTCGCAGGGCTTAAACGGGCTGCTTGAACACCCGCAATATACACGCCCGCGGGAATATCGCAACATGGTTGTTCCCCAAGTACTTTTAGGCGGCAACCATGGTGAAATTGAGGCTTTTAGACAAAATGAGCGCATAAAAAGAACCAAAGAACGCCGTCCCGATATTTTTGAAAAATTAAAAAAAGACGGCTTGATATAATTTCCTTATTTTTTATTGCAAAATGCAAATTTTACTCATAACCTTTGATTTTAAAAATTGTTATCCTCTCATCGGCAAGTTGAATTCTTTTTATATATTTTTCATCCTCGGGACATTTCATAATAATTGCAACAGCAGGCTTTTTACCTGTCATATGCGCATAATACAAAGACTGCCCGATACTTTCCGCCCACTTATGCGCCCAATCATATTCAATTGCATATTCATCGGTTAAGCAATCTATTCTTGTTTTATCGCTCAAAACATATTCTATTGTGCCCTTGCAGTATTTTTGCACATAGTCTTTTTCTTTCATTTCCTTGTTACAAACATTTGAAACGGGTTTAAAATTATCAACAAATTCGCCCCCGTTTGTGAAAAAATAACCCAAAATAAGCACAATAAACGCAAAAAGAATTTTTATATTACTTTTCTTAATTTTCATTACACTTTCTCAATTAAACAAACGCACTGTGCCGCAATTGCCTCACCCATGCCTGTTGCGTCAACTCCCTCATTAGTTTTTGCCTTTATCGAAAGTGCTGACTCATCAATATTTAAAAGCGGTGCAAGATTTTCTTTCATTTTATCAATAAAGGGCATAAGCTTTGGTTTTTGGCAAATTATATTTGTGTCAATATTTACAATTTTGTAACCGTTATTTTGCATTATCTGCATTGTTTTTTGAAGCAAAAGCACGCTGCTTATATTTTTAAAACTCACATCCGTATCAGGGAAATGTGTACCTATGTCTTTTTCTCCCATAGCGCCCAAAAGCGAGTCAATTATCGCATGGATAAGCACATCAGCATCTGAGTGTCCAAAAAGCCCTTTTTCGTATGGTATTTTTACCCCGCCTAAAATCAACTCTCTGTCATCAACCAGTCTGTGCAAGTCATATCCCGTACCTATTCGCATAAAACATACCTCTCAACAGCAGCGCAGACACCGTCCTGTTTTACGTCAGGGCAAATATAGTCTGCAATCTCTTTTAATTTTGGCGAAGCATTTTCCATTGCAACCTTAATGCCCGCGTTTTTTAACATTTCATAGTCATTGTCCTGATCGCCCGTTGCTAAAACATCGCTTTTTGCTATACCCCAGTAGTCCTTCAAAAAGTTCAGCGCAGCCCCTTTTGTGGCATTTGGGTCGGTTATTTCCATATAATACTTGTGCGAGCGAACAATACACAAAACACCCTTATAGCGCTCTTGCATAAACTTTATAAGCTCTTGCATTTTATTTTCATCGTAAACTATGGCAAGCAGCTTATAAACATTTTTAAGCTCAACATTATCAAAACTGTCAACCGCGCGATAGGTGGTAAAGCGCCCCTGGCAATAGTCGCTCATGATTTTTTTGTTATCATCTTCAACAATTAATTCATCATTATTATATAAATTTGTATGAATATTTTTTTCTCTTAAAACTTTAATAACATCGCGCGCAAGCTCCTCTTTCACAGGTGCCTGATGCAAAATTTTATCACCCAGCTTTACCATTGCACCCTGATAACAAACAACAGGGGTATCAAGTCCTAAAAAATCCGCAACCCCTTTTGCTCCGTTAAACATTCTGCCTGTTGCAACAACCATCTTGGTGTCAGACTTTTTAACTTTTTCAATTGTTTCAAGAACTCTTTTAGAAAAAACATTTGTTTCATCAAGAATTGTTCCGTCAATATCCGTTATCCAAAGTTTTATTGCGCCCAAAAAAACCTCTTTTCACTTTTTGCTGTTTTTATTATACAATAAAATCATAAGTAAGTATGGAGAGAAGTTTTAAATATGAGCAAAGTAGAACGCCAAAGACCTTTTGAACAGGATGAAGTTAAAAGAAGGTCTAATTTTAACCCTGTGGAAGAAAATTTAACACCCGAGCAGGCAGCACTTGAGGCTTCAAGATGTTTAAACTGCAAAAACCCCTTATGCAGAAAAGGTTGCCCCGTTAGTGTCAATATACCCTCTTTTATCCAAAAAGTTAAAGAAGGTGACATTCAAGGCGCAGGCGAAATAATAAGAGAATCGAACATGCTCCCCTCTGTTTGCGGCAGAGTTTGCCCGCAGGAAAGACAGTGTGAAAGCAAATGTGTACTTGGCATTAAAGGCGATTCGGTTGCAATAGGGGCACTTGAAAGATATGTTGGCGACAACAGTGCACCTGTTAAAACTCAAATTAAAGAAAACGGCAAAAAAGTTGCAATTGTAGGCTCGGGATGTGCAGGTATGTCAGCTGCAGCCGATCTTAGAAATGCAGGTTTTGAAGTAAGCGTATTTGAAGCGCTCCATGAACTTGGCGGCGTTTTAAGATACGGCATTCCGCCCTTCAGATTGCCAAGGACCGTTCTGGACAGAGAAATTGAAAGCTTAAAAGAAATTGGCGTAAAATTCTACAAAAACGTGATTGTGGGTAAATCAATTACACTAAATCAACTTAAAGAAGAAGGTTACGACGCAATTTTTATATGCTCCGGCGCAGGGTTGCCCAAAATGCTGGGTGTAGCAGGTGAAAATTTAAACGGCGTTTACAGTGCAAATGAATTTTTAACTCGTGTTAATTTAATGCATGCAAACGAACCTGACACACCGACACCCCTTAAAGTCGGCAACAGGGCAGCTATTATAGGCGGCGGTAACGTTGCAATGGATGCTGCAAGAACAGCAGTAAGGGTCGGCTATAAAGAGGTTTATATTGTTTATCGAAGAACAGAGGAAGAATTGCCCGCAAGAAAAGAAGAAATTCGTCATGCTAAAGAAGAAGGTATTATTTTTAAACTGCTTCACTCACCTGTTGAAATTTTGGGCAAAGACGGTTTTGTAAACGGCATTAAACTTGAAGTTATGGAACTTGGCGAACCTGACGAGTCAGGCAGAAGACGCCCCGTCCCTACAGGCAAGTTTGATACAATGGATGTTGATGCCGTAATTGTTTCACTTGGTACAGGTCCAAATCCGATTATTCAACAAAGTGCAACAAAAGAACATATCGACATTGAAACAGACAAAAAAGGCTACATTATAATTAATGAAAACGGCGAAACATCCGTTAAAGATATTTACGCAGGCGGAGATGTAGCGCCGAGAGGCGAATCTACAGCAATTAACGCTATGGGTGCCGGAAAAACCGCTGCTAAGGCAATTATTGAAGCACTTTGCACAGCTAAAGTATAGTTAAACTTTTTAAATTGCGGGTCGGTTTTAAATTCCGCCCGCAATTTTTTATGTCAAAAACTATTTTTAATTTTTTGTACCTTAAAATCCAATTTGCGCCGCACAGCGTATTTTCATTGATTTTCCCATACTCCCAGTTTTTTATAAGTCCTATTTTCACCAATTCATCAAAAGCATTTTCTACCCTTTCGCGAGCACAGGAGGGCTTTAGATACTTTACATTTTTATACAAAAATTCTATCGGATGTTTTAGGGTTATAAAATTTTTTGACTTAGAAAGCTGTAAACAAATAAAATGCGCAAGATATTTTTCAAAATACTTTTTACAACTCAAATAAAAAATCTCTTTTGGCACAAAATAACTGCCTTTAACCCTATCTTTTGCAAAACAAAACTCCCAAATATACTTTTTAATTTTTTTCACATGGATTAAATTTAGTACACACAGAGTTTCAAGAGCTTTTGATATTCTTTTTTTATCCTCAATTTTATACTGTTTTGAATACCTTTTTACTCCTCTTAAAAGCAAAATGTCATCTGCGCTTATTTTCACAAAACAAAGACTGTTTGCACAGTAAAGATAAACATTATATAAAATACACAACACGTCATCCAACAAAACAGGGTCACTGCATAGGTTTTTAGTATTTAAAAAGGGATTTGAATATTTTAAATCGAGCTTAACCACAGGTACTACAAAAAAGTCAAAGTTACAAAATTTCGGTTTTATACTTTCTAAAAACTCCTCTATAAGCCTTTGTGCAAATTTATGTAAAAAACTTGCACAAAGAGCTTCAGAGGTATTTTTTAATACCTTTAGCGAAAACAGAAAACTGTTTGGGGATTTTAGTTTGAATGTGACAAGAAGTTTTTTTGACCTTTCTTCATACTCTAAATTACACAAAATTGATTCGCTTATTTTTTTGCCCAGACAATAAAAATCACAAAC
The DNA here is from genome assembly GCA_018716625.1 of Candidatus Galligastranaerophilus intestinavium. Taxonomy (GTDB): domain Bacteria; phylum Cyanobacteriota; class Vampirovibrionia; order Gastranaerophilales; family Gastranaerophilaceae; genus Galligastranaerophilus; species Galligastranaerophilus intestinavium. Next base: position 10,618 of record DVJQ01000034.1, on the reverse strand, counting down.
AATTTCTCTGCTAAAGGGTTTAGGCCTCACCCCCTTTGGAATTTTGTCTGATATAAACGAAAATTCTTTTTCGCAAGTTTTTTTAGTTAATACGTCTTTTAAAAATTCAAAAAAATAATTAAAAACGGCAGCACAAAAGCTTGAATGGGGTAAAATCCTTTTCATAGGTGCATTTTAGCATATTAAGTCAAACTAAACATTTACCCGAAATACTCAATTTTCCTGTATTTCTACACTGCCCTGTCTTAAAACTTTAATTTCATCACCAATGCACAAAACAACTGTAGAGGCAAGGTTTTGAATACTTTCAGGGTATTTTGGCTCAATAATTTTTACGCATTTTGAAAATTTTTCGCACGCTTCATTGTAATCCTTACAGGGAGGCTCATTTGAGATATTCAGCGAAGTTGTCGCAAGCACACAGCCTTGTACTTGAGTAGTTATTTCCTTAAAGTTTTTACTGTTGGGCACTCTTATTCCGACAGTATCAAACCCCGCACAAATAAAGGAAGGGCAGAGTTTTGAGCGTTGAAATATTAAAGTAAGCGCTCCGGGGAAAAATTTTTCCATGAGTAATTTTGCTTGAGCAGAAATATCAAAGACATATTTTTCAATATATTTTACATCATGACTCATCAAAATAAGAGGTTTTGAGCGGTCACGATTTTTTATCTCATAAATTTTCTCAACAGCCTCAAAATCATTTGGCATACACCCCAAACCCCAGACTGTGTCTGTTTGAAAACCTATAACCTCACCTTTTTTTATTATGCTTTTTTCCATTTTGCCTCAATCTTGTCTTTTAAGTCTTTCAGATATTCAATTTTTAATATAACAGAGGCAACCAGATAAATAATTAAGGTTAAAATCGTAATAACGGAAATTTTTACAATACCCAACACAAGCGAATAGCCGACAAATTTGTCCCATAAAACACTAAAAGCATCTCCTGCCAAAAACGCCAAAAGAGAAGCAATGAGTATTTTTACAACCGTTCTTAAAAGCTTTCTGTAACCTATTGAAATTTTCTTCCTTAACAAAAATGCAAGGGTTAAACCGTTGAAAGCGGTTATAAGGGTGGTAGAAAGTGCTATACCGTTAATTCCCAAAGGTTTTACCAAAAGCGAATTCAATATAACTTTCAACAAAATACATCCCATTGCAACATAAAACGGCGTTTTAGAATCGTTAAAAGAATAAAAAAGCCTTGTTGCACTGTCGCGAAAAACATAGGGAATAATTGACAAAGAAATAAAGAAAAGTATTTCAGAAACCATAAGCGTCGCCTCAGAGTTAAATGCCCCGCGCTCAAGCGCAATTCTTATGGCATCCGTTCTTACGATAAAAATTAAAATCATTAAATAGCTGCCCGCAAAAATAAGCGAGCCTACGCCTTTTGTAAAATAATGTCTTACCCCGTCAAAATCTTTTTGCGCAACAAGTCTTGAAAATAAAGGAAACAGCGGGACTAAAATTGCACTCAAGAGCAGTCCTGTGGGAAATTGAAAAATTCTGTTTGCAAAACCAAAAGCAGTCCAAGCACCTTCTTTTAAGCCGGAAGAAAAGAACATATCAACATAAACGCCCAATTGTCCTATTGTTGAACTTAAAAACGCCGGAAACAAAAGCTCTAAGAGTTCATTAAAATTTTTATTTTTTAAAAAATCAAAAGAGGGCCTAAAACCGTATCCCAAGTGCCTGACTGCCGGAGATTGGACAATTAACTGCATAAAACAACCTATTGTTGTACCCAGTGCAAGGTAAAAACCGTTGTGATCACCCTTTGCAATTAAAAGGACGATAATTATTCCAAAAGAAACCATGGAAGGGGAAATATTGGGCAACAAAAAATGCTTATATGTGACCAAAATACCGTAATAAAGACCCAAAACAGAACCCATAACAAGCATTGGCGACATAATCTTCAGATGATAAGCCGCAAGGTTTAAAAGCTCGGGCGTATCAGGATTATTTATAATAACGCTCATTATCTGACGCGGGAAAAAGAAGCACAGGAGCGAAAGAATTAAAAACAAAAGTATTGAAAAAGTTTCAAAGGTGTTGAAAAGCTTTTTTACCTCAGCTTCAGGCTTTTTGGAAAAATCCTTTACAAGCTTTGAAAAAACAGCCACCGTTGCCGAGTGAAAAGGCCCGCCAACTCCTCCTAAAATAACGATTACAAGAGCAGGAATTTGATAGGCAAAAAAGTAAGCATCAGACACTATGCTTGCGCCATAATAATTTGCGACCACAATATCCCTTAAAAAGCCTGCTACTTTTGATAAAAAGATAATAACCGCAATCCACCAAGCAGCTTTTAGTAAACCTTCGCCCTTATTTTGGTTATTTGTACACTCACTTGCCAATTTTATTTCCAATCTCTACCTGAAATGTCACCGATTTTGCTTTGTCTTTATCACCCAAAGGCTCAAAAACAATCTCGTTGAGCCCCTCTTTTAAATACTTAGTAATGTCCATGCCAAGAGTCTTTGCGCTGTATCTTGTCATATCCGAATCAAACTCTTTTGAGTTAATTTTAAATTTTAAATCAGAAACTCTTTTAGGATTATACACTTTTAAAATTGCACCTTGTCCGCTATTTTTTGGATAGTAAAAACTTGCCTTATATTCAATGCCGTACGGATTATACAAAACCTCTTTTTTCATTGTACCAAGGGTAATTCCGCTATAGTAATGTTTCAAAATTTCATCGTATTTTTTGCCGTTTTGCGCCATATACCCTGCACCATACTGGCTCATACCGACACCATGCCCAAAACCGCCGCCTGTTAAGACAAATTTTTCTATTTTGTTTTCATTATGGTGCAAGATTTTTTCAAAACTAAATATTGCATTTCCTTCTTGCTCAGAATCCTGAGGCATTTCAGAGTCCTTTGAGCTTACTTTGTCAACAAAAAAGTTACCGCTTGCAAGCATTGCGTTATTTTTCTTTAAAACCCTTCTTATGCCAAGCTCACGCATAACCTTAAAAGTGCCGTTTTTAAAAACTATTTCTATCTCTAAAGCTTTACCAGAGTTGCCCCTTTTTAAGACTTTGATATCTTTTAAATCCTCTAACGCATACGACCCGTCATATTTTGGCTCAACAAGCCCCGAGCGCGACTGTTCCAAGAGTGTTTTATTTAAAACCTCCTCCAGCTCAGACTTTTCCCACTCGACTACCCATCTGTAACGTGGAGATTTTATATCATAGGAGAGGGTTTTGTTAGAATAAAAATCCCTTACATCTTTTTCAGTTGTTAAAAATTTTTGATTAGGGTCGTCGCACACAGAACTCAAATAAGGCTTTGATGGCACATTTGGCTGATTTAGAGCATAAACATTTTTCCAATCTTCACTTATACCGCCTGCAGTAGACGAGTAAAGCGCCAATATCGGCTCATTTTCATAAAGAGCAAAAATTCCCTTTGTTTCATCAACCGCCCTGTCTGATATTTCTTTTTGAGAATTTACGCCATAATACACCTGACATGCGGTAGAATCGCAAATATCATAGTTTTTATAAGCATTTTGCGGACGATTTGCATAGTTCCTTGCGGCAACTGCCTGAGCTTTAAGAGCCTCAAGACCGAAAGAAACGGGCATTTCATTTGGCACAACACCCTTTAAATATGTTTGAATATCAAGAACATTTACAATATTAAACTTGTCATCTTTAAGTGGCACAAGCTCTATAAGCCCGCGATAATAAGCAGGCTTGCCTTTTCTGTTCAACTCGACTATGGCAATTTTTTCCTTAGGGGTAAGAACAATAGGCCCTTCTACATTTTCTATAAGCACTTTGTCTGTATAAATTTTAAAATTACCCTTTGAAAACTCGACACTCACAACTTCATTAGGCTTTATATCCGCTTTTGCACTTGATACCATATCAACTATTGACATACCATCAACAGAAACAAATTTTGCACTTTTGTGTTCAAAAGTCGAAAAGCTTTGATTTGAAATGCCCACTCGAATGACATTTTTCTCCTCTTGCGCAAAGACGGGAGCAAAAAACATTAAAAAAAATATAAAAACTAAAATTCCTCTATTCAAAAACTTCATAATTAAATTTTACAATTAACATAATCTAATGTAAAATAAATATACTTATCGCGTATTAAGGAGATTTATTTTAATGGAAGTAGAAAACTTAAAGAAATTCAGCACACCACAACTGTTGAATTTCTGCATAGGCTTTTTTGGTCTGCAATTTGCCTGGCAAATGAGAATTATTTTATCAGGACCCTTAACAGAGTCTTTTGGTGCAAGCCCGCTGCTTTTCGGTCTTATCTGGCTTGCGGGGCCTTTTACGGGAATTGTTGTCCAGCCTATAATCGGTGCACTTAGTGATAATACCGAAACTCCCTTTGGCAGACGTTTACCTTACCTTATGGGCGGAGCAATCCTTGGCGCGATAGGACTTTTTCTGCTTCCTAATTCACAAAACATTGCCTCTCTTTTTGGACAAGCAACACCATGGTGGGGCGCACTTTTTATTGCGGCAATTATGATATGGGTAATCGATGCCTGCGTTAATGCAGCACAAGGTCCATACAGGGCACTGATTCCTGATAATATACCGCGCGAACAGCACGCAGTTGCAAATTCTTACCTTAGCTTTGCAATTGGTCTGGGTTCTGTTATAGCTGCAGCTACTGCGCCTGTTTTAAAATATGTCTTTAACTATCAAATGTCGACTTCTGCTCAGTTTTATATGGCGGCAATTGCCTTTTTGCTCGGTATGAGCTGGACATGCCTTACCATTAAAGAAAGGAAAATTTCAAAAGCCGAGTTAAAAATTGAAGAACAAAATGCAAAAGAAGAAATTAAAAAATCTTTCTTTGAAAATTTAAAAGATTTCTTTCTTCTCTCGCCTGAAGTCGGTAAAATATGCACTGTTCAATTCTTTTCATGGATTGGCGTTATGAGTTTAAATATATTTTTCACTCAATATGTAATTCATGTTTTATATCAGGTACCGGATTTAACTCAAATCCCTCAAGAATTTCAGAGCACATACGATGCTCTTGTTATGAGCGGTCAAAACTTTTCTTCAATTTGTTTTGCTGCATTTAACCTTGTTTGTTTTGTAATAGCTATACCTATAGGTAAACTTGCGGAACGCTTCGGCAACAAAAAAGTGCATTTTGTGTCGCTTTTACTAATGGCTGTTGCTTATGTTCTGCTTACATTTTTACCCAATATGATATCAACCGTTGCAGCAATGGCGCTTGCAGGAATAGGTTGGGCAAGCATTTTAGCACTGCCTTTTGCTATGCTCTCAAGATACATAAAAGAAGGTACTGAAGGCTCTGTTATGGGTATTTTTAACATCTTTATAGCAGCACCGCAAATTCTTGTTTGCACGGTTTTGGCTTGGTTTATCAATATTTCAACTACAACCATAAATAATATGCCAAACAATCACTACGAATATGCATTTTTAGTTGGCGCATTTATGCTAATCCTTGCTTGCGCTTCAACCCTTACAATTAAAGAAGATTAAAAAAACTAAAACGCCTCTTTTAGAGGCGTTTTTTAAAATCTAAAATATATAAACGGATTATAAGTTGACGCTGCAAGACAACTCCAACACCACAAAAATAACGCTATGAGATAAATATTAACAACAGATTTTCTCAGGTTATTAACTTCACCAAATTCCGTTATATTTTTCATAACCCCTGTTGAGCCTATAATACCTGATACAATCATAAGAATTTTATAATTATCAAGATATTCTCCAAGCTCAAAGAACGATGAAACAAGAGTAGAAAAATCAAACATGGATGAAATATAGCCAAGAGCAGCGCTTAAAGATTCCGAGCGGAAAAATACCCAGCCGATAATTACGACAGATAAAGTGTAAATATGTGCCAAAATTGATTGAGTATGTGTAAGTTCTTTCTTTGCAAGACCTGTGATTTTTTCGATTACTAAAAACACTCCATACCAAGCACCCCATAAAATAAATACCCAAGCCGCACCATGCCAGAAACCTGTTGCCAAAAACACAACTAAAATATTGAAGCAATTTCTTTTTAGCGAACATCTGTTACCGCCCAATGGGATGTATAAATAAAGCTTAAACCAAGTAGAAAGAGATATATGCCACCTTCTCCAAAATTCGGTAATTGTTTTTGACACATATGGAAAATTAAAGTTTTCAAGTATTTTAAACCCAAACATTCTGCCAAGACCAATTGCCATATCGGAATAGCCCGAAAAATCAAAATAAATCTGCAAAGTATAGGTAATAATCCCAAGCCAAGCAACAAGAATCCCGTATTCATTCGTTCCAGTCGAAAATATGGCATCGGCAATTTCTGCCAGTGTATTTGCAATAATTATTTTCTTAGAAAGCCCTATAATGAAACGCTTCAAACCCAATATAAAATCTTTAATCGTTTCGCGTCTGTTTTCTATTTGTTCACAAATATCATGATACTTTACAATAGGGCCTGCGATTAATTGAGGGAAAAATGTTATAAAAAGTGCAAGTTTTTCTATATTTCTTTGCGCCTTGACCTCTCCTGTGAAAACATCTGCTACATATGATATTGCTTGAAAAGTATAAAATGAAATACCTATCGGCATAATCACATGAATAAAATCAATATTCCCATGCAAGTATTTGTTTATATTTTGTGCAAAAAAGTTAAAATATTTAAAATAAAAAAGTATGGACAAATCGGCTAAAATTGTAAGCGTCAAGGCGAGTCTTTTATATGGCATTACCTTTATTTTATCCACAATTATTGCACCAATGTAATTTATTAAGATTGTAGCCAGCATAATAAACACATAAACGGGCTCACCCCAAGCGTAGAAAATAATACTTGATACTAGCAGGATTAAATTTCTAAACCTGCGAGGGGAAATATAATAAAGAATTGCTACAATCGGCAAAAATACAAATATAAATACCATGGAACTGAATAACATAATTAATCCTTATATAAATCAAGCAACTTGTATGCATATCTTTCAACAAATTCAACAATTAAAATATCCGGATTATAACTCAAAACTTTGTCTTCCCATAATTTCATTGAAAAATCAACAAATAACTCCACTTTCTCATTGTACAAGTAACGGTTTACATCAAAACTTTTGCCCATCCAGAATAAGAGCTCTCCTGAAAAGGAATCTCCGATTATTGCCACTTTTAAATCGTACTTTGCGGGGTTATAATTTTTACTGTCCTTGTAGAACAGATATTTGATGTCGTAATCGTCTGTTTTTAAATTGTCTGCGCCATCTCCATTTCTGCCAAAACGCTCCTTAAATGTCATCCTTGTTGAATCCAGCTTATGATAATCAAGCGTTTTTACATAAGGGTAACTTTTGTTAATTTGCTTAATAATTTCGTTGTATGCCACATACGCGCCGACAGGAGTCCAGTGAGTATCCGTATAATAGTACAAAGGCTCGCTATCATGCTTTTTTCTGGCATACATTTGCTCAATGGGATAAATAATCTCTATATCCGAATTTTTGCTCATATATTCCCTTAAAAGTTCGACTCTGCTCTTTGGGTTAACTTTTTTGATATGTTTTGGGAAATACTCGCCATAAACTCTGTTTTTGTCGGGAGGAATAACAACAATAAGCTTTATACCGTTTTTATTGCACCAGACATTTAAAATATCTAAATTATGTTTTATTCTCAATAGTTCCATATCCGAAAACAAAACTTTGTTTTTGTAATTTGCGACAGAATCATCCCCTTTGTAAAACAGACAGCCGTTTTGACCTTCTATTTCAAGATAACCCTCCATCCGTCCGTTTATAAATCCTTTTATTGCCAAGTTTTTATCTATACAGGTATTTCTTTGCCAGAAATTGTCATTATAAAAATTTTCAAATTGTTTACCGAATTCTTTATTTATTTTCCCATTAACAATTAATTTTGGCATCTTTGCAAGCGGTCTTTTCTCCACAAGCTCATATTGTTTTTTGTTCAACATGATATTGGGTATGGTAATAATTATTAAAATTGCGGTGACAAAAATAGCATCAGGCAAGCTGACTTTTTTGACAAACTTCCAAATCTTACCTAAAATATTTCTCACTTCACTCTAATCTGATTATTGAATTCCACAAGCCCAATACTAACAGAAAATGTTGCACATGTTTTTTGTTTGTTACATAATTTAACCGTAGTATTTACTTTTACATTAGAAGGAGAGCCAAATATGGTAAATGTAGCAATTAACGGCTTTGGCAGAATTGGCCGCAACACATTAAGAGCCGCTTTCAGAGAAGGTATTTTTGACAAAATTAATTATGTAGCAATCAACGACCCCGGTTTAAAACCCGCAGAAGCTGCTCTTTTATTCAAACATGATTCTGTAATGGGCAAATTCGACGGTACTGTTGAAGCATATGAAGAAGGTATTATCGTTAACGGTAAAAAAATTAAATTCTTCGCTGAAAAAGACCCTGCTCAACTTCCCTGGAAAGACCTCGGCGTTGAAGTAGTTGTTGAATCAACAGGCTTCTTTACAGACGCTGAAAAAGCAAAAGCTCACATCAGCGCAGGCGCTAAAAAAGTTATCATCTCAGCTCCTGCTACAAATGAAGATAAAACAATCGTATTGGGTGTAAACGACAAAGAATACGATCCTCAAAAACACAACGTAATTTCGATGGCTTCTTGCACAACTAACTGCTTAGCTCCCGTTGCAAAAGTTATCGACGAAAAATTCGGTATCGTTAAAGGCTTAATGACAACAGTACACAGCTACACAGGCGACCAAAGAATTCTTGACGCAGGTCACAAAGATCCTCGTCGTGCAAGAGCGGGTGCTTTGAACATCGTTCCTACAAAAACAGGTGCGGCAAAAGCTGTTGCCCTTGTATTACCTCAATTAAAAGGTAAATTGGACGGTTTTGCCATGAGAGTTCCTACTCCCGACGTTTCACTCGTTGACGTTGTATTTGAACTCAAAAAAGACGTAACCGTTGAAGAAGTAAACGCTGCATTAAAAGAAGGTGCTGACGGACATGTACTTTGCTACACGGAAGAACCGCTTGTATCTTCAGACTACATCGGCACTTCACAATCTTCAACAGTTGACGCTCTGCTTACAAGAGTTATGGGCGGCAACCAAGTTAAAATTATTTCTTGGTATGACAACGAAATGGGCTACTCAACAAGATTGGCTGAAACTACTCTGATGGTGGCAAGCAAACTTTAATCGAGCCTTAGCGCGACTGCGCTTGGCGAGATAAAGTTTGCCTCAGGTGTGTAAGCCCGTGGCGGCTGCGATGAGCAGGCGGACAGGGCGACACCGTACACGGCGACCAAACGAACTTAGTGCTATGCACTTAGTGAGTGAAGGTCGACATCTCAGGTGTGTGAGCCTGTGACGGCTGCGATGAGCAGGCGGACAAGGCGACACCGTACCCGAAAACTTTAATCGAACCTTAGTGCGACTGCGCAGCATAATTTTTAAAACCCGCAAGAGAGTTTTCTCCTGCGGGTTTAATTTACCCTAAAATAAAAAAGCCCCCTTGTATAATCAGGAGGGCTTTTTCAACACCGAACAACAAAACTATTTTCTCTCTCTTAACATAAACTGTACATCTTCAAGCAGTTTTCGATTTATTGCCAGCAAATCCGAAATAACAGCCAAAAGTCCGCACTGAAAAGCAAGGAAGGATAATATCGCACATAAAATCAAAGATTGGATGTGCCCTTGCCCATCACCCGTTAAATAAAAATACAAAAACCTAAAACCTAGAACTGCAGCCGACAAAAGCATTAAAAGTCCAATAAAAGCGAAAAATCTGAACGGGCGATAAATTATAAAAATTCTCATCATAGTGACAATTGAGCGCACAATATAGCTAAAGTTACTCTTTACAAGCCTTGAAGGGCGCAAATCTTCATTAACTCTTATAGGCACACAAACAATATTTAAGCCCTTTCTTTGCGCTTGAATAATCATCTCAAGCGTGTATGTATAATTATCAAAAATATTTATTCTTCTTGCCGCGTCCGCACTAATCGCTCTAAAACCGCTTGGCGCATCTTGAACATCTGTCGCTGAAACTTTTCTCATCACGTAAGAACCGAGTTTTTGCAAAACTTTTTTTACAAAAGAAAAGTGTTTAATATCCTCTATGGGGCGTGTTCCAATGACAATATCCGCCTTTTTATTTAAAATCGGCTCAATTAATTTTTCAATGTCATCCGCGCAATACTGATTGTCGGCGTCAAAATTTACAATTATATCCGCACCCATCTGAAGCGAAGTATTTAAACCTGCTTCAAAAGCCCTTGCAAGGCCCAAATTCCTTGTAAACGAAACAACTCTATCCACGCCCCAGTCTTTAACAACTTGCGATGTGTTATCATTTGACCCGTCATCGATTACCAAAATTTCAATTTCATCTATATTGCAAATTTTTTTAGGAAGAGCACTAAGCGCGGTCAAAACCGTATCCTGCTCATTGTAACAAGGTATCTGAATCACAAGTTTCATAAGTTGATTATACATCAAACGGAGGATTTATGACACAAAAATTTAAAGTGTGGAAGTACTTGGTCGATAAACAAAATGTAAGAAATGAAAACATATTAAACACACCATATATTAACTTT
>DVJQ01000033.1 GCA_018716625.1 Candidatus Galligastranaerophilus intestinavium | reverse complement strand
TGTGATACTTTGTAACGCCAAAGGTTTTAATTGCTTCTATGTGTTCTTTTGTCAGGTAGCCTTTGTTTTTTGCCCAGTTGTAGTTTGGGTATTCGAGTGATATTTTTTTCATAAAATTATCGCGTTCAACTTTTGCTAAAATGCTTGCGGCGGCAATTGAAGCGGATTTTGAATCCCCTTTTATTACAGCTTTTTGAAAGATTTTTAAGTCTTTTATGGTTTTGTTACCATCGACAAGCAAAATTGGCGATTGCGGGGAAATTTTTTCAAGAACTTCCGTAAGCGCAAGTTTCATTGCCAAAAGCGACGAGTTTAAAATGTTAATTTTCTCAATTGTTTCAACATCTACGGATTTTATTGAATAGACAGAGTTGGCGCAAATTATCGGGTAGAGTTCTTCTCTTGTTTTTTCGCTTATTTTTTTTGAGTCATTGAGTTTTAAAAGCTCGTTCTGTGCGTCATTTTTCAAAAAACAAACACATGCTGCCCAAACTCCACCCGCACAAGGACCCCTGCCTGCTTCGTCCGTACCCAAAACATGCGTATATGATTGAATTTCAAGCCCCAAGGGTGTTGTCGTTGTTTTCTTGAAATTTTCATCAAAATCAAACAGCGGGTTTTTCAAGAGTAATTTTTCCAATTTTTCCTTCTCTAAAATCGGTTAATATAAATTGACTTGTGCGCACAACATCGGGTTGTGCTCCTTTTACTATCCAGTTTCGCGCTTGCGCTATGTTTTCTATTGTAATTTCATTATCTAATTTATAATATTGTCGCAAAAGTTCTTCATAGCCGGCTTCTTGAATTAATTTTAAAAGCTCGCGTGCTACAAACTCATTATCGTAGGCATTTTCACCTATTGAGTTGACACAGGCAAGTTTTGCAGCTTGTTTTTGGTCATCTTGCACCGTTGGAATTATGCCAGGGGTGTCTAAAAGCTCAACTTTATTGTTAATTCTAACCCACTGTTGTTGGCGCGTAACACCTGCTTTTGCGCCTGTTTTTGTCTTTCCTTTTCTGATTAGTCGATTTATTGTACTCGATTTGCCCACATTTGGCATGCCGATAACCATCGTACGTGCGGCGCGTGGCAGTAACCCTTTTTTTAGCAATTCCAGCATAATCGGGTTTGATATTTCAATAATTTTTTCTATTATCGCATTTATATCTTTTTGGTTGTTTAAATTTGTAATTATTACGGGGGCACAGCTTTCCTGTTCGATTTTTTGCGCCCAAAGAGTGTTGTATTTGGGGTCGGATAAATCTGATTTATTTAAAAGAATGAGGCGTGACTTGTTTCCTATTAAATTTTGCACATTTTTGTAAGCGCTTGAGTGTGGGATTCTTGCATCAAGAACTTCAAGCACTACATCAACAAGATTTAACTTTTCTTTTAAATCTCTTTGCGCTTTTGCAATGTGTCCGGGAAACCAATGAATATGGCTCATAAATGTCTTCTTTTGTGTTTGTGTAAATACTTAAAAACTATGTGCCAAAAATTGGCACATAGAATTGAATTTTTAAAAATTCCAAAAGCCTATCTTTTATCCATTTTTTCGCGGATACGAGTAGCTTTACCTGAGCGTTCTCTCAAGTAGTAAAGTTTAGAGCGTCTTACATGACCTTTTCTTAATACTTGGATTTTTTCAATCCTTGGTGAGAAGATAGCAAAAACTCTTTCTACTCCAACGCCTTGGAATATTTTTCTTACGGTAATTGTTTTGTTTATACCTGAGCCATGCTTTTTGATAACCGTACCTTCAAAAGCCTGAATTCTTTCTTTGTTACCTTCGATGATACGTACAAAAACTTTTACTGTGTCACCGGGGTTAGTTTCCGGCATTTCTTTTTGAGTATATTCTTTTTCCAGTTCTTGAATAATAGGATTCATTTTGCACCTTTTCTGACTTATATTCTATGTAACAACGATAATAACCAAAACAAACTTAATATTCAAGCCTTTTTTTGCACAGGTAAACTTTTTTGTAAATATTTGTAAAATAATTAATACCAAAAAAGTTTTTTAGAGCATAATTCAAGTGTATGAAAAGACATCTTGTCTGTGTGTTTTTGGTTATATTTGCTTGTTTTTGCTTTATTTTCCATGAAAGAAATAGCAAAAGGGATATCCTATACAAAGTTTTGGATGTTGATAACTGCAGCAGAGTTTGTATAGATATAAACTCGGATTTCAAATGCAACGAGGATGAATATTTCTATCTTAAATACATCTCTCTTTATTTTGAGGGCGAAAAACATTTAACAAAAGCTGCAAATGATTTTTTGAAACAACTTTTAAAAAATAAGCAAGTAAGTTTGATGGAGCCTGTTTCACCGTTTTCGCACTCCGTAAAAATTGCTCTTGATGGTGTTGATGTTGCACACATTGTACTAAAAAAGGGTTTTGCAACGGCACAGGGTAAAAATGTCCCCTCTGATTATGTTTTTTGGGAGAATGTTATTAACCTTGCAAAAAACAGAAAAATATTTGAGCCAAAAATTTTGCACAAAACGATTGATAAAAGGGAAATAATAGAGAATAAAAACCCTGATTTTGTTACGGGGCCTGTGGCTCTTTACCTCATTAATCCTCTTGAATATCCTCTTCCCTCAAAAAGGGCGAGGACAAATCTGGCGCAGAGTATTATTTTTGAAATAAATAATGCAAAAAGTTCTGTTTATGCTGCGATATACGGTATAGAACAACAGGAGGAGATTTTATCCGCCCTGATAAAAGCAAAAGAACGCGGGGTTGACGTAAAAATTGTATGCGATAGTGCACAAGGGCAAAAAGATGCCTATAGTGACACTTATAAGCTAAGAAAATATCTCGGGGCAAAAAGCGATAACAGTCCTTTTATTATGCACAATAAATTTTTTATTTTTGATAAACAAAAGGTTCTCACAACAACGGCAAATATGTCATCGACAGGTGTGGGCGGTTATAATTCAAATACGGGTATTTTGATAAATTCAGGAGTTGTCGCAAGAGTTTATGTAAATGAATTTGAGCAAATGTATAGCGGACATTTTCACAAAGATAAGACAAAATTTGAGCTGGTTAATCTTATTGCGGATGAAAATACGCTTATAAGTGTATACTTTTCTCCTGTCAGCAATATTTTAGAACCTGTTTTGAATGTTATTAAAAACTCCGAAAAAGAAATTTTGCTAAGCGCTTTTTATTTAACTCACAGGGAAATTATAAGCGAGCTTATCAACGCCAAAAAGCGCAATGTTGATGTTATAGTTACAATAGATGCACTGGGCGGTTACAAATTTAAGGAAAGAATAGAGCTTTTAAAACAAAACAATATAAAAGTAAAAGCGGAAAATTGGGGCGGTAAAAATCATCAGAAAAACCTGCTCTCGGACAGGTGCACTTTTATAAGCGGCAGTGCCAATTTTTCTAAAAACGCGGTTATTAAAAATGATGAAAATATGCTTATAATAAAAAACTGTGCGCTGGGTGAGGCTTATAGAGATTATTATTTTAAACTTTACAATTCAATAGATGATAAATTCCTCTTTAAATACCCGCATGCCGAAGGATTTGACTCGGGTAATTCTTGCTATGACGGTGTAGACAACGATTTTGACGAAAAGATTGATAAGGATGATGAGGGTTGCAAAAAATGATACAATTTTCTTTATAATTTGCACAACAGGGCTTTTTTGGTTAAAATATTATAAAGATTACATTTTGGGATGAGAGTTTTAAGTTAATGGAATTTTTTAGACGACACAGAAAAATAATAATTTTGATACTAACTGTTGTTTTTATCACATGGATGGTTGGGGCAACCCTTTTAGTGTCACTTTTCAGTTAATATAATATGCATAATTTTTACAAGAAAATTTTATCTTTAACCTTTGTTTTTGCACTGTTTTTTGGCTGTGCACAATATGTTTTTGCTCAACAAAGTGCTGCAAATAAAGCACAGCAGGTAGAGCAAAAACGTGCCGTTGCAAAACAACAAATTCATAAGTTAAAACTTCTTGAAAAAATTGAAACAAATAAACTGTACAAAAACCAAAGAAATTTAGAGAGAACGGAGCAGAATTTAAACGAAAGCAAATTGCAGTATCAAAACGCGCAAAATGAGCTTGAGAGTTTAGAAACAAAATTGCAAAGATTGACTTATGATTACAAGGCTTTGCAAAATGCTACAAACAAACGCATTGTCCAAATTTTTAAAACAAAGAGAAAGAACTATGTTGAATTTTTGTTATCCGCAAATGATGTAAATAACTTTTTGGACAGATTGTATTTTGAAAATATTGTCATGAAACAAGACAAGGACAATATAAAAAAAATGCAAAATAAAACAAGAAAAATTCTTGAAGTAAAGCGCCAAATCGAAATGCAAAAAAGATATCTTGAAAGCTCGATTAAATCTATAGACAGAGAACAAAGAAACATTCAAGATGCTATAAGTCAAAACGAAAAAATGATTTAT
>DVJQ01000032.1 GCA_018716625.1 Candidatus Galligastranaerophilus intestinavium | reverse complement strand
ATCAGTGTTATAAGAATTAGGCGCAAAAGTACACGCAGATTTCTTATTGCACTTCTTCGAGATGCAATAAGTCTTTTCATTTTATTTGCTTTTAGCCTTCTTCTGTAATATTCTTGACCCATTTAGAACTCCGAAGTTTTTAAAATGAGCTCTACAAGAGAGTTATAGTCTATTCCCATATGTTTTGCCTGTGCAGGCAAATCGCTTAAATCAGTCATTCCGGGGTTTGTATTTATCTCAAGTACATAGGGGGTATTGTTGTAAACAAGAAAGTCGACACGCGCAAGCCCTTTGCACTCGCAAGCATTAAAGGCTCTTATTGCTATATTTTGCATTTCTTTTGTTAACTTTTCGTCAAAATCAGCGGGGAGTATGAATTTTGTGAGTCCTTCCGTATATTTTGCTTCAAAATCATACCATTGGGTTTTGGTTTCAAAACCAAGTATAGGTGTCGCAAAAGTTTTAATACCATCTTGTGTTTTTTCTTGTAAAATCCCTATTGTAGCGCTTTTCCCCTGGTAATATTCTTCAATTAAAATTTTATTATCGGATTTTTTTGCAAGCTCAAAAGCCTCTTTTAATTCTTCAAAATTTTCTACTCTGCTCATGCCAATGCTTGAACCTTCTTTGACAGGTTTAACCATAAGCGGGTAATTTAGCCCTGATACAGTCTGTTGCAGGCTGTCTTCATCTGTTTCGCATACCGATGAAATAAGCGGAATATCACAAGTTGCAAGGATATTTTTCGTAGTTTCCTTGTCCATGCAAACTGCACTTGATTTCACGTCGCAGCCTGTGTACTTTATGCCTATAATTTCTAAAAGCCCTTGTATGCAACCGTCTTCGCCGTATCGACCATGTAAAACATTAAAAGCATACTCAAAGTTGCCCTCAATAAGAACCTGTGCAATATTTCTTTGCACATCAACCATTTGGGCATTTTTATATCCCAGCTCCAAAAGTGCTTTATGCACGTTTTTGCCGCTTCTGAGCGATACTTCGCGCTCGGCGGAAAATCCCCCGCAAAGAACTGCAATTTTTGATTCTTTATTTAACTTTTTTTGATTACTCTCCATATTTCATCCTCTTGCGCGCTGAATTCTCCAATGCGCATAATTTCACACTCTAATTCTATATTAAACTTTTCTTTTACGCTTGTATACATTTTGTAAAGCACTTGTAAATACTCGCTTGAGGTGCAGTTTAAGTAATTTATAACAAAATTGCCATGGCGTTCCCAAACTCCCGCATTTCCGACATGAAAACCTTTTAGCCCGCATTTGTCAACAAGCATACCCGCACTTAGCTTTTGTCCGTCAGGCAATGTCGGGTTTTTAAAGACACTCCCTAAATTTGGCATTACAAGGCTTGGTTGGACACGTTTTCTAAATTCCGTGTTCTCATCCATTCTTTTTTTAATTTCTTCTTTGCCCCTTTTTTCAAGTTGAAATTTTGCACTAATTAGAGCGTATCTGTCTGTGTTTTGTTTTATTAAAGAGTTTCTGTAAGAAAAATTGAGTTCATCTTTTGAAAGTGTAATTATCTTATCTTCTTTAATGTCGTAAACTCTTGCACTTATGAGTTTATCGCTTATTGTTTGCTCATGTGCGCCCGCATTCATTGCAACAGCGCCGCCAAGAGTTGAGGGTATCCCAATTAAAAATTCAAAACCGCTCAATGAGTTGTTATAAGCTTCAAGCGCCACCTTGGGTGCACTTGCGCCTGCTTCTATTTCCATAATCTCACATCTTTGCGATATTTCAGACATTTTCCTTGTTATTATAACGGGCTCTCTTACTCCTTTGCTGGATAGTAACGTGTTTGAGCCCCAACCGAGAGTTTTAGCGTTTTTGTACATTCTAAAGACAGAGCATAATTGTGCTTCGTCTTTAACAAAGAAAGCTAAATCTGCTTTTGAGCTTATTTTTAGGGTGTTAAAGTTTTTTAGTTCAAAATCTTTGTAAAATTCCGTATTATTTTTTGAGCAAGTACAATTCATTTAAAACCCCACCCATTTTTGTGATATCGCCAGCTCCTAAGGTAAATACCAAATCGTTTTCTCTTAATTCTTTTACTATCTCGCTTGCCGCTTCATCAATTGTGCCTGTATAGTATTTTGCATTTTTACCTGATTTAGACAGCTCGTCTGTAAAGTCTTTTGCTGTTTTGCCGCCAGTATATTTTTCACCTGCAGTGTAAACATCAAGCACTGCAACAAAGTCTGCGTTATCAAAAGAGTTTAAAAAGTCGTTATAAAGCCCTTGAAATCGCGAGTATCTGTGAGGTTGAAAAATTGCAAAAACTCGGCCTTTATTATAATTTTTTACAGCCTCAAGCGTAGCTTTTATCTCTGCCGGATGGTGCGCGTAATCATCAATAACGGTTATTGTGCCGATTTGCGCGCTTTTTTGAAAACGTCTGCCCATGCCTGTAAATTCTCTAAAATAAGGCGCAAACAAACTGAATTCTATACCTGCTTCAATCAAAAGTGCACATACTCCAAGGGCATTTGCCACATTGTGCTCTCCGGGGATTGAAAGTTCTATTTGTCCCAGTAATTTGCCGCTGTTGTATATGTCAAACGATGATGAGAGTGTATCAAGTTTAATATTTTTTGCAACATATTTTGCACTGTTGTCTTTAGTTGCATAACTTATAAAATTTCTGTAAGTCGGGTTTTTTTTGATTAACTCATTATTTCCAAAATCATCAATATTTATAAGGACTTTTGAATTATCTTTCAGACCTGTTATAAATTGGGTAAAAGTATTTATAACATCTTCAAGTCCGTTTTTGTAAAAATCGGGGTGATCGGCTTCAAGATTGTTAATTAAAGTATATCTAGGAGAATATTTAACAACTGTTCCGTCGCTTTCATCCAGCTCTGCAATAAAATATTTTGTATTTTTTTCTTCGCAGTCGCCGTTTGTATCCAGTTTTGGTATTATTCCGCCTATTGCATAGGCAGGTTTTAAATTTGCACAAGACAGTAAAAATGCGCATAAGCCGCTTGTTGTTGTTTTTCCATGAGTTCCGCAAAAGCCCATAAACTCGGTATAATTATCGGAGATTATTTTTAACATATCCGAGCGGTGAATAATCTTTAAACCGCGCCCTTTTGCTTCAATAAGTTCGGGGTTATCTTCTTTTATCGCGCTTGAAACTATTATTGTAGGTTTGCCGATTATATTTTCTCTGCTATGTCCTATAAAAATTTTTGCGCCGCATTTTTCAAGTTGTTTTATATATTTACTATCTTTAACATCAGAGCCGCTAACTTTTTTCCCTTCTTTAAGGAGTATTTTTGCAAGCGCACTCTGACCAATTCCGCCAATTGCTATAAAGTGATAATCAGGCAAAAATTCTTCCATCAGTTTATACCTCTGCAACATTCATCCACGACGCCATGTTGTGTTTTTCCCCAGTCCATTGTTTTCTTGGTGAAAATAATTTTAAATATTATAAACATTGCAATGGGGAACCATATAACAACAAAGTAAACTGCCGTTATCATTGATTGCCACAGTGCTTTAAAAAAGTCGTAGTGCGAATATTTTATAAGCGAGTAAATTAAGCCGCAGGCAAAGAAAATTCCTGTGCAAAACAGTAAGAAAATTGATGTCAAAATACTTTCTTCATAGCCCCTTACAAACTTAAAAGCTTGTATGAATAACTCTGATATAAGCCAAAAGGGGAGGAGAAACTCTGAAATGTACGCTATAAGGTCAAAACCAACCCTAAGTGACATATCTTTTGACGTAAATACATCTTTTGCAAATTCTAAATATCTTCTTATACTGCCTTCGACCCAGCGCCTTCTTTGACGAATAAGCGCTCTAAAACATATTACGCCTTCTTCGTAGACAACAGCCTCGGGGCAAAAACGTATGTCCCAGCCTTTAATGTGCAATCTTGTTGACATATCTAGGTCATCGGTTATTGTGTTATTATTCCAACCGTTGATATCTTCAAGTGCTTCTCTCTTAATCATTTCGCCGTTTCCGCGAAGCTCAACCGCCCCTTTTACGGCATCTCTGCCTATTTGTAAATAAGAATCAAATACAAACTCGTTATACTGGCAAGTTGTTAAAAAGTTTTGTTTGGCATTAATAATATTTTTTCTCGCTTGTACGGCACCTACCGTTTTTGGCTCTAATTTTGGCAAAAGAAGGTTTATAAATTCAGGCTCGATTTTTGCATCAGCATCAAAAACAAGAATCGCTTCACCTTTTGCTATTTTAAGAGCATCGTTTAAAACGGCTGATTTGCCGGGGAAAGCGTCTTTATCTCTTATTAAACATTTAATTTTTTCATTTTCTTTTGAAAGTTTTTGTATAATTTGCGCTGTGTCGTCGCTTGAGCGGTCGTCTATCAATATAATTTCGTAGTCTTGGTAATTCACGTTTAAAATGTTTTGTACTGTGTCGTAAATTACTTCATGCTCATTGTGACATGGAATCATAATAGAAATAAAAGGCTTGTATTTACACTCCTCTTTTTGGGGATTTTTTCTAAGTTTCCTTCTTTGGTGCTTTATTGAAAGGTACATATAGAGCATATATAGCGCCATAAAAGAAATTAAAAAAACAACTGCATAGGATGTTTTGAAATAGTTTTGGAATATAACCAAAAAAGCTAATAGGCAAGATATTATAAGTAGTAATGTTATTCTATCTTTCATAATCCAAAAATGTAAATTCCTACAAGTCTATTTTATCAAAAAATATTTTTTCAAACAAAATTTTAAATTTATTTACAAATCATAGACTAAATACAGGATAAAAACAAGTCTTATAAGGTATAAAATATAAATATAGGGTAAGTTACAGAGGTGTTGATATGAAAAATTCCGAAGTTTTTATCCCTCAAACAAATGGCGAGGTTTCGGATTCTTTGACACAAAATTGGACTCAGCAGGCATGTGAGTGTTATTCAATTAATTGTGATTGTAAAAAGTGTTCAATTGAAATTTCCAAGTATTCCTTTGTCTGTCAAATGCCAAAAATTGTTCACTTGCTACTAAAAACACATGGAGAGCCTCATCAAGGGGTAATCTAGCTAAACCTCTTTAGTTTTATCAAGAAATGTTTTTAGCGCGTCATTTTTATTTTGAGGCGTGTCAAGTGTATTTTTTGTTTCACTGTCTTGATTTAAATCTTCAAGAGTAACTATTGGTGAGTAAAAACGTCTTACAAATAAAAGCACAACAAAAATAATAACCGTACTTATTGCCACCGCCAGCATTACTTTTAAAAACATTTTTACCATTTTGGTGAGCTCTGATTTAGTGTCGGGCACAACTTTTTTTGTAAGTGCAACATTATCGTTTGGTGAGCTTTTAATGTCATCAATTACAATTTGTTTTTGCTCCCCTAACCCCATTTCTTCATTTAGTTTGTCAATTTGCTCTTGTTTTGTTTCACCGGTTTTGACTTGTTGTGTATTTTCCGTTTGAATTTCAATATTTTCAACTGAATTTATTGCTTCTTGCCCGTTAATTTGTGCAAATACAGCCGTATTTGCACAAAGGGTTATAAAGGAAATTATAAATACAAGAAATTTACGCATTTTTAGCCTTTCTTCCTCTTCTAACAGTGCGTTTTGGTTTTTGTTGCGTTTGTTCGTCTGTTGTTGTAGGGCTTTCTTCATTTGTTTCTTCTTGAGTCGGAGTGTTTTCTGCCTGTGTTTCCGCTTTTAGGGCTTCTTTTTTCTGAGATTTTTTAGTCTTTCTTGATACCTTTTTTGGCTTTTTCTCCTCTGTTTCTTCAAAAGGAGGGTTTTCCAAAGCTTGCGAAATAACTTCCGCAACAACTTCTGCGTTTTCTTCGGGTTTTGCGGTTTCTATTTCTATTACTTTGCCGCCAACAGTATCGAAAATTGTCGGATTTTGTTGTTTTTGTTCGTTTGCAACGTCTGCTTGTATCTCAATTTCTTGTATTTCTGTTTGATTTTGAACTGTCTCTTCAGTTTCCTGCTGTTTTGTAAAATCCTTGTTAAACCTGTTTCTTTTGTCTTTTTTATTAAATTTTTGGTTATTATTATTCGGTTTAACGTCGCTGTTGAAATTAGCTGCAAAAGGACCTTTGATTTTATTCATTTTTGCTCTTGCTTCACCTTGTGAGTTTGGAGTTTGAAATTTTAAATCCTCTATTATAAAGCCTTGTCCGCCACATTTATCGCACTTTTTGGTAAATATTTCGCACAGCGATTGACCTTGTCTGTGTCGCGTAAGCTCAACAAGTCCTAAGTCTGATAATTGTCCGATTTGCGGTTTTGCTTTGTCCTGCTCCAGTGCAAGTTCAAAGTGTTCAAGTACGGCAAGTTTATCCATTCTTGATACCATGTCAATAAAGTCTACAACTACCATGCCGCCAATGTTTCTAAGTTTTAGCTGTCTAGCTATTTCATCTGCCGCCTGTAAATTGGTTTTTAAAATTGTTTCGGCTTGAGATGATGAACTTGTAAATTTGCCACTGTTGACATCAACAACTGTCAGGGCTTCTGTTTGTTGAATAAACAGATAACCGCCCAAGGGTAAATTAACTTTTGTTTGCAATGCTGCATGAATTTCTTTATTTACGCCAGTTGCAACAAGCAGAGGCTCGTTACCCTTATGCATATTGACTTTTACGTTCATATTCCAATGTTGCAACAGTTGTGTTGTTCTGTGTAGCGCAAAAGGTGTGTCTACTATTATTTCTTCCACATCCTCAGTGCAAGCTTCACGAATTACCCTGTAGAGTAAATCCTGATCGCGATAAAGCAAACATGGCGGATTTGCTGTGTCTGCAGCGGTTACTATTGAATTCCATTTTTCAAGCAAAATTTCAATATCTTCCTGAATTTCCGCTTCAGATTGTCCTTCTGCTTCAGTTCTTACTATAACGCCTACCCCGACAGGTTTTAGCAGACTAACTATTGATTTGAGTCTGGCGCGTTCCTTGTTGGACACAATTTTTCTTGAAACATTTACGCCTGTTTCATCCGGCAAAAGCACAAGAAATCTCCCGGGCAGACTCAGAGATGTTGTAACTCTGGGCCCTTTGTGCCCTGTGGGTTCTTTTTCAACCTGTACTATTAATTTTTGATTTGGTTTAACTTTGTCTTTAAGCGGGCCTTTACCTGCAATGTCATTTGCGTGTATGAACGCCATTTTATCACTCATGCCCACATCTAAAAATGCGGCTTCTATACTTGGTAAAACGTTATCAACGCGTGCAAGGTAAACATCTCCCATAAGAACATCGCCCTTTGAAACAAAAAATTCGTTTACCTTGTTATTTTCAATTAATGCCGCGATATTATCTTTTTCTGAAATAACAATTTTTTTTGACATATGCAAATCCTTATAAATCTATATAACTCTTAGGTTTTTATCGAAAAAGCAAACTCTTTTAACGTCAAACTTAGAGTCATCACCATAAACGGTTTTTAAAAATTCATCTGCCCTAAAGGAGGGGATTATGGGGTCTTGACCGCATTTAAGGACAAAACTTACAACTCCATCCTTAAATTCCAAAAAATTTAAGGATTTTCGATAATTAATAACTTTATTTAAACCTTTTTTTGTTTTTCTTTCGATTAAAATTTCATCGCAAGACAAACATTTGTTCGTATTATACTCTAACTCTTTAAAATTTAAAATACTCTCATTTTTGTTGAGTACGACTTTTGCTTCATATTTTGCCCACTGTATAAGTGTTTCAAGCGCGGGCAGCTTTGTTTGAGTCTTTGATAAATCAAGACATTCTATTAATTTTACGTTTTTGTTTGTGTTTTTTTCAAATATTTCCTTGAAATTTTGCGGGAGTGCTCTGTGTGTTTGAAAATATACAAGCTCGCATTCGCTTTCTATAAAAAGCGGAAGTGCCGGAGAAAAGCTTGTCTTGGGGATTTTGTTAAATCCTTCGGTTAAAACAAGACTTAGTGAGCAGCGTCTGAGCGTTTTAATTATCAAATTCTGCCAATCTAAATGCGAAATATATTTTAACTCGCCGTATTTTGTAAGTTTTATTCTGTATTTAAAAATTTCTTGTTGCATTTTTTAATGCTTTAAACTTATTTCGTACTCTCAACCCTGATGTATTTTCAAGTACTCTCTCAAGTATGTCTTGTTGGTGTGAACCGTTAAATTCTCCGATTTTATCAAGAGTATTTTTAACTTGCAATGCTTTTGCTTCTTTAATCATTTGTTTGAAAGTAAAATCATTTATGCAGCTTTTTGAAATCGGACTTTCCATGATAAAAATATATCATTTTTTTAAAAGTTGTGTACATGATTTAAAATTTTGTTACATTAAGTTTTCAAGATAGTTAAGTGTATCATCTACATAGAAGCGATTTTTGGACGAAAATGGAATAACGTCCGTTGAAAAATATTTGCTGATTTGTGCGATTTTTTTTGAAATTTCATTTCTTGAAATGTAGTCGCATTTTGAAAGAATAATAAAACATTTTAATTTGTTTACGGTTAGCCACTCGTGCATTTGAAAATCATTTTTTTGTACATCGTGTCGGGCGTCAATGAACTGTATACAGCTTTTAAGGTTTTCGCGTTTAAGCAGATATTCCTCAAGATTTTTTTGCCATTGCGCCTGCTCAACCTTAGATACTTTTGCGTAACCATACCCCGGTAAATCTGCTATCATAAAAGGTTTTGAAGTAGTTTCTATTTCAAAAAGATTTATAAGACGGGTTTTGCCCGGAGTGTTTGATGTTTTTGCAAGGTTTTTATTGTTACAGAGAGTATTTATAAAAGTTGATTTACCGACGTTGGAGCGTCCCAAAAGTGCAAACTCGCATAATTGCGTTTGCACACAAAGTTTAAGATTTGGAGAGCTTTGTAAAAAGGTCGCTTTCTTTATTTTCATAACTTGGAGTTCTCAATTCGTTAAGACGTTTTTTGTAGACAACGGCAGATAAAAGATTATATACATTGTCGTTATTTACAACATTAACTTGAACGGTGTCATCCATAAGTTCAACATTTACAGACTTTGTACTTACAAAATCGGATTTTAAGTTGGCAATTTGGATTATTTTATTGCGTAAAATTCCCAAAGGCTGTGAAATAAAGTCTTCAAAAGATTTTAGGATGACATTTCTCATAAGTTGTTTTTATTATAGCAAATAATTTAATTTTTTGTATAATAGTTTAAGAGAGTTTAATAAAGGATAAAAATATGTACCATGAAATAAATCAACTGCACTATGGTATTGCAATAGAGCGAGTAGAAACACTTTTTAAAGACAAATCTCCCTATCAGGAAGTTGAAATATTTAAAAGCAAGGGACTTGGTAATGTCTTGACACTTGACGGACTTATGATGACAACAGAGCGGGATGAATTTTTCTACCATGAAATGATTTCACACATCCCCTTAATTGCACACAAAAATCCCGAGAATATTTTAGTTATAGGCGGCGGTGACGGCGGAACGGTAAGAGAAGTTTTGAAGCATAAATCGGTTAAGAGTGTTGATATGTGCGAGATTGACGGTATGGTAATAGAAGCAAGTAAAAGGTTTTTACCTACTATTGCATCTAAATTAGACGATCCAAAAGTTACTGTATATGTTGAAGATGCAATTGAATTTATTAAAAATAAAAAGAATTGTTATGATGTGGTTCTGATTGACTCTACTGACCCGATGGGACCGGGGGAAGGTTTGTTTACGGAAGAATTTTATACAAATGTAAAAAACTCTCTTAAAAGCGGAGGAATAGTTGTTCCTCAGTCGGAATCCCCATTTGCTAATGTCGTTGAAATGGGTAAAATGTATAAACTTTTAAGAAAAGTGTTTAAAAATGTTGCACCTTATTGCGGGCCTATTCCTACATACCCCGGCGGTTACTGGTCATGGGCATTTTGTTCTGATGAGGTTGATGTGCCTCATTGTCATAAAAAGGTGGATAAAGAAAGGGCGGATGAAATTTCAAAACTTTGCAAATTGTACAATACAAGAATGCAAACTGCGGTTTTTGATGTTCCGAATTTTGTAAAAGAAATAGCGTTTGGTGAATAATTTGAAAGATATTATTTCAAAAAAACAAGTTAATGGACTCAAGGGGGTAATAACAATTCCCCCTGATAAGTCCATTTCTCATCGCAGTTTGATTTTTGGCGCGCTTTGCGAAGGAAAAATTAAAATCTCAAATTTTTCTTTTGCCCAAGATTGCAGAGCAACTCTTGAAATTGTGAAAGCACTTGGTTGTGGTGTTGTATTTAGTGATGAAAGGTTGTTAATTTTAACATCACCAAAAACACTTTGTGCGCCCTCAAAAACCCTTGATTGCGGTAACTCAGGCACTTCAATGCGCCTTTTGGCAGGTTTACTTTCGGGTTATAATTTTAAAAGCATTCTTACAGGTGATAAGAGTTTGTCAAAAAGACCTATGAAGCGTGTCATTGAACCGTTGAGCCTTATGGGCGCTAAAATTAAGTCAAACGATTTTAAGGCGCCGCTTGAAATTACTGGGGGTAAGCTAAACCCTATTGAATATTTCAGTCCTATTTCATCTGCTCAGGTAAAATCTTGCATTTTGCTTGCAGGAGTAAATACAATAGGCGAAACAACGGTCTGCGAAAAAACACTTTCTCGCAACCACAGTGAGAGGATGTTTGAATATTTAGGGGCTAATATTCAAACAGGTCATAGTGAAAATGGTTTTTATACAAAAATCCAAAAATCTAAATTAATACCAAAAGATATTGAAATTGCGGGCGATATTTCATCTGCCGCTTTCTTTATGGTTATGGCAGCTATCGTCCCAAACAGCGAAATAATTATTAAAAATGTCGGTATAAACCTTACGCGCACAGGTATTTTAGATGTATTTGACAAAATGAATGTGACATATGAAATCCTCGATAAAAAAACTGTCTCAAACGAAGAAGTTGCGGATATAAAAGTTTTATACAGCCCGGATTTGAAGGGGTGCGATATATCAGGCGATATAATACCCAGATTGATTGATGAATTACCGGTTATTGCGGTTTTGGCAGCAGCGGCAGATGGGCAAACAGTTGTTAAAAACGCCCAAGATTTAAGAAACAAAGAGTCTGACAGAATTTCCTCTCTTGCTTGCGGGCTTAAAAAAATCGGTATAGATATAGTTGAAACTGATGACGGGTTTATAATTAACGGAGATAAAAATAATTTTTTAGGAAATGTAGAGCTTGATACATATTTTGATCATAGGCTTGCTATGAGCTTTTTTGTTGCGGGTCTGTTGTGTAAAAACGAAATATTAATCAAAGATTTTAATTGGGTTAACACCTCTTTCCCCGAGTTTTTGAAATTATTTACAAAAATTTCCGCTTAGAGCAATTTTTTTTATTTACATGTTTTATGCTTGTATGGAACAAGTTAGTAACCCGAGTTATAAATATTTGACACAAAGTAATCGACAAACTTCAAAAAAGCTTGTTGACCCTTATGCTTTTGGAGTAGATTTTACAAAGTATATTCAAAATTTGAAAAAGCCTGTTGCTCCTGAAGGCAGCACAAGATTAAAACTTTTATACACAAATGACTGGCATGGTCAAACTGATAATATGGGCGGGATTTTGGGTGCATCATTGCAATTTGATTCCAGTACCAAAGGACAAAAGCTTGATACTTTGAAATTAATTGCCGGTGACAGTTGGTCAGGAGCCAACAGAAAGAAAAACAGTCTTATTTTAAATTTAATGAATTATATGGGTTTTGATGCCTGCACTATCGGTAATCATGAGCTTGATTCGGGTTCAAAAGCTTTTATCGATACTATTAAAGGAAGCTATAATACTAAATTTGTTTCTTCTAATTTAAAAACAACCCAAGGTAAAACGCCGGAGGGTGTTGTAAGTTCGTTTGTTAAAGAGGAAAACGGAAATAAATACGGAATTATCGGGCTTTCTCCAATTGATTTAAAAACTGTTGTTGCAAGCGAAAAAATTCCTGATTTTGATGTATTAAATTATGATGAAACAGTAAGAAATACCCAAGCAGAAATTGATAAATTAAGAGCTCAAGGGGTAAATAAGATTATAATTCTTTCGCATATCGGAAAAGACCTTGACGAGAAATTGGCTCAATCGCTTGATGGAGTTGATATAATTGTCGGCGGACACTCTCATGACAAAATTCAAGGTGCACATGAGGGTGAAAACCTTGTATACAGTAAGTCAGGAGAACCGGTTATAATTCTTCAAACGGGGCAAAATGCCGAAAATTATGGTATTTTAGATGTCCAATTCAGCCCCGAGGGCATTCTAACTCGGGTAAAAAATTCTCTTATAGAAACAAGCAGGCAGAAAAGTTCTGTAATTGAGGAGATAAAAGATTCGGAAATTGGTACTTCACCGCAGGTAGGTTTTATTGACGAAGTTCCCCAAATGCCTGAGAATAGGAGAATTGAACCTTCCGCTTGGACGGCAAGCGTTGCTGATTCTATGCGAGATGCGCTAAATACTGATGTGGCAATTATTAACAGTGCAAACATCAGAAAAATTCCTCAGACAGGCAAACTGACAGAACGTGATATTGAAGAATCCGCACCAATGAAAAATGATTTGCTTAAAACCCAAATGAGCGAAGAACAAATAGTTTCGGGAATTAAAAATGCCGCATACCGTTCGTTTGGTGCTTCTGACGGTTATCCGGGGCTTTTGCAGTGTAGCGGTGTAAGATATACTATAGATTCTAACGGTAAACTCTTGCTTTTGAGTTTTGTTGACAGGCTGGGCAATGAAACTGTCGTTGATGTTAATAATCCCTCAAAAACAAAAATGTACACGGTCGCACTTGACAGCTTTTTAGCAAATGGCAAGGAATACCCCGAGATGGTGCCAAAGGCTGAGGTTGAGAAATTTAACTTTGATAAAGACACTACAATGATTGAATATGTCAAAAAGCGCCCTGACAAAGATAAATTAGTGTTTAAAGATGATGGCAGATTGAGAATAGTAAAAACATTAGAGCCCCGACGACAAAACAGTAATACGAGAAACATTTAAGGGTGACTTTGCCCAAAAGTTTCATAAAATATTTAACGCACAGGTAGCCTACAATAAAAGACGTCATAAAGCCCCAAAATATAGCTCTGTAGTTGAAGTTTGCCATTTGTGAAAAGTCCATTTCGAGCATGGGATAAGCCATGGAGGCGCCTAAAATTATAGGAATGCTCATTAAAAACGAAAATCTTGCAGCTTTTACTCTATCCATGCCTGAAAAAACTTGAGTTGCAATAGTTAAACCCGAGCGAGAAAGCCCCGGAAATACTGCAAGCCCTTGAGCCAACCCTGTCCATAGCGCCGTTTTTAAATTCATTTCCTTGTTTTGAGTTTTTAATTTTTCACTAAAGTAAAGTATAAAACCTGTAATAATTAAAAACAGGCTCACAATTTTTGGGTTTTCAACAAGTGCATGGGTGGGTTCTTTTAAAATTAGTGCAACAATACAAGTTATTGGGGTTGCAGCAAGTATAAAAATTGCGGTTTTAAAGTCGGGATTTGTGTAGTCTTTATTTTTAAGGCCGAGAAAAAAAGCTTTTAGTATTTCAAATATATCTTTCCTAAAGAAAATAAATACCGCAAGAAGGGTTGCAAGGTGAACGATTATGTCAAAAAATATTTCCTCTGAGCCGACTTCATTTAAAAAATTTGCACCTGTTGCAATTTTGTATAAAGATTGTGCAAAAACAATGTGTGCCGAGCTTGAAATAGGCAAAAATTCGCTTATTCCCTGTACTGCACCAACTATTACGGCTTGCAGTATGTGCATTTTAACTCCTTACTCCCAATAAGATGCTCTGGATGTGGGCGTTTCCCATACATTAACTTTTGAAACACCCCTAAAGTGTTCTTTTACTTTTTCGTATATAAATTTTGAAATATACTCAGAACTTGGCGAAACTCCTGCAAACTCAGGCAACTCGTTTATGTCTTTGTGGTCAAGATAGTCAATTATTTCATTAACTGTCTTTTTTAAAATTTTAAAATCAACCAGTATGTTAGATTTATCAAGTTCACACCCGCGAACGTAGACTTCGACTTTCCAATTGTGCCCATGTTGATTTTCGCAGTTGCCCTTATAATTCAGCAAATGGTGTGCAGCAGAAAAGCTTGTTTCTATTTTAACTTCAAACATAACTTTATTTTATCATCAACATGGGGCATGTAAAACAAAACACCCCCTTTATTTAAAAGAGGGCGTTTTTTGATTTTTTATATTTAACCTTTGATTTGATTCATTACTTCTTGCGCAAAGTTGTCTTGTCTTTTTTCCAAGCCTTCGCCAAGAACAAATCTGTCAAATCTTACAATTGACAATTTACCTTTGATTAATTGTTCAATTGTTTCGTCAGGGTTTTTAACAAATGGTTGTTCCAAAAGAACCTTGTGAGCCATTTGTTTGTTAACACGACCTTCAACAATTTTTGCTCTGATTGCTTCGGGTTTGTTTGCAAGGTCTTCTTTGCCCATTTCAATCCTTGTTTCTTCATCGATTACAGATTGAGGAATTTGATCTCTGGAAACAAATTCGGGAGCTGATGAAGCTATGTGCAAGCAAATGTCTTTTGCAATTGTTTTTGTTTCATCTGTACATGCGCCTTCGCATTTTGTTTCAAGTAAAACACCGATTTTGCCGTTGTGTATGTATGTAGAAACGCAGCAGGGTGCTTCGTAGCGAACAAATCTCCTGATTGTGATTTTTTCGCCGATTTTTGCAATTTGTTCTTTAATTACATCGTCGATTTTCTTTTTGCAGACGGGGCAATCCATTTCAAGCATTTCTTCAACGGATTTCGGGTTTAATTTTGCAACTGCTTGAGCCATCATATTTGCAAGGTCTTTGAAGTTTTCATTTTTTGCAACAAAGTCTGTTTCGCAGTTCATTTCAACCATTGCGCCGACTTTATCTTCGATAAATGAAGCAACAACGCCTTCTGCTGCTATTCTGCTCATTTTTTTATCAGCAGAAGCTATACCTTTTTGTCTTAAAAGTTCTGCTGCTTTTTCCATATCTCCTTGAGCTTCAACAAGTGCCTTTTTAGCATCCATCATGCCTGCACCTGTTTTATCTCTGAGTTCTTTTACCATAGAGGCTTTTATTTCCATAGTTTTACTCCTTTTTTATTCAGCTGTAACATTAGCATCTGCTGCTTCGATTTTTTCAATTTTTTTACCTTCGGCAGCTTTATTTTGTCTTAGTTCTTTGCCTTCCAAAATTGCGTCTGCAAGTTTTGAAGCTACAAGTTTAATTGAGCGCAATGCGTCGTCGTTTCCGGGGATGATGTAGTCAATGCCGTCAGGATCAGCATTTGTATCTGCAAGGCAAATAACCGGAATGTTTAATTTGTTTGCTTCCTGAATTGCAATTAATTCTTTCTTTTGGTCAACTACAAAAAGCATATCGGGCATACCTTTCATCTCTTTGATACCGCCAAGAGTTTTAGAAAGTTTTGCAAGTTGTCTGTTTAGTTGTGCAACTTCTTTTTTAGGTAATTTTTGAGCGTGTCCGGATTCCATAAAAGATTCAAGTTCTCTTAATTTGTTTACTCTGCCTCTTATTGTTTCAAAGTTTGTCATCATACCGCCCAACCATCTGCGGTTAACATAGTATGCGCCGGCTCTTGTTGCTTCTTGAGCAATGACATCCATTGCTTGTTTTTTTGTACCTACAAAAAGGATGTTTCTGCCTCTTGCAGCCATTTCTCTAACTGCTTCATAAGCTTCGTCCAGTTTATCGGATGTTTTTCTTAAATCTAAAATATAAATACCGTTTTTTGCACCAAAAATGTAGGGTTTCATTTTCGGATTCCATTTTTGAGTTTGGTGTCCAAAGTGTACACCTGCATCTAGTAATTCAACTAATGTTGCTACTGCCATAGTTTTGTCCTTTCATTTTTTTACCGTCTAAGGTTTAATTTCTACCCCTATTGGCATGGGCTGGTATAACTACCATACGAATTTACAATAAACCTTTATATAAAGGTTATTATAAACAAAAAAAATAATCAACTAATAAGGGTGATGACAAGAAACATTAGAGTTTGAGATATTTGTTAATTCGGGCATTTTTGTATGGCACATATAGTCTGCTTTTTCGCATCTAGGGTTAAAGGGGCAGCCTTCTATAATTTGTGTAATTTGGGAGGGTTGACCCTTGATGTTTTTTAGCTTTTTGCCCTTTTTAACTGGCAGCGCCTCAATTAGAGCTTTTGTATAAGGGTGGTGCGGGTTTTTAAAAAGTTCCCTTGTTTGGGCACGCTCGACTATTGCGCCTAAATACATAATTGATATATCGTCGCTGTATTGGGCTACAACACCTAAATCATGTGTTATTAGTACAATGGTTTTACCCTGCAGTTTTATTTTTTCCAATAATTTTAGAATTTGAGCCTGTATTGTAACATCAAGTGCAGTTGTAGGTTCGTCTGCAATTAAAATATCCGCATTTGCTGCAAGCGCCATTGCAATAATGACTCTTTGTTTCATGCCTCCTGAGAGTTCGTGAGGATAAGACTTAATTCTTTTTTCTGCGTCTTTAAACTCTACGCTTTCAAGGGTTTGAATTGCCACTTTGAGCGCTTGTTCTTTTGATATGTCATTGTGCAACATAATGACTTCGAGAAGTTGGTTTTCAATTGTGTAAAGAGGATTAAGGCTTGTCATGGGGTCTTGAGGTATCAGTGCAATTTTTCTTCCTCTTATTTGTCGCATTTGTTTTTCACTGTAGCTAAGAATATTTTGTCCTTCGAACACTATTTTCCCGCCAAGAACCTTTGAATTTTTTGGCAGCAGCTTTAATATGCTCATCACGCTCATTGTTTTTCCGCAGCCTGATTCGCCCACGATGGCGTGGATTTTACCTTTAAAAAAAGAGAAATTTATATTTTTTAAAATCGGGTAGATTTTTTTATCTATTTCTATCCCTAAAGAATAGTTCTTTATTTCTAGTATAGGAAATTCTTGCATAGATAAATTATATCATAGCTGCAATTATAAAAAATCGTCCGAGAGGTAATTTATTTTGCAACAGTTTCAGGTATGTTTGACTGCATTATATTGCGGCGTTTTTTTCTGCGCATTAAATCTACAAATGCCTCAAGTCGTGTGATGTAGCCTGCTTTGCCTGTTTGCTCATCCATTATTAGGCTTAAAATCGGGAGGTTTACATCCTCGCGCATTTTTGGGAAGATGTTTTGCGACATAATTTCAGGCATACAAGTAAAAGGTGATACGTGTATGAGCCCATCAGTACCTTTTTCTTGGGCATACATAACGTCGCTAATGCACTCAAGTGCGTCGCCACCGATGTCACGCATTAAATAAGGTTTTGCCATTCTATATGCACGCTCCAGATGTGTTTCACCGCGTTTACACATTTTTGGTATGATTGCGTCTTTTAAAAATCCGCTTACCGTAAGGCTTCTGCGCACCTGAACACCCAGCTTTCCAAGTTCGCGCTCTATATTTTGATTTGCAAAATCATCCAGTACGACGTATATTTCGCCTGTTAAATCAACCCTTAGTACTTCTTTTTTCGGGTCTATTTTAACATTTGAAATCTCACTCAAACCTTTTTTAAGTGCTTTTTTCAATTCTTTTGACGTGTTTGCATCCATAATGTACTTTAGTGCTCTTTTGTATGCTTTTTCGCTGTCACCAAAGTTTATTTCTCTTGCTCTGTGGTATGACAAGAAATTTTGCAGCTCATCCATCGCAAAAACTTTTCTTACTGCGATATTTATTGCTCTTATTATTTTAACTATATTTTTTGAGCCTGTTAAATTAACAAGGAAATCATACATCCCCTTAAACCCGTCATACAAAGAAAGTTCGATATAGTTTGCGTGATAGCCTAAATCTTCAAGTACGGTTTTTATATTTTTGCCATATTCGCCGAGTCTGCAAATTCCGGGGGATGAAATCATTGCAACGTAATCTGCGCCGCCTTCAATTGCTTCAATAAAATTTCCCAAAATAAGTTTGTATGGCAGACAAATCGCTTCAGGAGAGTTTTTTGTGCCTAATGAAAGTGTTCTTTTGCTTGTATACGGCGGGATGTAGGGTTCAATACCCATTTTTTTAAGTGCTGCTGCCCAAGCAACGTAAATGGTACCCATATGCGGGAAAGCAACTTTTATTTTCTTTTGTTCGTTATCCATAAAAAAATTATCTCACAAACATAGTATCAATAGCCTATTTAATAAAAGTTTACAAAATATATTGCAATTTCTGCTGTGAATTTTGCAAACTTTTTAATGTTTGGTTATGCTTGAATATCTATTTTTCCTTCCTTTTCTTTTTATTTGGTATAAAACGTGTGAAAAAAATTTTTACCTGTGTTTAAAAAAAGAAGATTTGATTTGCGATAATTTCTGTTTTGGTTAAAAATTTGTAAGATTTTATTTTTGGCTATTAATTTGTATATAAAAAACGACCGTATATAAAATATACGGTCGTTTAATTTTGTTTAAAACTACTATTTTAATTCAACAGTAGCGCCTGCTTCTTCAAGTTTTTTCTTCATTTCGGCAGCTTCTTCTTTTTTAACGTTTTCTTTAATTGGTTTTGGAGCGCCGTCAACTAAGTCTTTTGCTTCTTTCAAGCCAAGACCTGTGATTTCACGTACGATTTTAAGTACGGGGATTTTGTTAGCGCCTGCTGATGCTAATACAACAGTTACTTCAGATGCTTCTTCAGCGCCGCCTTCTGCTGCGCCTGCTGCAGGAGCTGCTGCTGCAACTGCTACGGGAGCTGCTGCAGATACGCCGAATTTTTCTTCCATAGCTTTTACAAGTTCAGCTGCTTCGATAAGAGTTAATTTTTCAATAGATTCTAAAATTGTTTCTACGTTGCTCATTTTGTTATCCTTTCAATATTATTTATCTTTTAAACATAGTGCCTTATGCTTTTTGTTTAGCAACGGCGTCAATTGCTCTGACTAACGCGCTCATAACACTGTTTACACCGTAAACAATGCCTGATGCAGGTGAGTTGATAGAGCCAAGCATTTTTGCGTAAAGTTCTTCTCTTGATGGCATATTTGCAAGCTTTTTAGCTTCATCGGCATTAAGAAGGTTTCCTTCCATAACACCACCGATGATTTCACCTTTTTTGTTTTCTTTAATGAATTTTGCAACAACTTTTGCTGCGCTTACTTCATCTCCAAAACCAAATGCAATAGCGTTTGGACCTTGCATAAGTGATTCAATAGCTTCAAAATTTGTGCCCTTGGAAGCAATTTTACACAAAGTGTTTTTTGTAACGGTAAAATCAGAATTTTCTTTTTGCAGTGCGCGACGAAGCTGTGTAATTTCATCTACGCTTAAACCGCGATAGTCTGTAACAATAGCAACTTTTGCCTGTTCAAACTGCTTTTTGAAATATTCGATTTTTTCGTTTTTAAAAGCCTTTGTTGACATTATTGCGCTCCTTTCTAAAA
The DNA here is from genome assembly GCA_018716625.1 of Candidatus Galligastranaerophilus intestinavium. GTDB lineage: Bacteria > Cyanobacteriota > Vampirovibrionia > Gastranaerophilales > Gastranaerophilaceae > Galligastranaerophilus > Galligastranaerophilus intestinavium. The sequence continues at coordinate 10,332 of DVJQ01000032.1, read as the reverse complement.
GGGATTTCGCATAAACAAAAAAGTCTTGCGAATACATTTGTACGCAAAACAATAACAAAAGAGTATATTAAAAAAACTTTTTGCTACCTGGGTCGGATATTAAGCATTCGCACCGACTGTCTTGGGTACTTTATCAGAATATATAAAACATAAAATAAAGTCAACAAAATTGTTACAATTGTTTTATTCTATATAAAAAGTATGTTGCAATATATATTTTGATATAAAATATAGTTAACATTCTATCATAAACTAGTGACAAAATAATTTTTTTTGCTATTATATATACTCTGGTATACAAAGATGGAAAATATTAGACAAAAAATTGAAAAGAACGTAAAACTGCGGAGCTATCTTGAATTAATAAATAAAATCGCCAAGGTAGAGTATAAAAGCATATCTTCACAACATTTGATTGAATTTGATGAACTTGTAAATATTGGTATTCAAACTGTTGATATTCTTTCTTCGCGTGAAAATGGAGAGGAATATAACGAGTCATATCTTTCAACAGCAATAAAATGGGCAATAAGAAATGAATTAAGGCGACGATACAGATGGAGAGGCGTACGCCAAAATGTAAAGGACTCTGAAGCACAGGCAAATGACATTCGTGAAGCAATATATAAAACAATTTTGTCTACAGATGAAATGTTTGACAGTGACAAGCCTTATGAGGTAAGAGATTCAAAAAAAACTCCCGAGGAGTCCTATGAGTTTGAGCAAATTTCGCAAGCCATCAAAAAAGCTATATCTACCTTGCCAAGACGCGAAAGAGAGTTGATAGAGTCTAAATTTTTTAAAGAAAAAAAGCTGCACGAACTCTCAGATGAATTTTCAATATCTTCATCCAGAATTTCAAGAATAATAAAATCAGGTCTTGATAAGATTAAAGACGAGCTTATCAAAAGTGATGTAGTTTAAATTTCTTTTATTTTTTCCCATTTCTGGCTGAATTGCGCCTCAGTGAATACATGATTTTTTGATTCATTTTGTCCGAACCCGCCAAAATTATCGCAATATTGGCAAAGTTCTATGGCTTTTCTGCCCTTTTTTGCAAGCAAATTTCTTATCTTTTTATACTTTTCTCCTTGCCAAGCTTCAAGTATTGTTTCTTTTGTCAAATCTCCAAGCGTATTTGTGCCGAGTGCATCATTGCAGCAGAGGGAAAGTTTGCCGTCCGGTCTTACTATAATTTGCTTAAACGGCAATTTGCAGTTGGTTTTTAACTTGTACGTAAAGTGCCTGTTTTTGGACTGTCCGCCCCTGTTGTTTCTGATTTCTTTTTTGTTGATAAGCTGTATTATTACCTTCTTTTTTAACTCCGGTAATTTATCGCATATATTTACTATTTCACGTATGTTCTTTGGCAGCACAACTTCGTTGTCATAGTAGTTGTCTATGCAAAATGTATCAAAATAAGGTATAAGTTGCTTAAATTTCTTTTCATCCAGTAAAATCCCGTTTGTGAACAGTGACAAGTGGGCATTTTTACAGTTTTCTCTTGCATACTTTGCAAAATCCGAAATTCTTTTGTCAAGCAGTGGCTCGTTGTTTGAGAAAAGCTGTATTCTGCCGTCATAATTCATATCGCGCAATTGATTAATGATATTTTTGAAAAGCTGCTCATCCATTATTTTAAAATCGCGCTTATCGTCTCGTCTGTTAACCGGACAAAAAGAGCACTCACCGTTACAGCGGTTAATTGTTTCGATTTCTATTGTTTCAAACAGATTTACTTTACCTGTTTTCAGATACTCATCTATATATTTTTGCACAGAGTCTTTTGCCTGTGTGTCCTGTATAATTTTCCTCGGTAAAAGCAGACAAACTTCATACATTATGCTGTCTTTTGGCAGCACCTTGTACAAAAAGTTTTTTAGTCTGAATATTGCAAGAATTACTTTTATATTCATTAACCGAAAATCTCCTTTATCTCGGATAGAAATGATTTTTTTACCAACGGCTCGATTTTTATTTTCTTACCCGCAAAGAGCTTTTCCAGATTATCAATAATATTTATGTATTTAAGCGTGCACACCAATATGGTTTTTGTATTTGAATCTTTGAGCTTGGAATACGGGATTATTTTGTACCCGCAAAAAAGGCTACCCTCCTGCTCCTCGTAAAACCTTCTGTCGCAGATGCCGACAACATTTAGTCCGGATAGATTAAAAAAGTGTTTTATTGCTTCAAGAAATTCCCCTGCTCCATAGAGGATTACTTCCGTATTTTTCAATTTTGTTTCTAATTTTGCAAGTTGTTTTTCAAAATCTGCTTTTTTTAAATATTCCAAATACTCTTCGTTAGTCATCTAAATTAGCACTCCACAATACTTATGTGAATTATATTAAAATTTACAAATATTTTCAAGCTTGACAAATACTATGGTACAAATAGTAAAATGTTGTAATGTCAGATTATAAATTCGGAGTTTTAAAATACAGTGCAATAAATATCGGTGATGATATTCAAAGTATTGCCGCAATGCGTTTTTTACCGAGAATTGATGAATATATTCACCGAGATAGGATGGATAAGTATCGCTCGAGTATAAAAACAAAAGTGATTATGAATGCCGCTTGGATGCTTGAACCATGGCATATGCCCCCTTCGGATGATGTTGAGCCGCTTTTGACCTCTGTACATTTAAAGTGCATTACAAGAAAGCATATGAGCAAAAAGTTGGTTGAGTATTTAATTGCTCATGGCCCTGTGGGTGCCAGAGATACAAATACTATGGAATATTTGCTTAATTTAGGTGTGCCCTCTTATTTTTCAGGATGTCTTACAACAACACTTGTAAAGAATCCGAATATTAAAAAAGGTGAGCATATTATAGCGGTCGACATGCCAAAATACATAGTTGATGAAATTTCCAAACGAACTTGCAGAAAGGTTTACAGTATCTCAAGATTAGCCTTGCCGTATTTTAATCAAATTGAAAGATTTAAACTTGCTAAATTGCAATTATATATGTATCATAGTGCACATTGTGTTGTCACAAGGGCGTTACATGCTGCAATTCCTTGTCTTGTTTTTGATACTCCGGTATTAATGCTTGATTTAAAAGCACAACCGTTTGATAACAAGAATGACCCGAGATATTACGGACTTTTGGACTTATTTGATGTTATAAACGAAAAGGATTTTGTGTTAAACAGAGATATTTATGATTTTGACAATCCTCCTCAAAACCCAAAGAGGTATTTGCAAATGCGTGATAACTTAATAAACACTTGCAGTAACTTTACCGGTTTTGACAATGCCAATCCCTCAATAAGTGAGTTTGCGGAACCTATGTTAGAGATGTATTCCATGATGGGGTATCGGCAATACCGGATAGATAGGATGGCGTATTGGTCAAACCCCTCTGTTTTGTTTTCTGTAGCTCTAAAGAAAATTTTATTAAAAAAGACAAGGTGTGATCTTAAAATTTGACAAATTATCTATTTTAGGCAAGAATGACTTATAATTTACGCAAGGATAGCTTATGATTAACTGTGCAATTATACTTGCATCGGGTGCAGGAGAGAGGACGGGATTAAATATACCAAAGCAATTTTTAAAAATTGCGGGCAAGAGCGTTCTTGAACATACAATCAGCGTTTTTGAAAATCATAAAGACATTGATGCAATAGTTATTTGTGTTCATAAAGATTATCTTGATAAGACTCGTGAGATATGTGCTAATGCCGGTTTTAAAAAAATAAGTAAAATAATTGTCGGCGGTCTTACAAGAAAAGAGAGTTCTTATCGTGCAATTTGCGCCATTGATAATGAAGATTGCAATGTGTTAATTCACGATGCAGTCAGACCTTTCTTGTCTGTGCAGATAATCGACAGTTGTATAGAAGCTCTAAAACATCACAAAGCTGTTGATGTTGCTATTCCCTCCGCAGATACAATAGTAAAGATTGATGATAACAATTTTATTTCGGAGATTCCTGAGAGGGCATTATTAAGACGCGGTCAGACACCTCAGTGCTTTTATCTCCCCGTAATCAAAAAGGCGCATGAGCTTTCAAGCGCGGATTGTACTGCTTGCAATGTTACTGATGATTGTGCCCTTGTGTTAAGATATAAGCTTTCTGACGTATTTGTTGTTGATGGTGATGTTTTCAACAGGAAAATAACTTATCCGCTTGATGTAGCAATTGCGGACAAGCTTTTTAAATTAAAGACGATAAAAATTCACAGCGGAAATTCAAATTTGTTAAAAAATCAAGTGTTTGTCATTTTCGGACACTCCAGAGGCATAGGTTTTGAGATTATGAATTTAGCAAGGAGTTTTGGCGCTGTTGTCTGCGGTTTTTCTCGCCAAAACGGTGTTGATGTCAGTCAAAATGATTTGGTAAGAAATGCACTTTTTGAGGTATACAAAACTTACGGGAAAATTGACTGCGTAATAAATACTGCAGGAGTTTTAAACACAGGAAGTCTTGAGAAGCGTTCTTATGAAGATATAAGCAGGGAAATTGCCATAAATTATTTTGGCGCGATTAATGTTGCAAAAGAGTCGTTTAAATATTTAAAAGAGACAAAAGGCTCGCTGCTTTTTTATACTTCAAGCTCCTACACAAGAGGCAGAGCGGATTATTCAATTTATTCGTCTTCGAAAGCTGCTGTTGTTAATTTAACTCAGGCGCTGTCTGATGAGTGGGGTAATTTTGGTATCAGGGTGAATGTTATCAATCCTGAGCGTACGGCAACGCCCATGCGTTTTGAAAATTTTGGCGATGAACCTGTTGATTCTTTGCTTTCTCCCGAGAAAGTTGCACAGGTGTCATTAGATACAATATTAAGCGGTTATACGGGTCAAGTTGTTGATGTAACAAGGAACGATTGATTGCGGGGATTTGTTTATGGGTTATCAATCTTGCGAATTTAAAGATAAAGAATATTGTGAATATATTCAATTGTTTAAAAAAATACATTTTGAGAACAGGCTCAAGGCTCTATCCAGAAAATACAAGGGTAAGAGGGTTTTAATATACGGTAACGGCATATTTTGTGATGCTATTGCCGATACTTATAATTTGAGTGATTATTTTAATATTATAGGAACATCTGACATCAGATATTTAAAAAATTCTCAGGGTTATTATAAGGGATTTAAGATATACAGTCCGTATGATATAAAAAATCTGAATGTTCAGGTTGTGTTGTGTATGACCGTTAACCCTGCTCCTATATTATTTAAGATTAAATCAAACAATATATTGCCAAAGGGTGTAAAATTCGACACTGTATTAAGGGTTTGTGCAAGTGAAAATTTTTTAGAGTTTGTTTCAAAATTCAAAAATATTTGCAGATATTTTTTACTCACGCACAATTTCTTTAAAACCGTTAAATACTTGCTTTTTTTGAATTCTTGTGAAATTAACACCAAGATAAATTATCACAATGTGATAGAAAATATAAAAAAACGTAATTTGAAATCCGAACCGATAAGAATCCTTTTTGTTGTTGAAGAAAATTCTAAATGGGGTTATCAGTCTGTATATGACACTTTAATGAAGGATGGCAGATTTAAAGTTTTACCTGTGTTGTGTTATCCGATGATTACAAAAGTGCGCGAAAGTTACACTCAAAAGGATAATATCGAATTTTTTAAATCTCTCAATATTGATGCTATAGACGGCTGTAAAGACGGTAAATATATAAGTGTCGAGTCACTTAAACCTGATATTGTTTTCTACCAGCAACCATGGTACATACGTGACCAGTGGCATCCTGAAAATGTTTCTAAATATGCCCTTACCTGCATTGTTTCCTACGGATATTCATCCATTGATGTAAAGAGTTGGGGCTCTGTAGGTGTGCAAAAATTAAGTGCAAATTTATGGAAAATGTTTTGCGAGTCCCCTTATCATAAGAAGTTTTATGAAAAAGCGGCTAAAATAAAGCACAAAGACATTTTAAGGGTTAGCGGTTATCCTAAGATGGACTATTATTATACCGATGTAAATCCTGAGTTTGAAAAGCTTTGGAAAGATGAAGGCAAAAGGCGTCCGAGAATAATATGGGCACCCCATCACTCAATTGATTTGGGTTGGCTTGAGATGTCTAATTTTGCAGAACATTACAAATTTTTTCTGAATTTTGCAAAAGATAATCAAAACTATAGCTTTATTTTTAAGCCCCACCCTTCACTTGAGTACAAGTGTGTTCTTGAAGGGCTTATGAGTAATGACGAATTTAGGGAATATATGGACGAGTGGCGAAGTTTGGACAATGCAAACGTATGGGACAAGGGTAATTATTTTGATATTTTTAAAACATCGGATGTTTTGATGACTGATTGCTCATCTTTTTTGGGCGAGTATTATTACAGTTCAAAACCTATAATTTTCCTTGATAAAAGTTCGCGATGCGGTTTTAATAAATTCGGTTTAAAAATGAAAGAAACCTTTTATATTCCAAAGAGTTTAAGCGAAATTCCGATATTACTCAAACAACTTTTGATTGATAAAAATGACCCGACTAAAAAGAAGCGTTTAAAAGTTATCAGAAAGGAGTATTTTTATCCCAAGGAAGGAGTCGGTTGTAACATTGTAAACCATATTAGAGATAGCCTCGGTTTGAAGGAGATGAAATGATTAAGGAACATTTAAAAACAACTTTTTTTGACAAAATTAAACAAAATGCAAATATTGCAATATTTGGCTCTGGCATTGTTGGCAGAGGAATTTTGAATGATATAAAAAAATATCGTCCTGATGTTAAGGTTAAATGTTTTATTGATACATACAATACGGGAAATGTTGAAGGTATAGATATTTTACCCTTTTCTCGTGTGGATGAGCTTAAAGATATTGACCTTGTTGTCAGCTCTACAAGAAGAGATTATTCCTTGGTGATGAATATTTTTCAGTATTACGGCATTAACTTTCTTCCTGAGGAGAGATTTATTGAGTATCATTATCGCAACCCGCATTCCCCGCTAACCGATGAAAATCTCGATAAAATACTTGATATTTTTAACGATGAAGCCGATAAAGAGCTTTTTAGATTAATATTTTCCTCCAGAATATGCCTTGTAAATGACGGTATGGTCGATTATGCGTATAAAAATCATGGCTTACGCCTTTATTATAATGCCAGAAACATATACAAACAATATGTAGACAGGATTGTAAGGGATAAAATTAATGTAATTTATGATTTGGGTTTTTTTGACGGTAGAAATTTTCTTGCTTTTAAAAAATTAATTCCCAATCTAAAAAAGATATATGCTTTTGAGGCAATATACGACCTTGCAAAAAATCCTGCGATGGATGCTATTTTAAAAAGAGAAAATATTGTTGAAATAATAGAAACGGCAATTGCCGATAAAGATACTCAGGCTGTGTTTGCATTGGATACAACGCTTTTATCGGGTTCAATGCTAAAAGATATTTCAACAAAGAAATTTAACAGCAAAATTTATAATGAACTTGAACGTAAAGTTAATGTTACAACAATTGATAACTATATCAAAAGGAATGATATACTTCCTCCTAACCTTATTAAGATGGATATTGAAGGTGCAGAGTTGCCGGCACTTGAGGGTGCAATTAAAACAATTCAAAAATATCGTCCCCAGCTTGCAATTTCAATCTATCATACCGATAATGACTTTATAAACATCCCTCTTTATTTGAGCAAAAATCTGGAAAATTACAGTTTTGGGCTTGGTCATTACAGTTACAAAAATTCGGAAACCGTATTGTATGCAATTCCTAATGAGATAAAATAAAAAACTGCCCTTTAGGGCAGTTTTTATGTACCAATTTTATGTACTCTTACAAAGTTTGTTCTGCCTGTAATAAGATTTGGTGCGGACGCTGTAATTACAACATAGTCGCCTTTTTTAAGCCCTGTTTCATTTATTAAAAATTCATCAATTCTAAGCAGTAAGTCTTGATCAAGTACCCCGCCCCATTTTTTAAAAAACGGATATACACCCCATACGAGTGACATTTTTCGGCAAGTTTCTTCTAAATCAGACACCAGAATAATCGGTACCGAGGGTTTTAGCTTTGACATAAGCCTTGTCGAGTATCCAAAATGCGAAAAGCTTAAAACCGCCTTTGCATTTACGTATTTTAGCATTTTATCTGCGCCGAAAACCACTGCTTGCCTTGTAAGTGCCATATCTTCAGACATTTCAAAATCTTTGTCGAATTTGTAAAATACGCTCGATTCGCTTTCTCGTGCGATTTTTGACATGGTTTGTACGGCTTGAGTTGCAAATTTTCCGACAGATGTTTCACCGGAGAGCATAACTGCGTCTGCCCCGTCTATTATTGCATTTGCAACGTCGGATACTTCCGCTCTTGTGGGTATTGGTTCGCAAATCATAGACTCCAGCATCTGTGTTGCAACAATTACAGGTTTTTTCTGTTTGTTGCATTCTCTTATTATTAATTTTTGGCATATCGGTACCTCAACAGGGGAGAGCTCAATTCCCAAGTCACCGCGAGCCACCATAATACAGTCGGCAACGGAAATTATTTCTTTTAGATTTTCTATCGCCTGTGGTTTTTCAAGCTTTGCAATAACGGGAATATTTGCGCTGTAGTCGTTTATATATTTTTTTGCCAACAGTACATCTTCTTTTTGTCTTACAAAAGAGAGCGCTATGTAGTCTGCGCCCATATCGACCGCAAATTTTATATATTCGACATCTTTTTGTGTAACTGCTGCAAGTGAGGCTGTTGAGCCGGGTATGTTAAGACCCTTTCTTGATTTTAAAATTCCGCCGTTAGTGATTGTTGCAAACACTTTGTTGTCTTTAACTTCATCAACGGTTGCGGCAATTTTACCGTCATCAAGCAAAATTTTGGAATCTTTTGTAACATCTTTTGATATGCCTTCGTAATCAACAGGGATGATATCTGTTTCATCTTGTTCGGCTTTGTGTTCAAATACTACTTTTTGCCCGTTTTTAAGTTCAATTTCGCTTTTAAGATTGCCTACCCTTATTTTAGGACCTTGCAAGTCAACCATTATTGCGCTGTAAGTATTTAGTTTGTCCGATGCTTTTCTTATCATTTTAAATTTTGCTCTGTGATCCTCCATTGTTCCATGAGAGGTGTTGAGCCTGAAAACGTTTGCACCTGCCTTTATAAGTTCGCAAATTGCCTGTTCGTTATCAACTGCAGGGCCTATTGTAGCAACGATTTTTGTTCGTTTAAAAAATTCGCTTTTCATATAAAATGTTCTCCATTAGTTTATTTCAGCGTAAATAATTTTATCATAAACAAAAAATTGGTGTAGAATATACTTGTAACGGCGAGGTGAAAAATGAATATAGTTTTAATGGAATCCTTAGGGGTTGATGATAGCATATTGAATGATTATATTTTAAAGCTTAAAGACAAAGGACATGACTTTAAAGTTTATAACAGGTCGGATGATATTAAGGTTCAAAAAGAACAGATTAAAGATGCCGATATTGTAATTATTGCAAACATGCCACTGTCGGGCGAGGTTATCTCGAGCGCAAAAAGACTGAAATTTATTAATGTGGCGTTTACGGGGGTTGACCACCTTGATGTCAGTCGTGCAAAAGGTCTTGGAATAGACATTTCAAATGCTTCGGGCTATTCTACGGAGTCTGTGTGCGAACTTACGATTTGTATGATATTGACGCTTTTAAGAAACGTGCGCGAGGTTGAAAAAAAATGCAGAGAATACGGCACAAAAGAAGGGCTTATCGGTAATGAACTGTGCGGGAAAACCGTCGGGATAGTCGGCACCGGCAAAATAGGAAGCAGAGTTGCGCGGGTTTTAAGTGCTTTTGGCTGTAAAATTCTTGCCTATAACGGTTTTTCAAACAAGCAAAATACGGATATTATAACCTATCTTCCTCTGAAAGATATGCTGGAGCAGTCGGATATTGTTACATTGCACTGCAGTGCAAGCGAAAAGTCAAGACATATTATCAATAAACAAACACTTTCCTACATGAGAAAAGACGCAATTTTAATTAATACGGCACGAGGCGGAGTTGTTGATTCAAGTGCTCTGGCTTGGGCTTTAAATAACGACATGATAAGGGCTGCTGCCGTTGATGTTTTTGATGTTGAGCCTCCTTTAGATGATTCTGAACCCCTTTTGAAAGCAAAAAACACTCTTTTAACTCCTCACATTGCCTTTGCAAGTAAAGAGTCAATGCTAAAAAGGGCAAAAATTGTTTTTGAAAATATTGATATGTGGCTTTTAGGCAAACAAATTAATAAAATCTAGTCGGGTTATTATGGAAAAAATAAAAATACATTTTTGTGATTTTTGGAGAGAACATACATTTGAAAACGATTTTTTTGTAAATCTCTTAAAAAATAA
>DVJQ01000031.1 GCA_018716625.1 Candidatus Galligastranaerophilus intestinavium | reverse complement strand
TTTTTCAAACACCCAATATTTTATCAAAAACATTTTTATAGTAAAATGTTTTTATGTCAGAAACAAAAGAAGAACTCAAACAAATACTCACACCCCTAAAGCCGCGACTTGATACGGCAAGAAGGTGTCTTTGACATTGACGGACTTAAAAATTCTCTAAAAAATCTCGATGAAAAATTGCAGAATGAAAACATCTGGAATAATCAGGAAGAAGCCTCAAAACTTTTAAAAGAACAAAAAGAGATAAAATCGTCAATAGAAAATTTTGAAAAGTGGAACGGCATTTTTGAAGACTCCCTTTTAAGTCTTGAGCTGGATGACGAGGGTTTAATAAAAGAAAGTCTGAGTCGCGCAAAAGAGCTTGAAAAAGAACTTGATAAGTTTGATTTAGAGCAAATGCTAAGCGGGGAATACGACAAAAACGACGCTATTTTAACGGTAAACTCCGGCGCAGGCGGAACTGACGCTCAAGACTGGGCGCAAATGCTTTTGAGAATGTATATGCGCTGGGCGCAGTTGCATAATTACAATTGCGAGCTTTTGGACAAATCAGACGGAGAAGAAGCAGGTATTAAATCTGCAACAATTAAAATATCGGGCAAGTGGGCTTATGGATACTCAAAAGCCGAAAAAGGGGTGCACAGACTGGTTAGAATTTCACCCTTTAATGCTAACGGCAAAAGACAGACAAGCTTTGCTTCGGTTGAAGTTACGCCCGTTATAGAAGATTTTGAAAAGAAAATCACAATACCTCCCGATGAAATTGAAGTAGAAACAATGCGCTCGGGAGGCGCGGGCGGTCAAAACGTAAACAAGGTAGAAACGGCAGTAAGAATTTATCATAAACCTACAGGAATTGTCGTTAAGTGTCAACAAGAGCGCTCTCAACTGCAAAACAAGGAAACCGCCATGCAAATGCTTGCCTCAAAACTCCTTGCAATAAAACAACAGGAACACGAACAAAAACTTGCAGGACTAAAGGGTGAAGTTATGGATGTGAATTTCGGCTCGCAAATTCGCTCTTATGTTTTTCATCCCTACAAACTTGTAAAAGACCACCGAACAGGCTATGAAGCGGGTAACGTTGATGCTGTCATGAACGGCGAAATAGATGGGTTTATTGAAGAATATTTAAAGTTTGGTGAAAAGAAAAACTAAAAAGCAGGCATTATGCCTGCTTTTTTAAAATACTAAAGAATCCGTACCGATTTCACTTATTTGTTTTGTACCATCTTTTGCAATATTAATAATTTTTTTGTAACCCTTGCTGCCTTTGTCAAAATATTCAACAACTATTTGCTTTGAACCGTCATCAGCTATTTTTGTAGTTTGCCTTGCATACAATTCACCATTCTTTATAGTTTCAACCACTTTGTTGCCGTTTTTATCTATGTAATTTTTGGACTGTTTTACAAACTGCTCATTTGAATTTATAGAAGGTTTTCTGCGATAAACACGCTTTTTATCAACAACGTTTCCTGCTTCATCATAAGTATAAACAAAATGCCTTGAATAATTTTTATTTATATAATTGTCATCCAATCCGAGATCTATACCCTGGAATGTTTTTTTCCAGCTGCCGTCTTGTTGTTTTTCTGCAACATCTCTAAGTATGTCACCCGTTGTACCCATACGTTCTTTAACTACCTTGCTGTCAGAAATTGTAATTTTTTCAGTTGGAACCCATTCCAAACTTGCAACTTTTTGACCGTTTTTATCGGCTTTTGAAACATATGTACGGTCAAAATGTTGTATGACTTTTGTACCGTCTTTTTCACTGTACACTTTTTTAAATTTCGGTACTTCTCCATCTAAACTACCGCTTACACGTTTGCTGAATGTTGATGATTTTAAAACACCGTCAGCGTATTCAAGGGCATAATTACCTTTTTGATTTGTAACATTAATTACACCGTTAAAAGGTTTACCCTTAACAGTGGCTGCGCCTTTATTAAACTTTCCTATCTTTTTAAAGTCATCAAGACTGAGTTCGGAAGGAAGCTTTTTTCCTCTTGAAATAGCAACTGCAGCAACACCGACAGCAGCAAGTGCACTAAGTCCGAGAGCAATTTTGCCTTTGTTATCTTTTATAACTTCTTTGACGTTCTTTTCCTTATTAGGAACACTTACAGATGCAGACTCATTAGCACCTTTAAATGTATTAGTGCTTGAAATTGAACCAATTTTCATTTTACTTCCTTTCCTTATACATTTTACTATTATACATATAAGAAAAAACATGAATAAATTTTATTGCTGTATTAAGGGTATTTTTTAACATTTTATTACATTTTTAGCCATGTTTATAAACAATTAGTTTATTATAGCATTTGACGATTTATTATAAGTTGTGACAATGAAGTATCAGGAATTAATCAATACAAGCATTAAAAATTTAAGAAAGAGTAATAATCTTACACAGGAAGAATTTGCCGAAAAAATTGACATAAGTATTCAAGGGCTTTCAAATATTGAAAGGAACCGTTACCAACCGACAGCAGATACTATAGATAAAATATGCAAAGCCTTTAAAATAACTCCTGCAGAGCTGCTTTTGGGGCAAAATGACAATGAAATTATAAACAACATTACACTTTTGTTAACCAATTGCCCAAAGAATAAACTTAAAAAGATTTGTGAAGTTATAAAAATACTGATTAAATTTTAGTTTTATAGTAAAATACTCCTTGGAAATTCAGGAAAAGAGAAATGATAAAAGCACAACGCGGAACAAAAGACATAATAGGACTTGATACCTTAACTTGGCAAAAAATTCAGCAAAATGCGCAAGAAATTTTTCAAAGTGCAAATTACAGTGAGATAAGAACTCCGATTTTTGAAGCAACAGAGCTTTTTAAACGCGGGGTCGGGGATTCAACAGACATTGTAAACAAAGAAATGTACACTTTTTGCACAGGCGGCAAAGACAAGAGTGAAAACTCGATTACGCTTCGCCCCGAAAATACCGCGGGAGTAGTACGTGCTTACATTGAACACAATATTTCAAGACAATCACCGCCGCAAAAATTCTGGTATTTTGGTCCCATGTTTCGATATGAGCGCCCGCAAGCAGGTCGCCAAAGACAGTTTCATCAGGTCGGAATAGAGCTTTTTGGCGTTGAAAACCCAACAGCAGACGCCGAAGCCATACTTATGGCGCAAGAGTTTTTAAAATCAACAGGTGTGGCTGACTTAGAGGTGGAGTTAAACACACTTGGCTGTCCAAAATGCCGCGAAAACTACAGAAATTCAATTAAAGAAGTTTTAAAACCATACTTGGGCGAACTTTGTGAAGATTGCAAAGTAAGATACGAAAAAAATCCGCTCAGAATGCTTGATTGCAAAGACGAAAACTGTCGGAAAATTTTTGAACGGGAAGAAATTAAAAAAGTTGTTTTGAGTGATTTTGTTTGTGATGAGTGCGCAAAACATTTTGAAGAAGTTCAAACACTCCTTAGTGCTCTGGGTATCAAATATAAGCGCAACAAAATGCTTGTAAGAGGGCTTGATTACTACAACAGGACTGTTTTTGAAATAAAAAGCAGCTCTCTTGGTTCTCAAAGTGCAGTTTGCGGCGGAGGAAGGTATGACGGACTGGTTGAAATGCTCGGCGGCACGCCTACTCCTGCGGTCGGTTGGGCAATGGGAGTTGAGAGGCTTTTTGAACTTGTAAAAAAAGTTGAACAGAAAAAACTTGATTATTTTGTTGTTTCAAAATACTCGCAAGAAGCAATAAAACTTTGCCAAAAATTAAGACACAAAGGTTACAGTTGCGACTTTGACATGCAAAATCGCAAATTTGCAAAGCAGCTTGAAAAAGCAGCAAAACTTGCAAATTATGCAATTATTCTCGGTGAAGAAGAAATAGAAAAAGGCTTTTATACTGTCAAAAACTTATCTGACGGCACTCAGGAGCAAAAAAGAGAAATTTAGATTTTCAAAAAACTTTCCTTATAAAATAAACATGTCATAATATTTTTATACGAGGAGTTTTTTAAGGATGAGTATTATGAAAAAGTTTAGAATACCTTTATTAGGGGCATTTTTAGCCCTTAGTTTGTTTAGTACATCATATGCGATAGTAGAGCCGCCAAAAGTGCCAAGCGCACTTATTGATGAGGGTCTTGCAAAAACTTACAAAAAAAGCACTCAAGACACAAATGTGATAGAAGCGCTTGAGCTTTTAAAACAAACAAGCGGCGAATATTCAAGAAAAGCAATTTTAGGAGATAACCTGACAAGGCGCCCCATTAAAATTGAATTTAAAAACCTGTCTGAAATAAACCCCGCTTACGCAAATTTTGACGCACTGGGCTGGAAAAAATCGGGGAAATTATATATATACATAAACAAAAAACACCAAAGTGCACCGAAAGAGGCACTGGCAGCACTTTTAGCCCATGAAGCAATTCATCAGGACGAGTTTAATTCACTAAATGAAGAAACCTATGCTTGGACGCTTGAGGCTGCAGTGTGGACACAACTTAGCGAGGATAATCTCGAGCTGCAAAATATCTCACATCCTCTTGTAGAGCGGGAAAACGTGATAAAAAAACTTTTCAAAAAAGGAAACTACACAAGTGCTTATATAAGAAAATTTGTAATTTCTAACAAAGGTTATCAAAATTTGCCCGAGCGCTCACCGGGGTTTGAAGAAAATCTGTAATAAACTTAGACACTGCCCGTTAAATATTTAACGGGCATTTTGTTTTCATCATCAACCCAAATTTGAGCAGAGGCAAGTTCAATTTGAGATTGCGTTAATTCCTCTTTTGTATAAATTGCGTAAGCAACGTCAATAAAACTGATTTTTTCTAATTTTTCAACATAAAATTCTTTTGAGCCGCAGTTTGTGCAAAATTTTTCTTTCGGCAAAATGTCACCAAAATAGACTTTTGCCTCCCTTTTTACATCACACCTTGAACAACGCACAATATAAAAATATTTTTTGACATATGCGCCGCAATCAGGACAATAGCCTTCATTTGCATTAATCAAAGCATTTGTGTGTGCACAAGCAGACTTTTTAAAAAATAAATCAAACAAGTTTATCATAGCTTGTTTTTAATGCCTGTAAAAACAAAGTCAATTTTTATTTTTTTGCTTTATTATAAACTTTGCAATTGCAAGACGAATTTTTCTAAATAACTTTTTTAGCCTGTCAAATAAGCTGATATATGTATCTGTTTCAACCTTTTCATCAAGAGTTTTTTCAAAAGAATCTTCACCTTGATTATCAACAAATTTTATCTCCTCGTCAGGTTCCTGACGCATAAAGTAGCCCAAATTCCCGCCGCCGCCGTTATTCATCATGCTCTGCGCCTCTTGAATGGATGGAACATTTGAAGGGCCACTAATGTTAAATGACATATCTGCTCACGCTTAATTAAACTTTACAATTTCATTATACACTATTTTTTACAATTGTAGTATATCTTCATTAAGTTTTATTAAGCTTATACGCCAACTTTATTGCCTCTACCATGCTTGTTTCATCTGCAATACCCTTGCCTGCAATATCATATGCCGTTCCGCAAGACGGCGAAGTTCTTATTACATCAAGCCCGATTGATGTATTAACGGTTTTATCAAAACACAAAGCCTTAACGGGACAAAGCCCCTGATCGTGATAGCAGGAGATAATTGCATCATAATCTTGTTTTTGAGAGCTTAAATATTTTTTCCCGACTTTTGCAAAAAGCGCGTCTGCGCTCATTGGTCCAATGATATTAACACCTGACTTTTGCAATTTTTCAACAGCAGGAGTCATTATCTCAATTTCTTCTCTGCCCAACATCCCCTCTTCTCCCGCATGCGGATTAAGTGCACAAAGCGCGATTTTTGGAGAATTAATTTTGCAGTATACCTTTAAAAAATTACTAAGCCTTAATGTTTTATCAACAATCATCTGAAAGTCAATTTTTACATCTTTCAACGCCAAATGCCTTGTTAAAAGCATTACCCGAAAGTCATCCGCAATAAAAAGCATTTCAGCCTTTTTGTTAAAAAGCTTTTGCAAAACTTCCGTTTGACCCGAAAAATTATATCCCGCCTCTAAAAGTGCAAATTTTGAAACAGGTGCCGTCACTATCGCACCGATTTTATTTTCAAGTGCAAGCTGAGCAGCACATTCAAGCGACCTGTAACAAAATTCGCCGTTAATTGAATCATCTATTTTAATTACCCTGTAGTCTTTAGTAATTTCTTGACCGATAATTAAAACATCATCAGCAGGAAGGTTAAGCTTCTTTAGTGCCTTTTGAGTAATTTCTGCGCCAATACCCCTTATATCGCCCGTTGTAATAGCTATTTTATACATTTTGATGATGCTCTAAATATTGAATAATCTCAACCAAAGTAGAAGAAGTACCCAAATTTCCCGATTTTGTAACCACAAGCTGTGCAGATGAATCTATACACAAGGGAATAGCAGGTAAAATTGCGTCCACTACCTGTAAATATTTTGACTCTATTGCCTCACAGCACGCGCGCGAAGTTTCACCGCCTATAGTAATTAAAATAAATTCCGCCCTCTTTTTAATTTCGCTTGCAAGTTGGGCAAAATAATTTGTAATCATTTTTGACAAGGCTTCTTTTGTAATTCCCTCATCAATCAAAAGACTTTTTGCCTCATCCGTATCAACCTCTTGGGCAATATTGCAGACATGTACCGCCACAATATTATTCTGCACAAGGTTATCACATATTCTTTTTACAACATTTTCGCCGACACCGTTTATAATGTCTTTTAAGGTAAGACGCAAGAAATAAGAATCGTTTGAATAGTCAGGTTCATCTTCAAGCTTTTGAATCTGCAAAGCGCTCAGTTTTGTTGCAGAACCCGAGAGAATAAGTTTCGGCAACTTTGGCACCATTTTTGTGGCTTTATTTACCTTCATATCACCCAACCAAAGGGGGGCAAGCGCTTGAGCAAGTCCTGCCGAGCCGCAAGGCAAAATATTGTATTGTGACTTTTGCATTGCAAGTACAATTTGTTCAAAATCAATTGTCGAAACACAATCCACAACAATTATTTTTTTACCGGCTCCGATAAGTTCGTTCAACCTTTGTGCAATAGGGCCCGCGCCTTTTGCAACCGTATTGAGTTCAATTGAATCAACCATTGACTTTGCATTATCACCTAAGGATTTTTTTAATATATCAGGCACATAAGACTCATAAATCGGCGCCTTAGGGTCGCGCGCAGCATCGGTTCTCTCAATGGGAACACCTTTTGATAGCTGGTACCCGCCGATTGTAATTCTGCCCTCCTGTACATAAGCAGGGGCGACAACAGCAGCGTCTTTGCCAGTAGCTTCAAGTACGGCAAAAATTTCATATGTAATATTTCCCCTTAGGGTAGAGTCAATTTTTTTGTAAAAATGTTCGACGTTAAGCTTGTCTTTTAAAACACTTGCAGTATCATAAACTATTTTTGCCGCCTCGTTTTTATCGATGTTTCTTGTTTCGCTTGAAACAGCCCAAGTCCCCACATTGATATGGTTTTGCAACTCATCGTTATACCCCAAGAGTATCTCGGTATTTGAGCCTTTTATAAAAAACTGTAAGGCAGTATCATTTGCACCTGTCAAATCGTCAGCAATAATTCCGATTGTACTGGATAAAATCATAACTAATTCTCGTCTTTTTTAGAGCCCATCAAGCGTACATTTGTACCGCGAATTAAATAGCGCTCTGCCATCTCGCCATCCGGCGTTTGCCATTTGCTCACAGCAAGCCTGCCTTCAACACCGACAAGCGTGCCTTTTTTCACCCACTCGCCGACAATTTCAGCTTGCTTATCCCAAACTTCTATGTTAAACCAGTCGGTTGTTTCTTCTTTTGTGCGCGGATTCCAACGATTTACGGCAACAGAAAAACTTGTGCGGACTTTTCCGCTGTCAAAATATTTCATCTCGGGGTTTTGACCGACTCTGCCCACTACTACAACCGAATTTACCATATAATAACCTTTCAAATCATTTTGAGAAAATTATAGTACGAATAAAAATTATGCGCAAATTGCACAAATTGGTATATAAAAACTTTAAATTTCGCTCTCTACCCTGTCGCGTCCGCCCTGTTTTGCTTTGTACAAACATTTATCCGCATATTCAATGATTTCTTGAGGGCTATTGCCGTCATTTGGCATGCTTGCAACACCGACGCTTATCGTAACATGTGTTTTTGTACCGTCTTGCAGCTCAAATTTTTTATCTCTGATTGCGCTACAGATTTTCTTTGCGGTTGTAATTGCATCGTCTTTTTTTGTATTTGTAAGAATTATAGACATTTCTTCTCCGCCATAGCGGCATGCAATATCGCTTGTTCTTATATTCTTTTTAATTGTCTGTGCAACTTGCCTTAAAATAGCGTCCCCGCTTTGATGCCCAAATGTATCGTTGAATTTTTTAAAGAAATCAATATCAATTAAAATAAGCGAGAAAATACCACCATAACGACAGACATTTCCAACATTTTGAATCATCTGTTCTTGGAAATATCTATGGTTATAAAGTTCTGTTAAACCATCTGTTACTGCAAGCTTATAGGTATGTTCATAATCTTTTGATTTTAACAAATATTTTGCAATATATGCTGCAATAATTATAACCGTCGCCGAGAAAACGGGCAGCACAACACCCAACCAAAGATTAAAAAAGTCCATAGCAAAAAGTGTTAAAATTAAATAAAGAGCAATTATAGCGACTGAGCATAAAATAGAGAGTGGGACGGATTCCAATTTTAAAATCAGGTAACCTATAAAAAAGCATATTAAAATCGAGATTATAATATCTGCTCTAAAACTTAAATGTTTTATAAAATTATTATCCAAAATATTATTTAAAAATGTAGCGTGTGTTTCAACCCCCGGATACATAAACGACACAGGGGTACTTTTAACATCAGCCAATGCGGTAACGGTTGTGCCAATATATACAATTTTATTCTCAAATTTATTTTTCAAAAA
>DVJQ01000030.1 GCA_018716625.1 Candidatus Galligastranaerophilus intestinavium | reverse complement strand
TTTATATCTGGTCAAAACGAAGGGGCTGTTAAGGGCTGATGAGCGAGATTTTTTCAAGAAATATAATGTATTGGGGCAATGATTTTCAGGAATTTTTAACAAGTTTGAATATTGCAGTCTTTGGTCTTGGCGGAGTTGGCGGCTACGCGCTTGAAGCTCTTTGCAGAGCAGGAGTCGGCAATTTTACGCTTATTGATTTTGATGTTGTGTCGAAAAGCAATATAAACAGGCAAATTATTGCAACAAATTCAACCGTAGGATTAAAAAAGACGCAAGTATTTGAAAAAAGACTTAAAGAGATAAACCCTGAGGTTAACCTTGTAATTTTTGATGATTTTTATGACTCTGATAAAAACAATGAAATTTTTTCACAAAATTTTAGCTTTGTCGTTGATGCAATAGACACTCTGAGGGCTAAAATTTCCCTTATTAAATATTGCTATAACAATAAAATTAATATCGTAACATCCTTTGGCGCGGGAAACAGGGTTGACGCCCAAAGGCTCAAGGTTAGTGACATTTCGCAAATTACATCAAAATGCGCTTTTACAAAAAATGTTCTGTCGCGTCTTAAAAAAGAAGGAATCGAAACAAACTTGCCTGTTGTTTGGAGTGAGGAGCGCCCAAAATCACTGTTAAAAGTTAAGAATATTGAAAAAATAACAAAAAGTGACGGCACGGAAATCGAGCTTACAAAATTTACCCCCGCCTCTACCCCTGTAGTGCCCGCTGTGAGTGGACTTTTGTGTGCAAATTATATTTTAAATTACTTTTTGTCCGATTTTAAAAAATAGTGCTTTTGTATTAATTCCAAAAGGCGATAAAATGGCAAAAAAAATAGTGTATTATATATATGTGAGTCGATAATACTACCTGTCATCTACGTTCGGGGTTGCGATAAAAGATTTTTGGACGGGTTCAAAATGTTTGTCGGCTCGCTTTTTTATGCGCAAAATTACGTGATTTCTAAATAAATTCAGGGCAACAAAATACTTGTCATGCTAAACTTGTTTTGACATCTTAAAAGTTGGTGCTTCATATAATTTTCTTGCGCAAGAGAGGTAGACCCCGAAACAAGTATGAAATTAAATACAATTAAAAAAATTTTTTGATAGAATATTTATATGAACGAAGATGAGCTGATTAAAAGATGTTTAATTGACTCCGATGCAATAGTAACCTATCCTTTTTGCGACAGTAAGCACAAAAAGTTTCCCGTATTAAGACATAAGTCTAATAACAAGTGGTTTGGGTTGATTTTTAGGTTGGATGGCACGCTGTATATTAATCTAAAAGCTCAGCCACAAACAATTTTTGCCTTGCAGGATCAATATCCTGATATAATCACCCCTGCTTGGCATATGAATAAGACGCATTGGTGCAAAATTGATGTTGAAAAAATAAATCCAAAAACACTGGATGCAATAATTAAAATAAGCTACGATTTAACCGCAAAAAAGAAGTAGTCTTTTGTTTGACGGATAAAAAATTGTGATAAACAAATTTCATTTTTTGCATGAGAACTTTTTTTTGATATAATCAGAAAAAAGGCTGGTGAATATGGAAAGATTTGTTGGAATTATCGGTATTGTGCTAATTTTGGGCATTTGTTATCTGATGTCCAACAACAGAAAAGCGATAAGCTTAAAAACTGTTTTATCGGGTCTTGCTCTGCAATTTATTCTTGCGGTGTTTATTTTAACTGTTCCTTTGGGGCAAAAGATAATAAGCGGCATTGCAAAATGCATTGAAAAAATTCTTTTCTTTGCAAACGCCGGCGGAGATTTTGTTTTTGGCTTTTTGAACGATTCACCGGAAAAAATAGACGCTATGTTCTATGAGGGTGCAAATTTCCTGTTTGCTACAAAACTTGTCATAACAATTATCTTTGTGCTTGCAATTGTAAATATTCTCTACCATTTTGGTATAATGCAACGCGTGGTGCAGTTTTTTGCAAAAATAATGTATAAAATAATGAATGTATCGGGTGCTGAGGCTTTATCAAACATTGCAAGTGCTTTTGTAGGGCAGGTTGAGGCACAAATTTTAATACGCCCTTATCTTGCAACTGCTACAAAATCAGAGCTTTTAGCTTCTATGACAGGCTCTATGGCATGTATCGCGGGCGGCGTTATGGCAATATACATTGCAATGGGGGTAGATGCCAAGTTTTTGCTTGCGGCAAGCATTATGGCGGCTCCGGGGGCACTTGTTGTTTCAAAAATAGTATTCCCCGAAACACAGGAGTCAAAAACAAAAGATGATGTAAAAATTGAAATAAAAAGCCCTTATGTAAACTTAATTGACGCAATAGCTCATGGCGCATCCGACGGTATGAGAGTTGCACTTAATGTTATTGCAATGCTCGTCGCACTTTTGGCGCTTATAGCAATGATTGACTGGACTCTTGGCTATATAGGGCTGTTTTTGCACAATGTGCTGCATATTAGTTTGCCTTTTATTGATTTGACTGATTTGAATTTAAAATCAATTTTAGGTTTAATATTTTCATTTTTCGCGCTTATTATGGGCGTGCCTTTTACGGACGCATCAGCTGTCGGGGCGCTTATGGGTGAAAAGCTTGTTTTGAATGAATTTATAGCTTACACCGACTTGATTGCAATTCAAAATCTGCTTACGCACAAGTCGATTGTTATCGCAAGTTTTGCCCTGTGCGGTTTTGCAAACTTCGGCTCAGTTGCAATACAGATAGGCGGAATTGGCGAGCTTGCGCCATCAAGGAGAAAAGACTTGGCACAACTCGGTATAAAAGCTTTGATATGCGGAACTTTTGCCTCTTATATTTCAGCTTGCATGGCGGGAATTTTGTTGGGATGAAAATTATTGACACTGTATTAAAATTTAATAGTGATACAATGCCGCCAAAAAACGATTTTATTGAGCAGAAAATAAGACAAGAAGGTATTGACCCGATAAGGTGGGCAATAATAGATATTAATGGAAATGAGCTTACAATAAGTGTTGCAGGCGAAAAGCTTTAAATATGTTTTTCTTTGGCGCTTATTCTTGCTATAGCTTTTGCAAGTGCAAACTGTGCTCTTAAAATGTCATCTTTGTCATTTTTTGCAGCAAGTCTTGCTTGAGCACGTTCTTTTGCTGCATTTGCCCTTGCCAAGTCAATGTCGCTACCAAGTTCTGCAATGTCTGTTAAAATTGTCGCTTCATTTTCACTAAACTGCAAAACGCCCGCCATTGTGGTAATACAGGTGGGTTCTTTATTGATAACTACCTTTGTAACACCAATATCAAGTGCACAGACAATTGGGATGTGGTTTGGCAAAATACCCAATCTGCCATCTGTGCTTTGAACGTAAAGTTCGTCTATATCTGCCTCATAGACCACTTTTTCATGTGTTATTATTTTTAGTTTTATCTTATTTGAATTTTCATTCATATATTTTTACCCTAAACGGCTGCTGTTTGCATTTGTTTTGCTTTTTCAACAGCATCTTCTATTGTTCCGACCATATAAAATGCTTGTTCCGGTAAATCATCGTGTTTGCCGTCAATAATTTCCTTAAAGCCTTTAATAGAGTCCTCAAGCTTTACATATTTACCTTTTGTTCCTGAGAATTGTTCGGCAACAAAGAAAGGTTGGGATAGAAATCTTTGAATTTTCCTTGCGCGGTTTACTGTGAGTTTATCTTCTTCAGATAATTCGTCCATACCCAAAATTGCAATGATATCTTGCAAGTCTTTATATTTTTGTAAAATTTCAAGAACTTTTTTTGCTACCTCATAGTGTTCTTCGCCGATGATATTGGGGTCAAGTGCTCTCGAGCTTGACTCCAGCGGGTCTGCGGCAGGATAAATACCAAGCGAGGCAATTTGACGTGATAATACCGTTGATGCGTCAAGGTGAGTAAATGTTGTAGCCGGTGCAGGGTCGGTTAAGTCGTCTGCAGGTACGTAAATTGCTTGAACAGAGGTAATTGAACCTTCTTTGGTTGATGTAATACGCTCTTGCAGCTCACCAACCTCTTGAGCAAGTGTCGGCTGATAACCAACAGCAGAGGGCATACGTCCCAAAAGTGCCGAAACTTCTGAACCTGCTTGCACAAAGCGGAAAATGTTGTCAATAAACAAAAGAACATCTTGTCTTGCAACATCTCTAAAATATTCGGCAGATGTAAGTGCTGAAAGACCTACTCTCATACGAGCTCCCGGAGGTTCATTCATCTGACCGTAAATAAGTGCTACTTTGTCTAAAACGCCTGATTCTTTAAATTCATTGTACAAATCGTTGCCTTCGCGCGTTCTTTCGCCTACGCCCCCAAAAACGGATACGCCGTCGTGCGCCATTGCAATGTTGTGAATTAATTCTTGAATAAGAACTGTTTTACCGACACCCGCGCCGCCAAACAGCCCGATTTTTCCACCCTTTTGGTATGGCATTAAAAGGTCAATAACCTTAATACCTGTTTCAAGTATCTCGATATCTGTGTTTTGATCCGTTAATTTGGGTGATTCTCTGTGAATCGGTAAATAATCAGACGCTTCTATTGCGCCTTTGTTGTCAACAGGCTCACCCAATACATTTGTAATTCTTCCCAAGACTGCTTTACCGACGGGCACTTTAATAGGTTCGTTTGTGCTTATTACTTTCATGCCTCGTCTTAAACCGTCTGTTGATGACATTGCAACCGAGCGGATTGTATTTTCGCCCAGAAGTTGTTGTACTTCAACCGTTGTTTTTTCGCCATTGTCAGAGTATATATTTAGTGCATCATAAATTTCAGGCAATTTCCCATGCGGAAACTCGACGTCAATTACAGGCCCGATTATTTGTACAACTATCCCCTCGTTTTCATTCAATGCCATATCTGTCATATAATTTACCTCAAATAATTTTCCTCATTTAAGTTAATTATATGAAAAAATTGCAACTTTTTGCAAAAAAGTGAACAATTTCAACCGTTTGAATTAGTCAAGATAGAAAACAGTGACAACTTTGTGTGAATCTTCTGCAAAGTCAACCGCTTTATGCAGCGTGTTTGATGTGTGAGAAAGAAAACAAATCAGTTGTTGACATTCGCTTATAATTTCCCTGTTGCAAATTCTTGACGCATCAGCAAGAGTCATCATTGCGCGGTCAGGATGTTCGATAATGTTTGGAACACCAATAAGCTGGTCTTGAACGTCTGATGGCTGTTGACCTATTGTCTGGGGAAGAATAACTTTTAATTTATCAGGGTTTGCTTTCATAGCCCCGCGTATTGCTGCGGCATTTGTACCTGACGAACCGCCTGATGTGATTATTGTATTTCCTTGCATAACAAGGCTAGTTGTGAGCGTTTCAATAATCTGCTGGTGAGTGATTGTAAGGTTACGACTGCCGATTATTGCTATTCTTTTGGCACTTTGTCTTATAGTTGCAAGCTCTTGTGCCAATGTGTCTACTTTGTGTATGTCATCATCTGAAACTGTATCCATGTCATCCAGTGGTACCATTATGGATGATTGTTGTTGATTTTCTTTTTCGTTTTCGCTCATTTAAGTTCCCTGTTATCTGTTTTTGTATTATAATGCTAATAATACCATGACTTTCCCTATTTTGGGAAGTCCTTAACATTTTTAGAGGAAGTTTTTTACAAATGATTGCAAATAAATCGTATATTGAGGGGCTTAACAAAGAGCAATATCAGGCAGTTACGGAAAAGTTCGGGCCTATTTTGGTGCTTGCCGGTGCAGGCAGCGGCAAAACAAAGGTTTTAACTTCAAGAATTGCAAATTTAGTCGACTCAGGCGTTAATCCTTTTGATATTTTGGCGGTGACTTTTACAAATAAAGCTGCAAAAGAAATGCAGCAAAGACTTTCAAATTATTTGGGCGAAGATGTTGTAAAGCGTATGTGGGTCGGAACTTTTCACAACATCTGCGGAAGAATTTTAAGAAGGGATTTGGAAAATTACAAAACAAAAGACGGCAGAAGCTGGAACAATAACTATGTAATTTATGATGATACGGACACAAAAACGGTTATTAAAAACGCCCTTAAAAAGCTAAATATGGATGAAAAAAGCTTTGATCCCAAGATGATTAAGTCTGTAATTTCAAATGCTAAAAATAAAATGCAGGACGCTTACGAGTTTTCCACCCATGCCAGAGATTACCAATCCGATAAAATCGCGCAGGTTTATTATGAGTATGAAAAGCAGCTTGCACTTAATAATGCGCTTGATTTTGATGACATGTTAATGCTGAGTGTTAACCTTTTGAAAAACTCCCAAGAAGTCAGAGAAAAATATGCAAATCGCTTTTTGCACATTCTTGTGGATGAGTTTCAGGATACAAATAAGGCACAGTACGATTTAATAAATATGCTCTATCCTTCTGACGGTTCAAAAGACGATGTCGGCAGCTTGTGTGCCGTAGGTGATGTTGACCAGTCGATTTATTCTTGGCGCGGAGCAGATTTTAAAATTATTTTAAATTTCCAAAAAGATTATAAAAACACAAAGTTAATTAAACTGGAGCAAAATTATCGCTCGACAGCAAATATTCTTGACGCTGCAAATGCCGTTATTATAAATAATAACGAGAGAATGGAGAAAAATTTATACTCTCAAAAAGGTTCAGGCTCAAAGATTAAAACTTTTGAAGCCTCGGATGATTTTGAGGAGTCAAGCTATATTGCGGGTAAAATAAGAAATCTTGGCGCAAATCTTGATGATATTGCAATTTTGTATCGTACAAATGCTCAATCGCGCGGAATTGAAGAAGCTTTAATGTCAAACTCAATTCCATATAAAATTGTCGGCGGTTTGAAGTTCTATGACCGCAAGGAAATTAAAGACATTATTGCATATTTGAAACTTATTTATAATCACAACGACTCTGCAAGTTTAAGAAGAATAATAAATGTGCCCAAGCGCTCTATTGGCGACACTACGGTAAATAAGCTTGCCGCACTTGCAGATGAGCTTGACTGTTCAATTTTTGATGTACTTGAAGATATTGAAAACAGTAATGATTTTAACGCTGCCACAAAAACCAGACTTGCAGCTTTTAGGGATTTAATAAAAGAGTTTTCGCTCAATCAAAATTCCGTTGAGCTTTCGGAGTTTGTGCCTGTTGTGCTTGAGCGTTCGGGTTATATGGGAGAATTAAGAGAAGAAAATTCTATAGAATCTCAATCCAGAATTGAAAACTTGCAAGAGTTTGTAAATGTTGTAAGGGAATTTGAAGCTGATGAATTTATTGGCGATGAGGAGGACGATTTGGGACTTTTGGGAAATTTCTTATCTCAGGTTGCCCTTGTATCTGACATTGATCAGCTAAATGAGGACGATAAGTCTGTAACGCTTATGACTTTGCACGCTGCAAAAGGGCTTGAGTTTCCGATTGTTTTTCTTGCGGGTCTTGAGGAGGGTATGTTCCCTCACTCCAGAAGTATTGCCTTTGGCGCGCCTGCAGGTGAACTTGAGGAAGAACGCAGGCTTATGTATGTCGGAATAACTCGCGCTAAAGATGATTTGTATTTAAGTTGGGCTCAAAGGCGCCGTATTTGGGGTGATATAAAGTATTTTCCAAAAAGCAGATTTATAGATGAAATACCGCAAGATTTATTGGAAGATGATAATTCCATGCCAAGGCGCTCTTATAGTGAGGATGAAAGCGATTACAGGCGCTCAACATTTAAAAGCGCGACAAATAAAATTAAAGAGAAAAAAGAGTTTAAAAGTTGGTCTTCAAGCTCTTTTAACTCCTCAAGCTCGGGCGGTTTGTCCAATAATTTAGCTTCCAGTTTGAAAAACATTAAAAAAACAACTTCAAATAGTGTGGAGCGCACCCCTAATAAATCTTTTGTTGTTAAGCAAAAGCCTTCTGCACCAAAGGAAGAAAATAAACAAAATATTTCGGATGTAATTGCGCGCTGCAAGGCTATGGCGAAAAGTCCGCAAAATAATACTCAAAAGCCTTCTTTTAATACTTTTAAAGTCGGCACAAGAGTTTTTCACCCGCATTTTGGGATAGGAAGTATTTTAGAGGTTGAAGGAGAAGGGCTTAGTGCGACGTATAAGGTGAATTTTGCAAAAAACGGCATAAAAAGCGTTGATGCATCCATCGGTAACTTGAAGGCTTTTTAATCCTCGCCTATTTCTTTTCTGATACCGTATTTAATCTCTAAAACATCCGTACCGAGAGCTTCTAATACTTTCATAGCAAGACATTCCTTTTGTCTTGTTATTGCATATAAAAGATTTTCCGATGAAATTTTTGTTTTGTTGTGAGATTTTGCAATCTCATAGGCGCACTCAAGCGCTTTTTTGGCGCGCGGGGTGTATTCGTAGGGGGAGTTATTGTGCTCGCTTCCACAGCCGACAAGTTTTTCTACTTCGTACCTTGCATCTTTCAGTGTAATGCCGAGCTTATGCAGGGCACTCGCGCCTACTCCGCTGCCAAGACCCAAAATGCCCAAAAGCAGCATTTCTGTGCCAATGCTTGTGCGGTTAAGGTTTTGCGCTTCTTCTTTTGCTAATCTCAAAATAGAGAGCATTTCAGGAGTTTTACCCGTTACTTCTTTGGTTAATTTTTCTTCAAGCGATTCGGTGTCGTTAATCAAATCCTTTAAAATATGGTATGCTATGCCTGTCTTTGTTTTTATCATGCCTAAAATTATATGCTCGGGCTTTATTTCAACACTGCCAAGCTCTCGCGCGGTATCAATTGCCAAAAGCATTGCCTTAAAGGCGTTCGGGGTAAAAATTATCTGTTTTTCGGAATTTTCAAACTCTGCACTTCGGGAGGATATCCCCTGAAGCTTTTGCATAAATATGTCCTTATTTATGCCTGTTCTGTCTAAAAATTTTGTTACTTCATAGTCATTGTTTTCTAAAATTGACTGCAAAATTTGCTCTGTTCCTAAAATTTCATACCCGCAGGTAGAAAGCTTTGAAGCGGCATTGTTTAAAATTTCTTCTACATTTTTTTCTTTAAAGAAGTTATTAATGTTAGAAAGCGTTGTATTTAAGTTTTCATTGAGATTTTCAGGGTGTTCAAAGTCCTCGTTTGAGTTTTTATCAAGCAATCTTGTAAGATTTGCGATAATTTTTTCTTCATTCAAATTGAATTTTTTAATAATTTTATAAGCGCCCGAATCAACGGATGAAAAAAGCGCTAAGGCGATGTGTTGAGGCATTATAAAACGACTTTTGTATTTTTTTGCAAGCAAAAGTGTTTCATCTAAAATTCTTTTGGCACTTTTGCTAAAAGTTACCTCATGGTGCCCTGAAGGGTTGATTTTGGCACCAATAGAAAAATTAATTTCCTCAATTAATTTTGAGCGCTCGATTTTGTCGAACTCTAAAATTTTTGCCTGCACACCTTTTGTTTGAATGTAAAGCGCCAAAAGTAAATGCTCGGAGCGTATCTGATAGTGTCCGAGTCTTTGCGCCTCCTCTTGCGCTTGGGTTACAATTTCTATTGCTTTTTGAGTAAATTTTTCAAACATTCTTTAATTCTAACCTAAATTTTAATGCTTGTATAGATGTTTATAAAATAATGGTTACAGGCCCGTTGTTTATAAGTTCTACTTGCATGTGTGCACCAAAGACCCCTGTTTTAATATTAATTCCCGATTTTTTCAAAATTTCTACAAATTTTTCATAATATTCTTTTGCGACTCCGGGTTCTTTTGCGCTGTCAAAAGAAGGGCGTGTACCCTTTTTGCAATCAGCACACAGCGTAAATTGTGATACTGCAAGTATTTCACCATTTATATCCAAAACAGATTTGTTCATTTTGCCCTGTTCGTCTTCAAAAATCCTCAGTTTAAGGAGTTTTTGGGCAAAATATTCTATCATGTCCTCTTTGTCGTCTTTTTCAACCCCAAAGAGGACTAAAAGCCCCTTGTTTATTGAAGAATATAATTTGTTTTCAATGGTAACACTTGCACTGTTTACCCTCTGAATTACAAGTTTCATTTTTACTCCTTTTATAATTAAAACCCTAAAACCGACCTTTTTATTTGTCAAGTTTTAGGGGTTAATTTGTTTTAAGTTGCAATCTTTATCCGATAACTTTTTTCCAACCGTCCTCTGTCATTTGATATTGCTTTATTATTTTGGGCCAACGACCTTTTTCGTCTACTAAAATGTATCGCACAGGCTTTCCGTCTTTTACAACCAGCTCTTGTATTTGTTTCTTGTTAAATTCTCTAACGCTTATTTCTCCTTCTGAATAGGAATTGTTAACAATATAAGGGAAGGGGCAGTAACTTACCGATTTTATTGTGCCTGTGCCATCAGGTGTATTTTTGGTTTCTGTGTATTCTTTAGTTACCCCTGATAAGTTGCGCCCCTCTATTCTGACCGATCCGTTATTTTCCACGTAATCACGTGGCTTTCCTGGTATTATCCTTGAATATTGTTTTGCACATTGAAAATTATCTTCATCACTCGGATATTCCCTGCATTCTACTGCTTCCATATCGTCAAAATGTGCTATTTTTGCATAAGTCGTTTTGCCATCGGGATGTCTTACGTAGTCTTCCAAATAACCGTCAAGCATAATTTCATGTTGAAATTCATGGGCTTCAACTCTTTTTTTTGCTTTTATTGTTCCATCGGGAAGTTCTTCCGGGTTTTCTTCAATTCTTATCCTGATTAATTTATAAGGTCTAATGCTATCAAGACTAAAAGTTGTTCTTCTTTTAACTTTGCCGTTTTCATCAAATTCTTCCATGACTTCATCGGGGGGAAGATTCCAAAATTTGTTTTTATATGTTAATTTAACTAATGGATCACTGTTATCCTTTTTAATTTTTTCATATACATCCATTACTTCATCGAAAAGATTTTGAGCACTTTCTGTTGTTTGTTTTAATTGTTCTTGTGTATATTGTGTTATAGCATTTATTTTTTTATCTGCTCTTTTGTAGAAATTAAAAAGCTCTTGTATTTGTCCCATTGCAGGATCAATTTGTTCTTGCACCTCTTGCACTGTTTGAGCTTTTCTAACTCCAACGGCTGCATTTGCGCCAAGGGCACTTAGAGCATCCATTGCACCTGTTTTTATTGTATTTTCTGCTCCGGTATTTTTGGATGTTCTTGATTGTTGTGTATTCTCTGCTTTATTATTTCCTGCGCCCTTAAAGACTGTATATAAATTAATTGCTCTAACTTGCATATTCTCTCTTTCTCTTTTATTTGTTACGTGTGTATAAAACCTGTGAATAAAAAAACTTGCACAAAATAAGCTAAACCCTAAAACCGACCTTTTTATTTGTCAAGTTTTAGGGAATTATATTTTTTACAAAATCAATAAAGTTTTTTACTTGCTAACTTCTCTCCAGCCTTTATCGGTTAGCTCAAACTCTTTTGCAGCTTTTATTGACCCGTTAGCAAGTCCTTCAATGCCTTCTTGATACCAATCTGGTTTTCCATCCTTATTGAAATCAATACATTTTGCAATTTTCCCTGATAAGTCGGCAAATATTTCGCAACCTTCATAATACACTTTTGGTTTTCCGTCTTCAAAAATAACACTTTTTGCAGCTTTCTCTGACCCATCAGCAAGTGCTTCAATACCTTCTTGATACGAACATAGTTTTCCGTCTTCAAAAATAACATTTTTTGCAATTTTTGCTGACAAGTCAGCAAATGTTTCACAACCTTCTTGGTACAAACATGGTTTTCCGTCTTTAAAAATAATGTTCTTTGCAACTTTACCTGATTCGTCAGCAAATGTTTCGATACCTTCTTGATAATCTATTAGCGTTCCATCCTTAAAGAAACCAAAACTTCTCGCAATTTTCTTTGACCCGTCCGAGAGTTCTTCAATACCTTCTTCAATGGTATCTAAGGCACCATTTGTAAATCTTGATTCTCTCACAAGTGCGCCATCAGCAGAAAATTCTTGCATAAGTTTATATGTATCATCGCCATCGCCTATAATTTTTCTTAAAACAGCACCATCAGGGGTTATTTCATCTCCTTTTTTAAATAAATCACTTACTTCGTTAAATAATCTTTGTGCATATTCTGTTACTTTATCTGCTTGTTTTTGTACGTTTTGTGCTAAAGCGTTCGCAGCTTTATTTGTTTCTTCAAAATTATTTAGAGCAGTTTTTATTTCATTTGGAACTTTATGTCTTTTAATTGCAACTAAAGCACCTGTACCTAAAATTGCAAGCGCTGCAACACCACCTATTATTGCTGCTGTTTTTTTGTTGTTTTTACTAACATCTTTAGCGACATCTTGCGCTATTTGCGGATCAGTTGCAGTTTGTTTTGTTGTATTAAAATTAGTTTTAAAATTAGAAAACGGACCCACAGATTGAACAGACATACTTATACCTTCCTTTATACTTACATATATGATAAAACATGTGAATAAAAAAAATTGCCACTGTTAAAATTTAAGGGGTGCGTAAAGCGCACCCCTTAAAGCAGTTATTTTGCAATATCTTTAACGGATAAACCTATTCTGTGTTCTTGAGGTGTGAATTTTTTAATCAACACTTCAATTTCATCGCCCAAGTTGTACAGTTGGTTAACATTCACGTTTTCGTCCGATATTTCAGATGAAGGTAAAAGTGCTTCAACTCCGGGGTAGATGTTAATGAATGCGCCAAAAGAAGTGATTTTATTTATTGTACCTTTAATAATGTCGCCTTCTTTAAATTTGTCTGCAATTTCATCCCAAGGATTTGCACCCATTCTTTTAAGAGATAGTGAAATTCTCTTTAAATCTTCATCAATTTTAATAACCTTAACTTCGATTTTTTGACCCAGTGAAACAACATCGGAGGGGTGTTTAATTCTTTCCCAAGAAATTTCTGAAATCGGCAAAAGTCCGTCGATACCGTCGATGTCAACAAAAGCACCAAAATCAGCAATTCTTACTATTTCACCTTCAACGATTTGATCAACTGCTAAACGAGAAATAACTTCATCTGCAACCATTTCTCTTTGTTGAGTGTAGACCTGTCTTTGAGATAGAATAAGTTTATTTCTCTTTGGATCTGCTTCCAAGATTTTAACTTCAATTTCTTGACCGATTTGAGTGTCGGAGGGTGAGCCTGTTCTTAATTGAGATGAAGGAATAAAGCCTCTTAAACCTTCAATTTCTGCAATTAAGCCACCTTTAACGGTAGATACGATTTTTGCCATAACATTTTCGTTGCTTGCTTTGATGTCCGCAAGTTTTTGCCAAGCTTGAGCGCAAGACAATTTTTTAAGCGATAAGACGGCAACTTCGTCGTCTTCTTCGTCTTTCATAACGTAAAATTCTTTTTCATCCCAAAGTTTAATAACTTCATCAGGGTCTTTGTCTGCAAAGTTAGATACTTCGCGGTTGGGCAAAAATGCTTCTGTTTTTGCACCTATGTCAACCAAGTATCCGTCTTTTTCTTTTTTTACGACAACACCTTTAACGACGTCTGCAACGTTTAGTTTGTAAGTGTAGCTGTCCTCAAGCATTTTCTCGAACTCATCAGCCGAGATAGTTTCTAATGTACTCATTTTATTCTCCTTTCGATAATTTTTCTAAAACTTTATTTATAATGTAGTCAGGTGTTGAAGCTCCTGCTGTAACACCTATGTTTTTCGCATTTTTGACTAAGTCTTGGTATTTGTCCAATTCGATATCTGTTTCAATATGAATTGTTTTTGTTATATGGCTCAATATTTCAGCCAAGTGAGTTGTATTCGCACTTTTTTTGGAGCCGACAACAACCATTAAATCACTTTCCTGAGCCAATGTTTTTGCTTCATTTTGCCTAAGTGAGGTTGATGCGCAAATTGTATTCATTATTCTTATGTCTTTGCAAAAAGTTCTTAAATAATCAACAACTTCATTTAAGTATTCAACTCTTTGTGTGGTTTGTACTACTATGCCGATTTTATCTTGTTTTTTGATTTTTTCTTCAATTTCTTTTATGGAATCTAAATTTTCTGCCACAAAAACATCCTCAGGGTTTTTGGCATGGCTTCTTGCGTTAGATGAAATAGCCATAACTTCAGGGTGCTCTGCTCTACCCAGTATAATGACAAAATACCCCTCAAGTGCAAGTTCAATTGCTTTGTTTTGAACTTTTTTAACATCAGGGCAAGTAAGGTCGACTATCTCAAAACCTTTGTCCTCAATTTCTTTTAAAACCTCTAAAGATGCACCATGGCTTCTTATGACACAAGTACCGTCACCTTTTTGCGGTAGAGTGTCAATAGTTTTTATCCCAAGATTTTCAAGTTCTTTTATAACTTGCGAGTTGTGGATAAGCTCACCCAGAACACAAATATTTTTTTCGGGGTTTTGTGATTTTAATTTTTTTGTGGTTTCAACCGCCCGTTTTACACCGTAGCAAAAGCCGGCATGCTTGGCTAGTTTGATATTCTTTGCTATTTAAAACACGTCCTTTTATTAAGAGTCGCACTAAAAATTAGTACGCTGATATTATTTAACCATGGACATGTTTTTAGTACAATAATTAAAAATGGAAAAATTTGGAGAATACGGTGGAATATTTTGAAGTAGGAACTAAGAAAGATATAATTTACTGGTCAAAAAGACTCTATCAGAAAGGATTATCACCTGCTACCAGTGGAAACATCAGTGTAAGAACAAAAGATGGTATACTTATTTCTTCATCGGGCGTTTGCCTTAACGATATGAGTGAAGATGATATAGTTTTGATTGATTTTGACGGCAATTTATTGCAGGGTAATAAAAAACCATCAAGTGAAAAGTTTTTGCACACTCAAATTTATGATTTAAGAGAGGATGTTAATGCTATTATTCACTCGCATTGCCCCTATATTACGGCTTTTGCATGTTCAAATAAGGCAATGAGCGAGCCTATTATGCCGGAGTTTGTTTTTTATTTTGATAAAATTCCGCTTGCTCCCTATGCTTTGCCGTCTTCAATGCAGCTTGCAATTGATACCGCAAACTATTTTAAGACCTCTGATACGGTGTTGATGCAAAACCATGGGGTAGTATCGGGTTCAAGTTCCCTGCAACAGGTATTTTACACTCTTGAATCTTTGCGAGCGTACGCGGAAACTTATTTTGGCTCTCAGGTTTTGGGTGGGGCAAAAACTTTGAGTAAAAAGCAAATTGATGATATAAGAAATTTAAAAAGACAGTAGTTTGAAAGGATATTCTGATGTCAACGCAAATAATTGAAGCACAGGCAGGAAACATAACGGATGAGATGGCAATTGTTGCCAAAAATGAAGGTGTCAGCGAAGAATTTATAAGACAAAAAGTAGCTGAGGGAAGAATTGTTATTCTGAAAAACAATCAAAGAAAAGACTCAATTCCTGTTGCGGTTGGTGAGGGTATAAGTGTAAAAATCAACGCAAATATAGGTACCTCGAACGAGCGCTCTACTCTTGAACAAGAGCTTGACAAAGTAAGAGTAATCGAGCAAACAGGTGCCGATGTTTTAATGGATTTATCAACAGGCAAGGATATCGATGAAGTAAGAAGAAAAATCATTGCATCGACAAAGTTGCCTATAGGCACTGTTCCTATGTATCAGGCAGGTAAAGAAGCGCTCGATGAACATCATAACATTGCAAAGCTTTCAAAAGAAAAACTCTTTGCTGATATTGAAAAACAGTGCCGCGACGGAGTCGACTTTATAACGGTGCACTGCGGAGTCACAAAGTTTGTAATTGAGCAGCTGGAGCGTCAGGGCAGAGTAACGGGAATTGTTTCGCGCGGAGGAGCAATGCTTGCTTGCTGGATAAAAGCAACAGGCATGGAAAATCCTTTGTATGCTAATTATGATGAGCTTTTAGACATTGCGAGGACTTATGATGTAACTTTGTCACTGGGGGATGGACTTCGCCCCGGTTGCGGTGCTGATGCCGGAGATAGAGCGCAAGTTGCCGAAACAATTGTTTTAGGCGAGCTTGTTAAGCGTGCAAAAAAATCAGGAGTTCAGGCAATGGTCGAAGGACCCGGACATGTGCCGATGAATAAAATACCCTCTATGATTAAAACAATTAAAGAATTGACCGATTATGCACCTCTTTATGTGCTTGGACCCTTGGTGACAGATATTGCCCCGGGGTATGACCATATAACTGCTGCAATAGGCGGAACGCTTGCAGGCATGCATGGTGCGGATTTTCTGTGTTATGTAACACCTGCCGAACACCTCGGTTTGCCAAATTCAAAACAAGTGAGAGAAGGAATTTTGGCTTCAAAAATTGCTGCTCATGCAGCAGATGTTGCAAGAGGATATGAAAAAGCTATTGAAACGGATAAACAAATGTCTATCGCAAGAAAAAATCTTGATTGGACAAAACAAAAAGAATATGCAATAGATAAATCTGTTTTTGACGGTTTAAACTGTGAAAAAGACGGTGCTCCTTGTACTATGTGCGGGGATTACTGCTCAATGAAAATATTTAAAGAATATTTTTAATAATTATAGTTATACTAAAACCCCCTAAACAATATTGCTTAGGGGGTTTGTTTTTTTATTCTACTATTTTTTTGCCCTTGGTTTTTATTTCTTCCTCAAGCATTGAGATAAACTCATCAAGCGGTTTTGTGCCTATTTGACCGCGTCCGCGAGCACGAATTGCAACTGTTTTGTCTTGAATTTCTTTATCACCCACGACAAGTACGTAAGGAATTTTTTTGTGCTGTAAATTTTCCCTTATTTTGTAGTTCATGCTCTCTGATCTGTCATCGAGCAATACTCTTATTCCAAGGGCTTTGATTTTGTTTGCAATTTCTGCTGCGGCGCCAGCGTGTCTGTCTGCAATAGGAACAATTGCTGTCTGATACGGCGCAAGCCAAGTCGGGAACGCACCTGCGTAGTGTTCTATTAATATGCCGTGGAATCTTTCCATTGAGCCGAAAATTACTCTGTGCAACATAACAGGAGTTTTCAATTGTCCGTCTTTGTCTTGATATTTTATCTCAAATCTTTCGGGCAAGTTGAAATCAAGCTGAATAGTTGCACACTGCCAAGTTCTTCCGATGGCATCTTTTACCTTGAAGTCAATTTTTGGACCGTAAAATGCTCCGTCGCCTTCATTAATTTCGTATCTCATGCCACGTCTGTCCATAGCCTCTTTAAGTCCCGCTTCGGCTAATTCCCAGTTTTTAAGGTCGCCAACGTAACTTTCGGGGCGAGTAGATAATTCCACTTCGAATTTCATGTTGAAAATATCCATGGTATCGGCTACAAAATCAATAATAGAATTAATTTCATCAACAAGCTGCTCTGGTGTACAGAAAATGTGTGCATCATCTTGTGTAAAACCTTGTACGCGGGTTAAACCAGAGAGCGCTCCTGATTTTTCTTTTCTGTAAACAGTACCCAATTCAGCCATTCTAAGCGGTAGTGAGCGGTAAGAGTGCCTGTTTGCCTGATAAATTAATATATGAAAAGGACAATTCATCGGTTTCACGATATATTGGTCATCTTCTTCATTTTCTTTTTGAATAAAGAACATATTTTCTTTGTAATGATCAATATGCCCTGATAGTTCCCAAAGTTTTGACTTTGCAATCTGAGGCGTATTTACAATTACGTAACCTCTTTTTCTGTGCTCTTGTCTCCAGTAATTTTCAATTTCTTCTCTTACGACAGCTAAATTCGGGTGCCAAAGTACAAGACCGCCGCCAATTTCCTCTCTAACCGAGAACAAATCAAGCTCTGCACCAAGCTTTCTGTGGTCCCGTTTTTTCGCTTCTTCAAGCATAGTCAAATACTGATTTAATTCTTCTTTTGTTTCAAATGCCGTTGCATAAATTCTTTGCAGCATTTTGTTTTTTACGTCCCCTCTCCAATAAGCCCCTGCAACGGATAAAAGCTTAAATGCTTTTATGGGCTTTGTGTTTTCAAGGTGAGGACCTGCACAAAGGTCATTAAACAGTACGTTTCCGTCTTTATCTTTTGTTAAATACAAAGTCGG
Organism: Candidatus Galligastranaerophilus intestinavium; assembly: GCA_018716625.1. GTDB lineage: Bacteria > Cyanobacteriota > Vampirovibrionia > Gastranaerophilales > Gastranaerophilaceae > Galligastranaerophilus > Galligastranaerophilus intestinavium. The sequence continues at coordinate 159 of DVJQ01000030.1, read as the reverse complement.
ATTATCGTTTTTGTGTTCTTCTAAAAGTTCTGCTTTGTATATTTCGCCTTGTGCTCTAAATTCGTTAATTTGTTTTTCCACATCGGGAATTACATATTTTTCAAAGGTTAGGTTTTGCTCAACTAACTTTCTCATTTCTTTTTCTATATCTTTTAAATT
>DVJQ01000029.1 GCA_018716625.1 Candidatus Galligastranaerophilus intestinavium | reverse complement strand
GCTAATTACGGAACTGCAGGTGCAGGTGGCGGCGCAGGCGGCTACTGGTACAATAATTCCAACCCTCTTGTAGGTGACGGCGCACAAGGACAAATGGGCTATGTGTACTTGTATTGGTAAAAGTAGGAAATTAAAAACCCGAGCTTAAACTCGGGTTTTTTGATGGCTATACTTGTGGCTCGTCTTTTTCTTTATCGTACTTTGCAAGCTGATCTTCCAGCTTTTCTGCCTGTTCTTGTGCTTCTTGGCGCATTTGCTCTGAAATTGCACTTGTTACCTCGTCTCTTGAGACACCTATTGTGCTCCAAGCACCCTCAAGTTTTAGTTCCAGATTTTCATATTCTTGATTAAATTGACTTATCATTTGTGCAAAATAGCTAGATTGGTCGTCTTGGACAATTGTTTCACTTTGTGCAAATCTGCCTATGCCCATATCTTTGTCGGAAAACTCATAATTATCATCAAGCCAATCGAGTGTATCAAGTGTATTGTAGCCTTCAATTTTCTCACCGCCAAAAGTAAGTCCGAATGTACCAAGCAGTGCGTTACCATTATCCATTTCCTGATTCAACTCATTATAACTGTTTAGGTCTATTGAATCTTCATCTCCAAATATATCTGCTGCATCAGCAACGGATTGTTTGCCGGATTCGTCGGTTATGACAACCTTTAAATCTGATTCTTCAAGCTCGCTTTTGTCAACTTTGCCATCACCGTTTGTATCAAGTGCCGACATTTCTTGCCAACCGTCTTGAGCACCTAAAAATTCTTGCTCATTACTTAAAAGACCGTTATCATCTTTATCAACAAAGAAGTCATATTTTTTGCCATCAGTTTCAAAACCTATGGGGTCAGTTCTTTGACAGCAATCATCTTCGCAGTTAGCATTTTCTTCTATCATTTGCGCCTGCAAGCTTTCCATTTCTACAGTTTTTGTACCGATTTGCTCTTGCATTAGACTGTTTGTATTTTGCAAACTGTTCATTTGAGTTAAATAGCCGTTTAAGCTCGACATTTTGCTTTCAGCATTAAGTAACTTAATTGTTATCGATGAAAGTTTAGATTGAGATGAAGAATCAAGAGAGTCTAAACGTCCTGCAAGATTTGATTGAAATTCTTCATAAGTCATTGCGCCTTTTGCGCTTGTGTAGTTATCAAGTTCTTGCGCTACAATTTTCTTAGCTTCTTCTTTTTGTTCTTCTGCTATTTCTTCGCTTTCATCAATTGCCTGTTCAATCAGCTCCTCTATTTCTTCTTTCAATGCTTCCACATTTTTTTCAAGAATTGAAAGTTGGTTATTGTTATATGCAATTTGGTTTTCTAATCCTGCAATAGAAGTTTTAAGCGCTTCAATTTCAGGTGATGTATTTGCAACTTGACCGATTTGAGTTTTAAACAGGTCATAAAGTTCCCTGGCATCTTCGTCATGTCCATATGGCAGTGTATATCCGCCATTTTCGGTTACACTTATACCAATAGAGGGGAATACCTGAGATATTATGTCAATAATATCATTTTTTGCAAAACCTTGTTTATTGAGTTCGCTAATTAAACCATCATCCATTGCCTGTTTAAATGCTTGGAGTTGTGGATTTGACATAGTATACGGGTCATTTCCGCCTTCAGTTGCGCTATATTTTGCTTTAAGCTCTGCAATTACGCTATCCTTTTCTTTTGAAGAAATGGTTAAATCTGATTTTGTAGTACTTGAAGTTTCATCAGCCTCTTTTTTGCCTTCTGTTTTACTTATTAATGTCCCGTCTGCACTAAATTCAAATACATCTCCATCACTTTCTTTTGCCTTCAGGCTGCCATCAGCACCCCAAAAGAGCTGTGTATTACCCACATTAGCGCTTCCACCTGCTGCTTTAGTAGCATCAAGATATTTGTTGTAAACCTTTTGCTGTTCAGCTGTTAAATTGTTGATCATAACTTTTACCATCCTTGTTACCTACTAAAGTACTTATCGGTAATAAGGACATTAACTTTATGATATTAAAAAGGAAAGCAGAAAAATTTTACAAAACTTAAAAATCGGGATGACAAGATTCGAACTTGCGACCCCCGCGACCCGAACACGGTGCGCTACCAAGCTGCGCTACATCCCGACAGATATATTCAATTTTCAAAATATAGGGTGCAGCTTGGTATATTAACCTTTTGTTTCGCGCTTTACGCGCAAAACGTGCGCTACGTCCCGTTAACAATATTCAATTATCAAAAATTAACTTTGGTGTCTTTATTATACAATAAATAACTTTTTTTACAAATGGCAAAAATTTTTTTTAGTTGTTTTGTAATACTATGAATGTTTCACCCGTTAATGTAAGCTACAAAAATTATATATATAACAAAAACCATGTTGCAAATAATACAAATATCACCAGACAAACTACCTTTAGGGGAAATTTTCCTCTGGAAAAGCTGCTAAATTTCAGTCACAAACCTGTTAACATCGAAACTATAACACCTGAAGTGTACTTTATTGATATGTATGGTTATGGCAGAAATATGCAATGGGCAAAGCAGATGACAGAACTTGCAAAAAATACATCTAAGCTAATAAGAAATAAAGCGCGATTTGATGATGTATTATCAAATCTGTGTCATGAAACGCAAAAAATAAACAACAATAACTGCTACGGTATATTAAGATATTCCCCGCATGGTTTTGATATTATGAATATAAAACAAAGAAGAGGAATTGAGTATTTTAATAAATTTGTAGATATTTTAAATAAACATAAAACGTACTACTATAATCCAAAATCAAACAGTGAATATCCTGATGCTACAACATGTACCATTTCAAAACTTGGTACTGATTTAGATGCTGAGATTATCATAATAGATTACGGAATATTTAGGGATCCTATGGGTACACCCTTGTATGGCGCGATATCTAATCTTGAATTTGCAAAAGAGGAATATGAAAAGCTTTTGCAGATAAAAAATCCTTCATTAAATCAAATTAACAAATCTTGTGCCACAATTCACTGGCTTATTGCACAAGAAACTCCTTGGAAAAGAGGAAGTGATTCAATTGCAAGACTTTTAACTACATCTATATATGCAGCATACAATGTTAAAGTCTTTCCGCCAAAAACAGGCATAAGTTTTGATTTTGAGGCATTTGGTTCTGATTTGAACGAATATATCAAAAAATATCCTGATTTATTTACTCAAAGACCTTATAAAATACCTTAATTAATCTGCAAAAACATTTTGAAATGCATAGGCAAGTTTGCTACTGTGCGCCTTATGTTTTGCTTTAAGCGGATTTTTAAGTGCATTTGTAAAGTCGTACAGCTCATTTTTACATTGGACAAGTTCTTTGAAAACATCTAAATTAGATTCGTTTAAAAGATTTATATTTGCACTGACTCTGAATATAAAATCGCTAAAAGTTTGTCCAAGTGCGCAAAATTCTTTTTCGTTGTACATTTTGCACGCATGTTTTAGAATTTCAATTTTATTGTCGTCTAATTCAACACTGGACATTAAAAAGCTGACATCAAACGCGCTTAGTTGCGTAATCATAGCAAGTTTGTCAAAATATTTTAAATTCTCTTTTTTTGAATTAGCTAAAATTTCATTGATTTCACTTTGGCTAAATCGAAATTTTGAATTAATTTGATATTCGCACGACGAAAGTGCTAATTTTACCACATGAATAAAATTCTCTAACCACATATTATCTTACCTGTAAACTAACCTTATGTATTAATAAAGTATTTTTTCATAAAAAAATTGATACAAAGTTAAATATTGTTACAAATAAATATATACCCACATGTATACTATACTATTTACAAGATTTAGATAATATATAAATATAAGTTACAGGAAAGGTTGACTAATGCAAAATGCTATGAGTAAACAAAAGTCCAGCTTAATAGAAAATCTGGCACATGACCTCAAGAGTCCGATTTATTCGCAAATAAATGCTCTCAATTTGCTGTTGGGTGATAAAAGTTTTAATGTGACTAATACACAAAGAGAATTATTAAGTGATTTGCTTGCTTCAAATATGTATATGAAAGATATGGTGTTAAATATACTCTTAGGTTTCAGATTAAAGTGTGAAAATTTCAATCTAGACATTGTGCCGCACAACTTTCATCAAACACTTAATAGTGTTATAAAAAGCATCAAACATGTAAATAACTCCCATAAAATAAGTGTAATTTCAGATACAGACTACATTTGTGCTGAGTATGACGATACACAAATTAAACGAGTTTTGTCCAACCTTCTTACAAACGCATGTAAGCATTCGACTTTAAATAGTGAGATTAAAATAGTATGCGAACAAAACATGGGTGATCTAGTTGTCAAAATAATAAATGATGGTCACATTGATTTTGAGCAAACAGACGACATATTTAAACCCTATAAGACAAATGCTAAAACTGAGGCACTTTGCGGAAGCGGACTGGGACTTTATATTTCAAAACAAATAATTGAACATCATGGCGGACAGATAAATGCACTAAATAATGGTAGTGAAGTTTGTGTTACTTTTAAAATACCAATTATTAGTAAGCGGATATAATTTTATCAATAGCTGCTTTTGCAAGTGTAAAAATTTCATCCATTTGACTTTTTGAAAATGGTATACCTTCAGCAGTTGTTTGGAATTCAATTATTTTGCCGCTTTTGGTTAGTACAATGTTAGAATCTGCCTGTGCATGCGAATCTTCTTCGTAACACAAGTCAACAATTACTTCTCCATTATATAACCCTGCCGATATTGCACCTATTGGCTCAATAATCGGACTTTTATTCAATACCCCGTCTTTAATTAAACTCTCTATTAACTCACAAAGTGCAACATATCCTCCGCAAATTGAGGCAACCCTTGTACCACCGTCTGCTTGCAGGACATCTGCGTCAATAGTAATTGTTCTCTCACCCAGTGCCTCAAGGTCAATACAAGCTCTTAAACTTCTTCCGATAAGGCGTTGAATCTCCTGTGTCCTGCCCGAGAGCTTTGTACGTTCTCTTTGACATCTTGTATTTGTAGAAGCTGGTAAAAGTGAATATTCAGCAGTCAACCACCCGCTTTTTTCTTCTTTTGGCATCCATTTTGGCTTTCCTTCTTCAACACTTGCGCAAACAAGTACTTTTGTGTCGCCAAACTCGACCAAAACTGAACCTTTGGCGTGCTTAATATAATTTCTAGTAAAAGAAAATTTCCTTATTTCGTTGTTTTTTCTGCCGTCAATTCTCATAACTCTACTCCCTCTCTTTGATTATAGCACAAAAGGAGTATAAAAAATAAAAAATATTGGAGTTTGGGACAATTAAACAGTGCGAAAAAAAAGTTATATTTATACTATAAATCCTCAACTCTTCTGATTGCTTTGTGCCCCCTAGTTGATAGGGGGTTTATTTTTTATATCAGGACTTTTATAGTTGATTTTTATATTGTTTAGCTCAAGTAAATACTTCTTTAACTCACCAATATTTTCATTTTCTTTTATTAAATCTTTATTATTCGCGGGCTGAGTGTTTTCCAGTTCTTTTTGAAATCCGCTTTTCTCAGCCATAAGTTTACTTACAAGCATATCGATATCAGTGGCGTTGTAACTTGAATATTTTGCTAGTATCTCTGGTTCCGTTAAACCTATGTCAAATCTATAAAGCCACAACAATGTCATGGCGTCATGCTTTGTAATATTTGTAATGCCGTACTGATGGGGGACATACATTATATCGCCTTTGTTTGGCGAGTGACCAAGACCCAAAGAGTGACCAATTTCGTGTACTATTGTATGGTATACTTCTGCCTCATCCATGTATTTATGATGAATAATACCGTCTGAGAGTCCTATTTGAACCTCAGCACTGTAATAATTACCTCTTTTGTCATAATTAAAATGACACATTCCAAGAGACTTCCTGTCTACCCTTTTCCACTCAAGATTTATATTAGAATCATAAAGAGTTTGCACAACATTAAATGAAACAACTCCACCCGTTGCTGATGTCCATGCGTCCAGTGCATTTTTAACCATTTGTTTATATTTGTAAGCTTCCTCCATGCCTTTGGAGCGGTACCACCTGTAATCGGCAATATGAATATTAAGAGGCATTGCTTGCAGCGGCCAACGTGAAACCTTGCCACCATGTAAAGAATGTTGCAGATAAGTTATGCTTTTCATAAAATAATAATAACATAGTATTTAATTAAGGGGAGATACCAATATGAATATGATACAAATGATGCAGCAAGCACAAAAAATGCAAAAAAAATTTAAAGAAACTCAAGACGAGCTCGCAAATATAGAAGTCAGCGGTCAAAGTGCAGGTGGTGCGGTTGAAGTGACTTTTAACGGACAAGGAAAATTTAAGTCAATAAAATTGAAGCCTGAAGCAATAAATCCTGATAATCCATCAAGTGTTGACAATGATACTCTTGAAATGTTGGAAGATTTAATTATTGAAGCCATGACAAATGCAACAGATAAGGCAAATGCTCAAATGGAATCTAAAATGAAGGCGATTACAGGCGGCATAAGTATTCCGGGGCTATTTTAATGGAATACACAAAACCTCTGGCGCGTTTAATAGAGTATTTTCAAAAACTTCCGTCAATCGGGCCTAAAACAGCGCAAAGACTTGCCCTGCACTTAATAAAAATGCCTGAATATGAAGTTGAAAATTTTGCAAACGCCATGCTAAATGCAAAAAAAACAATTTCCTACTGCGAAATATGTTTTAATATGACTACGCAAAGTCCTTGCGAAATTTGTTCAAATGCTCTGCGTGATAAAAGTACAATATGTGTAGTTAGTGAAACTAAAGACCTTATGGCAATTGAGAAAACAAATGAGTACAAGGGTTTATACCACGTTCTACAGGGTCTTATATCTCCTATGGACGGCATTGGTCCCGATGATATTCGTGTTCGCGAGTTGCTAAACAGGGTGCATGAAAATGATATTAAAGAGGTTATTCTTGCGCTAAACCCTTCCGTAGAGGGTGAAGCCACAAGCTTGTATTTGTGTAAGCTGTTAAAGCCCTTTGATATCAAGGTTTCAAGAATTGCATTTGGCTTACCTCTGGGTTCAGAGCTTGAATATGCTGACGAGCTTACCTTGGCAAAAGCGCTGGAAGGACGTCAAGCACTTTAATATTAAGCGATTGTTAAAATATATTTTTTTTGGTGCTATTTTTTTATGAAGTGTTAATATATAGATATGGCAGAAATCAAGATTGATAAGGAAAGATGTAAAAGCTGCATGATATGTGTCAGTGTTTGCCCTAAAAAACTTATAAAAGTTAATGAGGGTAAGATAAATCATGCGGGTAATAAATACGTGGAGTTTGTCGATAAGGACAATGAATGTCTTGGTTGTGCACTTTGTGCGCAAAGTTGTCCTGATATGGCTATTTATGAAGTATTGAAATAAATCGGAAAGTTATATGTCAAAGGTTTTAATGAAGGGCAATGAAGCAATAGCACAAGCAGCGATTAACGCCGGCTGTATGTGTTATTTTGGTTATCCTATAACGCCACAAAATGAAATAGGCGAATATATGAGTTCTAAAATGATAGAAATGGGTCGAACTTATATAAGCGCAGAAAGTGAACTTGCCGCAGTAAACATGCTTATTGGAGCAGGTTCTACAGGAACTCTTGCAATGACTTCATCCTCCAGTTGTGCAATTGCTCTTATGCAAGAAGGAATTTCTTCTATGGCAACTGCAGAAATCCCCGGGGTAATTGTAAGCGTTATGCGTGCAGGGCCGGGACTGGGTGATATCACTCCTTCACAAGCTGACTATACTCAATCCGTAAAAGGTGGAGGAAACGGCGATTATAGAACTATTGTGCTTGCACCATCCACAATCAACGAAGCAGTTATCCTTACGCAAAAAGCTTTTTACTTGTCAATGAAATACAGAAATCCTGCAATGCTCTTAGCTGACGGTATATTGGGTCAAATGATGGAGCCTGTTGAAATGCCTGAAGGTAATGCATTTGAAAATGTTGACACATCATCTTGGGCTCTTGAGGGAACTGGTGATGGTGATAAAACCAGAGATGGCAGAAGCTTAATGTCCTTACATATGGGCGATAATATATTGGAGCGATTAAATCATAGAATATTTAAAAAATATGCCCAAATCGAGCAAAACGAGACTATGTTCGAAAACTACCTTTGTGATGATGCAGATATAATCATTGCAGCTTTTGGTACGGTTGCAAGGGTCGCAAAATCAGCTGTTAATTCCGCAAGGGAAAAAGGAATTAAGGTTGGATTATTCAGGCCGATTACACTGTGGCCATTCCCCTACGATGAGCTAAACAAGTGCGCAAAAGGCAAAAAATATGTACTTGATATAGAATTAAACATGGGACAAATGCTGCAAGATGTTAAAGTTGCATTAGATGGCTGTACTAAAACGGAATTTTTTGGCAAAACCGGCGGTGCAATTATTAATTCACTTGAAATTTATAACAAAATAATAGAACTCTCTAAAGAAGGACAATATGAAAGAAACACTGCAAAGAGTATTTAAAAGACCAAAAGCATATAAAGAAAATTACAACTATCCGTTTTGTGCAGGTTGTGGACATGGAGTTGTCCTTAGGCTTATTGCAGAGGTTCTTGAAGAACTAAAAGTTTGCGGAAAAACTATTGCAACTGCATCTGTCGGCTGCTCAATCAATCTTGATAAGTTTTATAATCTTGACATAGTTGGTGCTGACCATGGTAGGGCTCCTTGCGTTGCAACAGGCGTAAAGCGTGCAAAGCCTGACAAAGTTGTGTTTACATATCAAGGTGATGGTGATGCAGCAACAATAGGTTTTAATGAGCTTATTCACACTGCCTTGCGCGGGGAAAACATTACAACAATTTGCGTAAATAACACAAATTTCGGTATGACAGGCGGACAAGCTAGTGCCACAACAATTTTAGGTCAAGTAACAGCAACAACAAAAAATGGTCGCGACCCTAAAATTTCAGGTTACCCTGCAAAAATTTCAGAAATGATTGCAAACTGCGAAGGAGCGGTTTATGTTGCTCGTGTCGCAATTTTTTCACCACAAAGTATTATAAAGGCAAAAGCAGCAATTAAAAAGGCTTTTGAGTATCAAATAAAAGGACTTGGTTTTACTTTTGTTGAGGTTCTTGCATCTTGTCCTACAGGATGGAAATTAAAACCTGTACAAGCACTCAGCTATATAAAAGACGAGTTAACAAAAGTGCATAAACTTGGTGTATTTAAAGATTTATCAGAAAGTATGGCATAATGGAAAAAAGTATTATAATTGCAGGTTATGGTGGTCAAGGTGTTTTATTTTTTGGTATAACATTGGCACAAGCTGCTATGATGGAGGGTAAATACACAACTTGGATACCCTCTTATGGTGCTGAAATGCGCGGTGGTCATGCAAACTGCTCGGTTAAAATTTCGGATATGGAAATTGCATCCCCAATAATAGATTATGCTGATATAGGTGTGTTTTTGAATGATAAGGCTATGGAAAAGTTTGAAAAATCCATGGCGCCAAATTCTCTTGTGATAGGTAATTCATCTATAATCACACAAACTCCCTCAAGGGCCGATGTAAATTATAATATGGTAAAACTTGGCGATTGTGCTCAAAAGCTTGATGGTGGGTTACTCAATATTGTGAGCTTTGGCTACTTTGTAAAACAAACAAATATTCTAAAAAAAGAAAGTGCTCTGAGTGCACTTGAGTTTGTTTGTAAAAAGAAAAATCCTGCATTTTTGAAAAGAAATATTGACTCTTTTGAGGCAGGTTACAATTTATAACTATTTATTTTTTTAATAAAAAAACAGCGGTAGTAACTTCTACCGCTGTTTAACTTTGAAATCCGCTAATTAGAATATAACCAATAATTCTTCACCCGGATTCAAGCTTGATGAATTTGACAGACTGGGAACGATTAAGTAAACTATCTCATCACCAATTTCGTAAATTACGCCAAATACACCGCCAATGATGTTTTTGCAAGTATCATAGATACCTTTACCAAGCGTAATAAATGAGCTGCCAAATCTTTTAACACCTGCTACAGGTTGTAAGCAAAGAGTGTCAACAAATGTATCAGATAACTCATCTCCGATTTCTTCAACACCGTTTGCAGCGATATTAACACCTGTACCTACTGTTCTTCCTGAAACGCCAATTATTCTTGCTGCAGCCGAGAACGGTGCACCAAATAATCTGGCAATAAAGTTAGGATTTTTAATTTGATTAGCTTGAGCTTCAGTTATATTTTTAGGAAATTCAACTACACAGTCGCCATTTTTTATTTCCAAGAATTTAACTTTTATGAAGCCTGGATTTTTAAGTCCGGGGCGCTTAACAGCAACTACTTCACCCTTAACCTTTGAACCTGCAGGGAATACTGTGTTGTTAATTTCAACTTCTTTTGTTGTAACAGCAGCAAATTTCTGACCGATATTAGATGTTTTTGCGCTGATTCTGTCACAAAGTTTAACATTTAAGTAAACAGGCTTGTAAGATTTGACGCAATCCGGAGCCATTTTGTCTTTTGCTAGCTTTCCGTTTGATGTAGCAAAGTTAGTTCTGAGTGTACCTATCAAGTATGCAACTTGCTCTTTTGACAAATACATGTCATCATTAACTCTTTTTTGATCAGGAACTTGATCCAACAATTCAGAGTTAACAACTTCTTTTGTAGCGCCAATCGCCCAAGATGGAATATATTCAATTGTTTTGCCGTTGTATTCAGGCACCAAAAGGCTTCTGTCTGTTGGGACATCTATTAACTGTGCTATTACGGCAAAAACCTCAGCTTTTGTTATGGGTTGATCAGGTTTAAATGTTTTATCGGGATATCCTATCATAACACCTGCATTTGTTGCACGCGCAATCCATTCATTAGCCCAGTAATCTTGTGCAACGTCGGAGTATTTTTTTGTTTTACCCACAGGAGCAACATCAAATCCTTCCGATAACACAACAGCCATTTCTGAGCGTAGAATTGGCATTTTTGGGTTAAATAATTCACCACCGCTTCTTTCTTTAATTAAAGAAAGAACATCTTTAGCCCAAGAATCTACATAAACAGAGTCTTTGTTTTTGATACCGATTCTGTTTTTTGTTTTGTAGATTTTACCGCCTGTTTGGTAGACTTTGTTACCATCGACGTAAGTCTGAGCTTCAGCGTTGAACAATGTAGGATGTGCATAGCCTTCAATCTGACCTTCTTTGCAAGGTCCTGCGAAAGCTGCACTTAATCCTAACGCAAATGTTAAAACTGAAGCTGCAAAAAGTTTTTGAGTCTTTTTCATCAGTTCTCCTATTCTTTTAAATGCAACCCGTGATATTACATACAACGTGTGTATTATGAGGTAAAAAAGCTTGAATGTCAAGTAATTTGACTAAATTGTATTAAGTATTTAAAACATATATTTTGTTTGCAATCATGGCAAATTTATGTGATAATTCAAATAATAAAATACATTATGTAGTGGAGATTTTATGACAATAAAAGTTGCAGTAGTCGGAGCTCTGGGCAAGATGGGTACGCAAGTAGTAAAAGCTGTTACGGATACAGATGGATTTGACCTTGTCTGTGCAATTGATAAATATGAGCTTGGATTTAATGTGCATGATGATATTGTAATTGAGGGCGATATTAAAACTGCGTTTGAGCTCAAGAAGCCGGATGTAGTGATAGATTTTACACAACCTGATACTATATTTGAAAACATTAAAATTTATATGGAGTTAGGGGTAAAATCTGTAATAGGAACAACGGGGCTCGACTGCGAGCAATTGAATGAGCTGAGAGAGCTTTCAAATGCAAAAAACACAGGATGTTTTATTGCGCCAAATTTTTCTACGGGTGCTATTTTAATGATGAAATTTGCTCGGTTAGCGGCAAAATATTTTAACAATGCTGAAATTCTCGAGTTTCATCATAATCAAAAAAAGGATGCACCCTCCGGTACGGCAATTAAGACCGCACAACTGATGTGTGAGACAAATAAAAATCTTAAATTGGGTAATTGTGCCGAGACAGAGTTAATAAGTGGTGCAAGGGGAGCAAATTATACCGATAATAACGGAGATGGAAATATTTGTATACACTCTGTTCGCATGCCGGGTTTTGTAGCTTCTCAAGAAGTTATATTTGGCGCATTGGGTCAAACTCTTAAAATAAGACATGATTCAATTAATCGTGAGTGCTATATGGACGGGGTATTAATGGCTACGAAATATGTTTTTGAAAATAATAGTTTTGTGTACGGATTGGAGAACATTTTATGACAGAAAAAAAACCTAACATTGCTGTACTTGGCGCATCCGGTGTAGTTGGGAGAGAAATTTTAAACATATTGGCTGAATCAAACATAGAATTCAATGACATTAAGTTTTTGGCATCTAAACGCTCAGCGGGTAGTAAAATTGAATTTAAAAACAAAGAGTACACAATTCTAGAAGCTACTCCCGATGTTTTTGATGGGGTTAACGTTGTTTTAGCTTCAGCAGGTGGATCTACCAGCCTTTCTCTTGCACCTGAAGCTGTTAAAAGAGGTGCCGTATACATTGATAATTCAAGTGCATTCCGCATGGAAGAAGACGTTCCGCTTGTTATAGCAGGAGTAAATGATGACGATTTAAAAAAACATAAAGGAATTATAGCCAACCCAAATTGCTCTACATCGCAACTTATGTTAGCCCTCAAGCCTTTGCATGATTATGCAAACATAAAAAGGTTAATAGTTTCGACTTATCAAGCAGTATCTGGTGCAGGTTTGGCTGCGATAAACGAGCTTACGGATAATACCAAAACTAATCTCATAGGTATGCCCTATGATAATAAAGCCTTTAAATATGAAATTGGCTTTAACGTAATACCTCAAATAGATGTTTTTTGTGATAACGGCTACACAAAAGAGGAAATGAAAGTTACAAACGAAACAAGAAAAATTTTACACTTAGATAAATCTGTGCCTATCTCTTGTACAGCTGTTAGGGTTCCTGTTTACATTGGTCACTCTGAAGCTGTAAGTATTGAATTTGAAAAGCCAATTGATGCAGATAAGACAAGAGAAATACTAAAAGGCGCGTATGGTGTGAATGTAGTTGATGATATAGAGCACTATGTTTACCCGACACCAAAGGATGCAGCAGGCAAAGACCCTGTTTTTGTAGGCAGAATTAGAAAATCAATTGCTTTTGAAAACGGTATCGACTTTTTCTGCGTTGCTGACAATTTAAGAATTGGTGCCGCATTAAATACGGTAAGATTGGCTCAAAAAGTTATTGATATGGGGCTTTATTAAGGAGAAAATTATGGCAATTAGATATGATGCTGGCGAAGTAATAACTGCAATGGTTACGCCGTTTAATGAAAAAAGAGAAATTGATTATCCTGCCGTGGAAAAACTTGCAAGACACTTAGCTGATAACGGTTCTGATGCAATTTTAGTTGCCGGTACAACAGGTGAAAGCCCTACACTTACGCATGATGAAGAATACGAACTCTTATATGCGGTTAAAGGTACCGTTAGTGGTGATGCTAAAATTATTATGGGTGCAGGTTCTAACTCGACAAGAACCGCGGTAGATGTCGCAAAAAAAGTAGAAACTCTTGGTGCTGACGCAATACTCTCTGTTGTTCCATATTATAACAAGCCAAACCAACAAGGAATGATTGAGCATTTTGGTGCAATTGCAAAAAGTACCAATTTACCAATTATATTGTATAATATTCCATCCAGAACAGGCGTGAATATGCTTCCGCAGACGGTTGCTTTTTTAGCTAAAGAATATTCAAACATTGTTGCGCTAAAACAATCAAATTCGGATTTAGACTTAATATCCGAGCTAAAAGCACAATGCCCTAAGGACTTTGCAATATATTGCGGCGATGATAGCCTAACCTTGCCAATGCTATCTCTGGGTGCACATGGGGTGGTTTCGGTTGCCTCACACGTAGTTGGTGAAGAAATTAAATCTATGATTCACAACTATAAATCAGGTCAAGTTAAGGCTGCAAGAAATATGCACCAGACGTTATTTCCACTATTCAAGAAGCTTTTTATGGCGCCAAATCCTGTGCCAGTAAAAGCTGTTTTATCAAGATTAAAGTTGATTGAAAACTATGTAAGACGACCACTTTTTGAGTTAAATGAGCTTGAACGCTCTGAACTATTTGACTGTCTGAACAGTGTTCTTGATGCTCTTAAAAACAATTAACAAAAGCCCCTAATAAGGGGCTTTTACACTAAATCTCTTAATTTTTTAATTTGGTCACGAATTTCAGCTGCACGTTCAAAATCAAGTAATTTTGCAGCTTTATGCATGTCTTTTTCTAATTTAGTCAAAAGTTTAGGTAAATCTTTTTTGTCAATATTTAGCTCACTCATCTGCTCTGCTACAATATCCTCAAAACTTCTGTAACTTGCAACAAGGCTTAAAAGATTATTTTCAATAGACTTTTTAATTGTTTTAGGAGTAATATTGTGTTCCTTATTAAATGCAATTTGCAATTTTCTTCTTCTGTTTGTTTCATCGATTGCAAGACGCATTGAATCTGTGATTTTGTCTGCATACATAATTACATGTCCTGAGGCATTCCTTGCACTTCTTCCTATCGTCTGGATAAGCGAAGTTTCGCAACGTAAAAAACCTTCCTTATCTGCGTCCATAATAGCAACTAGTGACACCTCAGGTATATCAAGACCTTCTCTTAAAAGATTTACACCGACAAGCACATCAAATTCACCAAGACGCAAGTCCCTTAAAATCTCAACACGCTCAAGCGATTGTACACCGCTGTGCAAATATCTGACCCTTATACCTTGTTGAATAAGATATTGTGTTAAGTCTTCCGCCATTTTTTTGGTTAATGTTGTAACAAGTATACGCTCCTTTTTATCAGCAGTTTTCTTTATTTCAAGCATTAAATTTTGTACTTGCCCCTCAGTTGGTCTAACATCAATTTCAGGGTCTAAAAGTCCTGTGGGGCGAATAATTTGCTCAACAATATTTTCTGAAACTTTTCTTTCAAACTCGGCAGGAGTAGCAGAAATAAATATTTTTTGACCGATTTTTGACCAAAATTCATCAAATGTAAGAGGTCTGTTGTCCTTTGCACAAGGGAGCCTGAAACCGTAATCAACAAGGACTTCTTTTCTTGATTTGTCACCAAAATACATGCCTTTCAGTTGCGGTAGTGTTACGTGAGATTCATCAATTACCACTAAAAAGTCTTTTTGAAAATAGTCTAAAAGTGTTGCAGGTGCAGTGCCTGGTGCACGCCTTTCAATGATTCTTGAGTAATTTTCAATGCCTGAACAATAGCCCATCTCTTTTATCATTTCCATATCATAGTGGACTCTTTGCTCAAGTCTTTGGGCTTCTACTAGCTTATTTTGAGAATGCAATTCGTTTAGCCTTTGTCGCAATTCAATATTAATAAGCCTGATTGTTTCATCCAAATCATCATCGTAGGCAAGATAATGTACCGCAGGATAGATGACGGTTTCAGCAGCATTCTCAAGCACTTCGCCCGTTGTTGAATCAATTCTGGAAATTTTTTCTATTTCATCACCAAAGAAGTAAATTCTTGTGATTATTTTTTCGTAGCTTGGCATGATTTCAACAATATCACCACGAGCACGAAAAGTTGAGCGTTTAAGCTCTACATCATTTCTCTCATATCTTGTAGTAACAAGGTGGGTGAGAAGTTCTTGCCTGGGCAACTCTTGCCCCACCTTAATTGTAATTGATCCTTTAAAGTAATTCTCGGGCAAGCCTAAGCCATAGATACAACTTACAGATGCAACAACTATAACGTCATTTCGCTCATACAAACTCCTTGTTGTATTGTGTCTAAGTCTGTCAATTTCATCGTTTATAGTCGCGGATTTTTCAATATAAGTATCGGTACGCGGAATATATGCCTCAGGCTGATAATAGTCGTAATAGCTTATAAAATATTCAACTGCATTATCTGGAAAAAGTTCACGAAATTCGTTATACAATTGCGCAGCAAGAGTTTTATTGTGCGCAATTACAAGTGTTGGTTTTTGCACTCTCTCAATTACATTTGCAATGGTAAAAGTTTTTCCGCTTCCCGTTACGCCAAGTAAAGTTTGATTTTCAAGCCCCACATTAATACCTGCAACAAGCGAGTCAATTGCCTTTGGTTGGTCGCCTGCAGGTTTATGTTGCGAAGAAATTTTAAACTTTCTCTCTATCATAATAATATTTTATAGCAGAATGACAATAAAACAAACTTATTTGATTTTTTTAAGTGATGATATAAAGTTATTTTTTTCAACATCACCGTCTACTTTTGTCAAAAATACCTGACAGTCTTTTTCATCAGCATCTATTGGAGGTAAAAACTTTAGCTCTGCCGCATAGTAGCTACTGTCATTTCTTGAGCTCAAAGGAACTTTGTTTGCAATACTGTTAAGTGATAAATTTCTTAAAAAACCGCCAAAACCCTTGTGTGAACTCGAGAATTTTGTATAAATTCTTAAAGTAGCATCTCTTGTTATAAGGTCAAATCTGCCAACAATTAAAGAACTTAGTTGCGCTGAGCGAGATTTAATTATAATTTTTTCTATTACGTTATTTTTTAACTCCAAATCACCTTCAATTACATCAAAGTTACCCTCAGGAATATTTACAATATCCATGATGGTCGAGGGACTTACCATTGCAATAGGATTTCTAAACAACGCAGCAAATTTAAGGACATACTCAATTAAACCGATTTTACCAATCGTGCCATCTTTTACAACAAACTTCAATAATCCATTTAAAGCTAAAGTGTCATCGGTGTTGATATCGATTATTCCACTTGCTTTACCTGATATTTCACGCTTCAATCCTAAAAGCGATGTCGCCATAATATCAGAGTTAATGTCCTTAACTCCCAAGAGCAATCTATATTTATGATTCTTTAAATCACAGTTAATTTTACAAGAAGAAATGCCTTGTGCTATATCAAATTTGTTTGAGTGAATATCTAAATTCCCGTCCTTATCAAGAGTTAGCGTCGCTTTTAAGTTGCCAAAATCTATATGTTTATATTTGCCTTTAATAAGGTTGAATACACAATTTTCAACTATCAAAAGACCTGTATCAAAAACAGGAGCAGCGTCTATGTTGGTGTTTTCATCCAAATTATTCTCGTCAGCAACAACCAGTTTTTCGACACTTTTAACATCTTGAGT
This sequence comes from Candidatus Galligastranaerophilus intestinavium, assembly GCA_018716625.1. Taxonomy (GTDB): domain Bacteria; phylum Cyanobacteriota; class Vampirovibrionia; order Gastranaerophilales; family Gastranaerophilaceae; genus Galligastranaerophilus; species Galligastranaerophilus intestinavium. Next base: position 14,368 of record DVJQ01000029.1, on the reverse strand, counting down.
ATTTGTTGTATTTTGTGTATTTAAAGAAGCAATTATTCTTGCCAAGTCAATGTTATCAACTGTTAGATTTACGTCTTTTATTACTATCGGGAGTTTAATTTCATTGAGCATTGTACCGTTTAATGTATAATCGGAACGTTTGTATTTTCCCTCGGTTGTGAGAGTTATTGCTTTATCTTTTGCTGAGAATTTTGCACTTCTTATAAACAATCTTTGGGCAGGAATTGCAACTTTTTCCATACTCATATCCGCTTTTATATACGGCACTTTTGAATCGGCAATAAATTCTAGGTTGCCCGCTATTTTACCTTTCCTAAATACTTTTTGTCCTATTAATACGTTTAAAAATTCACTAGGTAATGGCTTAGGAATGGTAAAACCAATATTTTTAAGCGCACAAGTTTTACCGTCTAATTTACCCCATATTGTTAAAATAGGTTTTATTTTACTGTTTCTGTCAATAGTTGAAGCTATATAATAATTAATTTTCTTAATATCAATTACATCGGGTTTTAAATCAATATCAACTGTTGCAACTCTATCATAATTGACAGGGCTAAGCGAAGCACCATCTACAAGTAAATCATTGCCTTTTTTTAGCATAAAAGCGCACCAAACATTCATGTCTGTGTATTTTGAGTTGTAATAAATTAAGCTGTTTGCAACACCTGTTATTTCAAGAGGATATCCTACTATTTTTGTTAAATGGTTTTTTGAAAACTCTTTTCCTGCAAGCGCTTTTACAACGATATCAGTATCAAATGATTTTAGATAATCTTTAATGGTACCTTTGATGTCAACCGTATTTTTCTTGTCGTTACAATAATATCCTTTAATGTCAGATAGCGTAATAATATCGGGTTTAATGTCAATATAGCCCTTATCAACCGTTAGTTTTAAATCAGCCAGCGGTATCAATGTTAAATAGTTTTTATTGAGATTAACAAAACCTTCAAGCCCTTTGTTAGACAGTTCAATATTGAAATCAAAACTACCCTTAATATCTTTAAAATAGGAGAGCATTAAATCTCCGTTTTGTACAATAAAATTAGTACGAATTAGTTCAACAAGGTAAGAAGTATCAAATTTTGTTGAATTAATACTTGCAAAATAGCTCTTTTCGCCTAACTGTGCATTAATGTAAACCTTGGATTTATTAACATTTAATTCACAATTGTCTACAATAAACTTTCTGTTTTGTGCAAAAACTTTATTTTTATCATTTATCTTCAGACTAATTTTTTTGTCGTTACTAATTACATCCAGCACCACATCAAAATGGACATGTTTGGGGTTTCTCTGTGAAGTAATTTCCAGATTTGAACCGTCAAACTTTACTTTAGTTTTGTCAGTCAAATTGTAAATAACAATACATTTTTTTATATACAAAAGCGAATTAAACAAATCGGGGCGCCACTGTGATGGCTTTTGCTCCTCTTTTTGTTCATTTGGGATAAGAGAAATTAATTTATTAACGTCGATATAAATAAAATCTGCACCAAGCTTATTTATAACAATTCTCTTTGAAAAAACTTTTGAAAAAGAAAACTCAGAGTCAAGATTGACAATATCTGCAACACATTCTTGCCCATGAGTTATTTTGAGTTTTTTTAATTTAAACCCCATTTTTGGTGAAAGCGAAGTAGAAAGTTTCGGACCGACTATTTCAATTTGTGCGCCAAGATTTTTTTCAGCTATATTCTCAACATAAGAAACAAGTTTGACATTTGATACCATGAAAGGCAATATGAAAATCCAAGAAATTATAATAAAAATTATAAATGTAAACAAGGTTAAAGCGCACGCCAATAAGACTTTTGATATTTTATTCAATTTCACCATAATTCAATTCCAATAATTTTATCAAAATTATACCATAATAGATTTTATGGTATCATTAAGATATGAAAAGATTGCTTAGTTTTTTAATTTTTTTATCTTTATTTGCACCAAGTACATTTGCAACTCCTCCTATGCTCGGTAGCCTTACTATGGATGATGTCGAGGTATTTTCTCAGGACAACAAGTTTGGATTAAAAGATAAGGCGGGTAATGTCGTAGTTGATGCAGATTACAAAAAACTCATAAGACTTGGCAAATCATCATGGATTATTCAAAAGGGCTCAAAATTTGGAATAATGGACTCTAACGGAAATTATCTTGTTGAGCCAAAATATCGCCATGTCGACCGGTTTTTCGGATCATATGCAAAATTGGGAAACGATAAAGACTACGGTCTATACAATGAAAAAGGCGAGATTATAATTGTTCCTGAATATTCAAGAATTGATCCGCTCTTTGGGCAAATGTTTCTGACATGTAAAAACTACAAATATGGGATTGTGGATTCTGAGGGTAATGAAATACTTGAAAATGAGTACGATGACATTTACATGCCAAGTCCTGATGTATTAAGAATTAAATATCAGGGTGAATGGTATGAAGTCGAGCGCGCTCTAAAAGGCGAGATAAGTTTGCCTGAAAATTCGCAGAAAATTAATGTAGACGGCAACGAGCTTAAAATAACAAAAGTAATCACAGATACAGGTATTATATCAGGCTACGGAGCACTAACTGCCGCAGATTATCTTTTAAAACTAATTACATCAATTTCTCCGGCATACGAGGACACTATTGATGAGCTTATGTTTTCACAAGGTGCTGAAACGGTTAATATTTTCTTTAAATTGGGTTGGCTGCCAAAATTTCCCTTTACGTACCTGAAAAAATATTTTGAAAACTTGCGCCATCCATATAACGGCCCACTCTCAGACATAAGGGAAGATGTTATTAAACAGCTTAAAAATTAATCATAAAAATAAACGGCTGAAATACGTTTAACATTTAATTAAATAAATAAGTATTTATGCCGTTTATTTTTTATATATTATCTATCTTATTTTTATTTTCGGTACAACTGACATTCCGGGGGCAATATTATATCCTGAAATGTCCTCAGAAAATATAATTTTAACAGGAATTCTCTGAACAATTTTAACATAACTGCCAACTGCGTTTTCAGGCGGAAATAAGCTGGATTTTGCACCTGTAGCCCTCTGTAAACTATCTACCTTACCTTTAAAGCGTTTTTTGGGATATGTATCTATTTTAATTATTACATCTTGACCTTCTCTAACCTGTTCAAGCTGTGTTTCTTTATAATTAGCAACAATCCAAACATCATCTGAAACAATAGACATAAGAGGCTGAGCAATTTGGACATAATTTCCTTCTTCAACGGTTCTTGCAGAAATCTTGCCATCTTGGGGAGCATAAATTTTTGTATAGGAAAGATTTAACTTTGCCTCATCAATTTCACTTTCAAGCCTTTTAATCAATGCCTCAATTTCGGCGCGCCTAGCGATTGCAGACTTTACTGCAATATCAGCTGCGCGTTTCTTTTCCTGCTCGGCCATATAATTTGCGTGCAAAGAGTTATATGTTGTTTTTGAATTATTTAATTCTTCTTGAGATACAATGCCGTCCTTACTAAGTTTCAAATCTCTTTCATAAATACTCTTTGCATTATCCAATTTACTTTTAACACTTGATATGTCTTTAACTGTTTTACTTGATATAGTCTGGTTTTCTTCTATATTTTGGTTTGAAGCACTAAGTTGAGCTTTTGCCTCTAGAAGTTTTGCTTCTTTTTGCTCCAATGCAACTATGTAATCATTTGGATCAATTTCTAAAAGCAAGTCACCCTTCTTTACTTCTTGGTTATCCTTAATTAAAAGTTTTACAACAGGACCACTCACCCTTGGGGCAACTGAAACAATATGTCCTTCAATAAATGCGTCATCTGTTGATTGATAATAATGAGCATGCAGCAGGGCATATATCCCGCCAAGTGCCAGTATTGCAAAAGTAATAGCAGGAACAATGATTCTCTTCTTTACTTTGTGATGCTGAGTTTTTTTTGGCTCACTTTGTTTTTTCGCTTGCTTGTTGTCGCTTGCATTTTTATCATTTTGTAGATTTTTTTTGTTTTGTTCGTTTTTTTCGTTTGACATAGTTACTCCAAAAATTTATACATTCATATCTACTTTATCAAGCAGATTATTTAATACTTTATTTAAAACTTCCATGCACAGATCAAGTTCATCTTTGCTAATGCCATTAATCATGGTTGATCTGTAATCACTTGCAACACTTGCCATATATTTAAAATTATTTTTTGCCTTCTCGGTTAAATAGATTTTATAGACCTTACGTTTATTTACGTCACTTCTTCTTTCGACATAACCGTTATTCTCAAGAATGTTTATAATCCTTGTCATGTTTGGCCTGTCTTTTAGTGTGATTTCGCCAAGCTGTCTTTGATATAGTCCGTCTTGATGAATAAGCGCCTCAAGTACAACAAACTGTTCAGGAGTTATATCAAAATTTTTATCACGAAAACATTGTCGTGAATAAATTCTTGTGTAAATACCTGCTGCAACGAGCATTGTACCAACTGTCTTATTTTTTTCTTTAATATCTGAATTTATTGTTTTCATAAATATATTTATTTCTTTTTTTCTTGTGTTATGATTATAACACAAGAAAAAAATTATCAACAATCAGGAAAAAATCATGAAGAAGCTAACAACACTAATAATACTATTGTCGTTATTTTGCACTTTACCCGCTATTGCAAAGAATGCAAAACAGGATACTGACGAAAATAAAGTTCATTATTTAAACATTCAATGGTGGGATGAATTTAACGACCCGCTTTTGAGCGAGTATATGTTAAACGTTTTCAAAAATAACCATGACTTAAAAATTGCAGCACTGAGAATTAAAGAAGGCGAACAAATAGTTAAACAAAGCATTGCTGACGAACTGCCTCAGATTGGACTAAGTGGAAATGTTGAAAGGGTGCTTCGCGCCAGTGATCAGTACTTTGGTCCAAATATGAAGATACCTAATTTTTCACAGACTAACTTACTTTTTCCAATAAGCGCAAGCTATGAACTTGACATTTGGGGAATTAATCACACAAAGACAAAAAGTACAAAAAAACAACTTGATATTGTAAAGGAAGAAGAAAGAGCAAAATATATCACTGTTACGGGCAATTTTGCCTCTGCGTATTACAATCTCATAAGGTGCGACAAATTAATAAATATTCAAAAAGAGCTTAAAAATACGCAGGATGAAATCCTTAGACTTACTAAAATAAAATTTGAAGCAGGTAAATGTTCTGTTTCTGATGTAATAGCGCAAGAACAGCTTTCTAAAGCATATGACGAAGAACTTAATAACTTGATTAAGGAACGCGCACTGGTTGAAGAAGAGCTCAGATATGTGATGGCTGATTCTCAGATTGGTGAAATACCGGATACATCTGATAAGAATATTCCTGTTATGCAGTTTCCTTTGCAAATTCAATCAGATGTCATAGAATCAAGACCTGACTACATCATGGCACAAATGAATCTCGAGAGAATGGGCTTGGATGTCAAAGTGGCTAAGAAAAATTTACTTCCGCGTTTTATAATATTTGGTCAATTTGGATTTAATGCATACAGATTAAGTAATCTGTTTAATAACAATGCACTCCTTTCTTCTATCGGTGTTGCGCCCGTATTGGATATTTTCACAGGCGGGCGCAAACTTGCCTATTTGCGCTTTAAAAAATACGAATTTGATGAAGCAATGGAATTTTATAAAAAAACAGTATTATCATCTTACAAAGAAGTTAATGATGCGCTTATAAGTGCAAAAATGTACTCAAAGAACTTGCAGAGCGCAGTTGAAAGACTTGAGCTTGAGGATAGAAATTACAAAATTTCCCAAGAACTGTACAATTCCGGCAGAGGGACAAAACCGGACTTACTTGCAGCATATGAGCGCGAGTTGCTAACCCAAAAAGAGATTATTGATAATAAAACAAATACACTAATTTCTGTAATAAGCTTGTACAAAAGTGTAGGCGGTAAAAATCTGAAGGAAATCACAGAAAATATTTAACATTAGCCTTATGTGTAATGTAAGTTTTTGACAACCAATATATCATAAAGTTATGAAAATTTTGGTTATAAACGGTCATAAATATTACTGGTACGCAACAGGCAGGCTTAACAGAATACTTTTTGAAGAAATAATAAACACACTTGCAGATAACCATCAGATAAAATCAACAATAATTGAGATGGGTTATAGCGTTGAGGAAGAAATTGAAAAATACAAATGGGCAGATGCAATAATCTATCAAAATCCTATAAACTGGTATAGTGTACCTTGGATTTTAAAAAAGTACTATGATGAAGTATTTGCAAGAAAAATATTCTTTGACTCCTCTCAACAGTATGGTCAAGGCGGCCTTATGAAGGGTAAAAAATACATGTACTCGCTGACATGTGGTGCAAAAGAATCAGATTTTAGCCAATCAAACGGATTTTTTGATATGAGGGATGTTGATGATATATTCATTGCCCAGCACAAAATGCACCAGTATTGCGGTATGGAAAAAATTCAAACATTCTGCCTCTATAACGCAACGGGCAGGGTGGATATCGAAAGAGAGATTAACAGGCTCCGATTTCACCTAAGAAAATATTTTAAATAACTTAGTCAAATACATCCTTCTCAAGCGTTTGATAAATTTTATCTACAGAGTAGATGCCATTTTCGTTTCTGCAGTTTGCAAGCACTTTCAGACAATAAACGCCGATGTTGTCATAAGGGAACAAATCGTGCATTGTTTTATCAATAAAATCAACGTATTTATCATTTGTATCGGCGCACAGAAGGCGCTCTAATTCAGCCCTTAGGGGAACAGCGTAAATATCCTTATATTTATCCGATAACATTGTATTAACTTTAACACTGTCGATTTTAGAGAGTTTTAAACGCTCATCCATCTGCATAGAGTGCCTTACTGCAAGTGCCGCAAATACATTTTGCTCCTGAAAGAGCTGCTTAATGGTCTTTGAATACGACTTGTGGAGATTTTGCGTAAAAGATTTTAAAAGTTCAATATATAACTCGTCAAGCTCTTTTCGAAGTGTGGACTCACTGCCGGATGATTTAATTTTCTGCTCAAAAATGCCTGCTGCTTTTAATCTTAATGCACGGCTTTCAGGCGCCCTTAAACTTGTCTTGTCTGCAAGACAAATATCATCAAGCGAAGCAAAGAAGTCTTTAATATCGCCCATGTCGGCAATGGGTGCAAGTTCTTCTTTCAGCGTTTTGCATATCCCCTGAAGGTATTCGACTTTATTGATGTTATTTGCCCTTGAAAGGTCTTCTGTTTTAATATAATAGAGATAATTTAATACATTCGGCAATATTTCAGCATTAGCTAAAACATACTCATGAAAAGGAGTTGACGACCTTTTGCCATTACAATGAGAATGAACGGCAAGAAAGTTTGACGAGCTATCAGCACCATTACTTGACTGAGGCTTAATATGTTCAACAGTAGGCATGAACTCGGTTAATAAATTAGAATAAAAAACTGCAGCAGCGTCGTCATTAATTGATACAATATCATTATTACCCTTTGGATCAAGCCTTAGCGCCTGTGAAACTAATTTAACCAATAATGCATCAGAATCATTGGACGAAGAAGGTAGGGTTGTAGATTCATAAAATATGCGTTTCCACACTTCATTATTTTGAGAATTACTTTGTTCTTTTGCAAATTTTGTAATAGTTCCAATGACTTCTTTTCTGTATTTAATGTAAGTTTTATGTATAAGAAAATACGACAATTCCTCAATAGATATATCACTTGGAATTGGCTTATCTTGTTTTTTAATCTGTGATATATATTCGATTAAATCATCAGAATTTACACTATGTCCCAGTTTTTCTATCCTTGAATAGACCTGCGCCTGTTTTAAAATCATTTTATTTCTTGCTCTAACGTATACTATAGGCAAAATCTCGGATGCAGTTTTATTTGGGTATTCTTTTGCCACTAGTTTTACAAATTCAATTGCATCAAGATGTTTTTTGCTGATATTACCACGACCTTGCCCCAAATACATTCCAAGCCTTGATGCAAGTTTTTTTCCTTTTAAACTTACCAAATCGTCGACATCACGTTTTGTTAGCATAGTATCTCCACAATAAGCACATGGCAGACCTCTATGATTTTTTAAGTCAAAAGTATAGCCGCAAAAAGAAATATTTTGAGCAGAAGAAGACCTTACAAAGACGTCGTTTTGGAGATATCTTGCATGTGGCACACTAACATGTGAGCGCTTAGATTGCACATATCTATTATTATTTTGTATAAAATTTAGCTTCAGCGAATCGATTTTCATACTTAAAAGATACAAGGGGCAAACATAATTTTTTTTGCCCCTTTTTTACATTATTTTACAAGAAATTTGGCATCATTTATTCTTATTGCAAAGTATGGTAATGATTTATCCTTTTCAACAAGATACAAGACAAAAGGCTTTGAAAAATCAAAAACTTTTCCTCGACCCGGCAGAGGAATAGACATTTTAACAACATCCATAACAGCCTCATTTCTAAGTTTTGCACCCATATTATCAAGCTTAAATTCGACATCTTCAATTGCTTTAGCTATTACAAATTTTGTATCATAAATTTTTCGACCACACAAAGAGTCGTACTCAATCCTCTCGTTGAGAGAAATAAAAGGAATAATTAGCTTATCACTTTCACCAAATTTAAGTTGCCTTGTTGTCTTTTTATCAATTTGCGAATACAAATCATACACATTCTCAGGAGAACTTGTTCTGTACAATATAACCCTATCGCCCGATTTTGTTTCCAAGGATACAGCATAATCCCAGCTGTATTCATAAAACAGTGGTTTAACTTGGTTTGCGAATCTTTGCGCACCATGTCCTGCGCCAAAATACTTATAATTGTCTTTTGAGCCGTTAAACGGTTGAGAATCAAGTACATCAAATTCTACAGGGAATTCAATGTTTTTCTTTAAAAGTGCATATAAAATATACTCATTTAAGGTATTTTGCGCCCAGTCAATATCATCAAGCAATTTGCTTGTTTCGCCAAACTTTTCAAAAATCTCGCGTTGAATTTTGGCTTTTAATTCAAATGATTTAGGAGCGACAATTTTATAATAAGAATCATCACTAATATCAGAAGAACTGAATGGACAAGAGTTCAAAACCTTTGCAACTTTGGGATCTAAACCTACGAAATTTATCTTTTTAACAGAAATTAAATTTTTAAAATCATCCCACAATAGCTGAAATGCAGGGGTGAAAATTTCTTCTCTTTTATTTAAATCATATGCGTAAACGTTGTTTACACTGATAAAAAAAATGTAAAAAACAAAAAATACAATAAAGCAAATTTTTTTCATAGTACCTCCACAATACAAACAAAGAATACCAAAAACAAATATTAATGACAATTGCATTTATTAAAATATATTTCGCATTATTTCTCACGCAATATTAAAATTAAAATTTCTTAACATTAGTAATATTATTCTAAAGTAAGTAAATATGCTGCCGATATAGTGAATGTGAAGGCAATAAATTTTTTCTTGAATCTCTAATTCAATTTTGTGCTTATTTGACGCAAATCAGTATTTTGATTTGCGTTTATTTTAATAACTATCGGCTCGATTGGTAATGATAAACACTACACCAGTCCTTCCTTAATTGCTTTAACAGCTGCTTGCGTTCTATCATCTACTACCAATTTTTGAATAATATTGCAAACATGTGCTTTTGAGGTATGCTCGCTTATTTTTAGTATTTGTGCTATTTCATGGTTAGATTTGCCATCTACAACAAGCTTTAAAACCTCATATTCACGCTCGGTTAAATTTGCGTGCGCTGCCTTAAAATTTGCTCTATTCTTTGTTTTTGCAGGAACAACACCACTGCCATGCTCTCTTATGATAGGTACAACTTTTGGATCAAGCCACATTGCCCCATCATTTACGCTTCTTAGCACCATTGCCAACATTTCTGAATTTATGTCTTTTAAAACATACGCATATACTCCGGCTTTTAAAGACTCCATAACGTCATCCGGATTAACAATTGATGTAAGCATTATGATTTTTGTATCGCTATTATTTAGAAGAATTCTTTTTGCAGCTTCTATTCCTGATATATCATTTAAGCCCACATCTATAATTACAACATCAGGTTTATGAATTTTAACTTTTTCAACCCCTTCCTTGCCGCCTTCAGCTTCTGTAATAACACTTATATCGTCATATTTTTCAAATAAAGATTTTAAACCGACACGCATAAGTTTATGATCTTCAATAAGAATAACTCTTATTTTTTCTCTTTTATTATTTTGTACTTGCATACTCACTCCTTAAATAGAAATTGTGAGTACAGTATAATTTATGAAATATGCTTTTTCATTCATTTGATAAAAAATTAAAGTACAATTATATAAAATATGAAAATTTAAAATTTTATTTGTATTATAACCATCGTGTCGAAAGGTATTGATAACAGGTGCTGCTCTGACATGTGTTATCCATACCTGTCGATACGATACAATTGTTTAATATTTCATCCTGCTCTTAAATAATATTGTTTATGCCAACAATTAAGTCAGTAATATTGAAAAAATTATAGATAGAATTATATCGGACAATACAAAAATGTATGAGTAGCTGACATTAAGACATACTCAAAATCAAATGAAGCATTTTGCGCAACTGCACCAATTAAATTTTCAAATTTGGAATAACAGCACTCGGAGTAAAATTGTAGTAATTAAATAATTAAATATCTATACGAATAATAAATAACTGCTAACTATAATTAATTTGCGGGTCAGCATAATAACAATCGATACATTTATTTTTAATGCGCTTTTAATAAATCATGCATAGTTTTTTACATTAAAGATGTAATATACGCCTTCTTACATAATATATATTATAGCTACCATTCGACACGCATGGAAATAGTATTAAAAGGCAATAATAGCTGTATTTTAAAAATGAACACGTATATGCTATAATGTCTATGTTTTAATTAAATTAAAAATGAGGTTATTTTGAATAGCAAAATATTAAATTATGACGTCGTGGTAGCAGGAGGGGGCATTGCAGGAGTTTCTTGCGCGTATAATTGTGCGAAATTTAATTTAAAAACACTATTAATTGAAAAAGAAAACTATTTAGGCGGAGATATTACAGGCGGGCTTGTTGTACCAGTTATGAAGTCCGAATCGAAAAATATCAACTGTAGCTTTTATAATGACCTTATTAGCTTTGCAAAAAAATTCAACGCGCAGCACACATACATCGATTCAAATCCTGGCTGGTTTAATCCAATTCTGTTAAAATGCGTGTTGGATGATATGCTGATATCAAAAAAATGTGATTTAATGTTTGAATCCAGAATTACAAGCGCTAATACTTCAGACAAAATTATCAATGACATAAAAATTGAAACAAACACATTATCATTACCAGTCGTATCGAAATATTATGTTGATGCTACAGGAAATGCGTCATTTGCAAAAATATTAAATTGTAATTTTCAAAATGATAACGAAATCAAGCAACCACCAAGTTTAAGATTTATATTAAGCGGAGTTGATGTAAACACCCTTGCAGAGTTTCTTGAAAAAATAGACAGTGATAAAAATATTACCACTACCAATCGAGTCGATAGTATGACTCACCTTAGCACTGCATTTACATGGGACAAAACAAAAAAATGGGCTCTTGAGCCTTATTTTGAGCAGGCTTGCAAAGATGGTGTTCTTAAAAGTTTTGATTTGTCATATTTTCAGATATTTACAATCGCAAATATGCCTGATTCCGTAGCATTTAACTGCCCCAGAATCAGGGATTACAAACAAGACAGCCCTCTTGATTTTTCTAATGCCATTATCGAGGCAAGACAGGCCATTATAAGGCTACATGATTTTGTTAAAAAATATATCCCAGGCTTTCAAAACTCATATATATCAAACATTGCTCCAAAAACTGGATACAGAGAAATAAGAAGAGTAAAATGCAAGTATAACTACACAATTGAGGATATAATAAATCAAAAAGAGTTTGACAATCCCGCACTATGTTCAGATTACCCAATTGATATCCACTCTAACAAAATGGACAAATCCGTATTACATAAAGTCTGCTCATACACTCTACCTGTTGAGTCGCTTTGTTCATCAGATTATGATAACTTATATGCAATCGGAAAAATTGCAGGCTGCGATTTTAAATCCCATGCTGCACTTAGAATTCAATCATCATGCATGTCCATGGGTGAAGCTGTTGCAAAACACATTGTTAAAAATATTAAATAATGTAAACTTTTTTTATATTCTCCTAAACTTTCATCACAATACAGCCGATATTCGTAAATGAATACATTTATACGTGTGTGATGACAACAGTAAGTAAAATAGGAGATAAAGATGGGATTCTTAGATGGTGTGAGCAGCTCACAAAAACAAGTAAAAGTTGAAGATCTTGATAACCAAAAAGGCAGCAAACCGAATGAAGTATCAGAAGACACAGAATACATTGATGTATTTGGTGACGATATAGATGGTGACGGCATAGGCGATAACATTGAGCTAAATACCGATAATCTTCAAGGCAACGCTGAAGATGGCTATTATGTTGAAGTTGACACAAAACACAACAATTCGCTATATGCAATCATGCAAAACACATATTCAAACTGGGACGATATGTCCTATGATGAACAAAATGCGCTCATTGATGCGGTAATGGATGCAAACCCCGAACTTTTCGGAACCGGCGTTAACAATGTATCTAATCAATATGTCACAGACAGCGAACGCGGCAGCATGGACCCATACAGCACAGTCCGCTCAGAACGCATGCACTCATACATTTACGCAGGCGATAAAATTAACATTCCAACAAAAGAAACAAGGGTAGAAACAGCAGCATTTAAACAAGCATCCGCTACAGCAAATAATTCAACGGAAAATGAGCATGTACATGTTGCAACAGTAATAGCTACAGCACATGGAACTACCGAATATGTATATGAACCATCAAGTGCCTCTGTTGAGCTAAATAGCGAAGAAGGCGGAGCGCAAAACCTTTCTGATGTTGTATCACAATACTTTGATGCAGAAGCAGACGAACAAAAAGCATATGCAATAGCACTCGATCAAGCAAAAGCAAACTCGGAATTTGTACTTACACGCATAAACTCTGCAACCAGAGAAAATTATGACGATGTGGCCGATATTCCTGCCGATGTATTGCTTAACACTAAACTATGTGTGGATAGTAAATATGCTAACAATGAAATGTCGCTTGTAGATTCACGTTATGAAGATTTTGCAGACGGAACGGATTTATCTTCGGGCAGATATGTTGATCAGCAAATGTTTACATCTCAGGTAAGCGATGTTACCATTGACCCAAATTTTGAAGGCGAAAGTGGTGATATGGTTGACGGAAAACCTGTATACAAATCAGTTGAAGATGCTATCCTTGCAAATTACAGAACAGAAGTTGACGCTAAAGATGTTGATACAAGCAAATATGGTGAAGTTAGTTACGTAAAAGGCGGTGGTTCATCCGAAATTGAAACTGTAGTCTATAAAAACGGAACCGAAGTATACAGAGATAGAAACACAGGCGAGATCAAAGGCGCAAGTGTTGCTGTTGAAAAAGATTCTGATGCTTACGCAGCAATTATGGACGGACTAAAAGATAATCCTGCAAATGCAAGCATTGTAAAAGGCAAGAGCGGGCAAGATGCAATAGATGCACTAAACGAAATATCTGGCACTCAAAGCCTGAATCTTCAACCTACCGAGTTACAAAGGATAGCGGTCGGTTGTGATGAAAAAACGGCAAAACAACTTTTTGCAGATGGCAAAGATACCGAATTTTCATATTTACACTCAACCGTTGACAAGGTTGACATGAGCGAAAAAACAGACGACGGTGAGTATAAATATCAGTCTATGATGGATTTAATGGAATTTTATGCCGATCCAAGTGACGAAGCTGCGCAAAACGGAAAATCCCTTCTGGACAGATATAATGAAAGCCCAAACGACCCTGAAACACAAGCCTTGATCGGGGCTGCAGTTAAAAATATCATAACAAATAATGACTTCTTTAAAAATTCAACTTTTGAAGTAAACGGCGAAGAAGTTAAAGGCGAAGATTTAACTGTGCAGCAAGCAATGGAGCTTGACTTAATAGACAAAAACGGAAATCCGATTATAAAAGGTGAACTTGAATTGGGCGACGCAGCGTATAACATTACATCAGGTACAACACGTGTAGTTAAAAAGAAACCAACGCCTGTGTCAACTCCTAAACCCGAACCGGAACCAACTCCTGAGGCAAAACCTGAACCTGAACCCGTTCCTGAGCCGGAACCCGAGCCAGAACCTGTTCCAGAACCCGAACCTGAACCTGAACCAGAACCGG
>DVJQ01000028.1 GCA_018716625.1 Candidatus Galligastranaerophilus intestinavium | reverse complement strand
CCTGCTCCATAGAGTGTTCCATTGTATCCGTTAGCGCTTGATACATTTCCTCCGCTACCTCCGCCTGTTGCATTGGTTGAATTATATAAACTGCCTGCACCGTTTCCTCCGTTTGCAGTTGATGTTGAACTTGCACTTTCGTTTTTTGCACCATTATTTCCTTCAAGACCTGCGCCTGTGCAATTGATATTTTTCCATGCGCCATTTTCATAGAGCTGACATGTATTTATAGCCCTTTCACCTCCACCATTACCGAACGAAGTTGTTGTAGCACCGTAACCATAGTTTCCGCCGGGTGCTCTTAGGCCCCATTTTAATACGTTGTCTTTGTCATATATTTCAATGTATGATGTATTACCGTTTGATCCGTTAGATGCGCTTGAGCCTGATGAGCTTGCAGAGTTTCCTCCACTTCCTCCTGCTGCGGCATAGAGTACTATTTTACCACCGATGTTAGATGTAATTATGTTGCTTGGTATCTGATAGTTCTTAATATATGCACCAGCGCCGCCTCCGCCGCCGGAGAGGGTAGTGTTAGAGCTAAGCCCTGATTCAAGAACACAACGGGCGGAAAAGGCGAAGCGGACATCGTAGCTGCCCGGACCGATGAAAATCCCACTGTACAGGTCGAAGTTGTAACCGCTCGGCGACGACCACACGCCGCCCGGGTAGCAGCCGTCGCTGTACGCCCCGCTGCAACGGTAGTAGTAGTAGCACCTGACCGACCCGTAAGAGGAGCCGGTGTCACAGAGTTGCAGACCATCCGAGCCTAAATAAGTAGATACTCTTCCGATATTATTTGCCCAGCCTTTCATCTCATTTTGTGTGGGTAATCTCCAATCGCCGGCACTTGTGCCTGACGGTGCCCACGCCTGACAGGAGGAGTTTGCAGCCTGCCAAGTGCATACTGTTCTTATGCAGCCGCTGTAGCTTGTTGAGTGGCCGCTCCAGCTGCCTGATGCTGTACAAGAGCTTGATGTTGTGCCTCTCCAGCAGCATTCAGTTGCATCACACCTTGTTCCGCTCTCGGTAGTCACTGTTGTAGTAGAATTTGCAATTGTCGGTCCGTTGGTGTCGCCCACATTATACTTTGTAACACAAAGGTTTTTGCCGCCTGTGCCGTTGTATTTTGCAGGAATAAATAATGCATTAAACGGGTCGCAGTCGGCTTGCGAAGTCGGTGCACCGCCAGAGCCACCTGAACTTCCCCAGCTTGCTCCGCCTCCGCCTGCGCCTGAGCCTGAGAGGTGTTTTACGGTAATATTAGTTATATCAGGACCAATCGGTATCTCCTGCTTTTTATCCGTTGTCTGGTTAAGGGAAGCTACAGTCAACAATTTTGAATATTCAACGCTTGACTGTGTGGCGCCAGCGCCACCACCTCCACCTGATACAGCAATTGCATTAATCAAGCTGACTTGAGCAGGAACAGTAAAATTGCATTTTAGAGAATTATCAACTCCTGCTATTTCTTCGCATTCAGGGTTTGTTTTATCATATGTATATAATTTATATTGATAATTCTTTTTACCAATAGTAAGCGCTTGTTTACCTCTTTTTGTAAGCACCGGAGCAAGTAAAGTTAAAATAACTGCAATAATCAATAATGCTACAAGTAACTCTGCCAATGTAAAGGCGGGCTTTTTCATTTTAAAATCCTCATGCAAAATGCAGGAAAATTGTTCTAAACAACTGCACAGATATTGCGCAAATATTACAGAAAAACAATAATCCTAGACATTTCCCCTTCGTAATCTTAATTCGTATCTTATAAACGTCACAAAAGCGTGACAGAAACATATTACAATTATTAAAATAAAAATGCAACAAATCTAAACCAAATATACTAAAATATGGTTATATCCAGTTTTTTAGCTATAAAATTGTAAAGTTTAGTTAAAATTTCAGTTTAGACGAAATTGGTTGAACATATTCCGCCCTGACAATTGAGCGCGCATCAACAATAGGCCCAGGAGGCATTATAGACCATTTAAACTGTGCAGATTGGACACGTTTTGCAAATTTTTCAAGCCACATTTTCTTTTGCTCAAGCGTAATATCATGCTTTTTTTGATACAAAAAAGTTGCTCTAAGCATTTCATCCGAAGTTTGCTGCAGATTTTCAAGACGCCATATCACTTCATCAAGAAATTCATAAGGCATAAGCGCTTCCTCTGCCAAAAGTGGTTTTCCTGTTTTTGGATTTATAGCAAGCTCAGCCCCGGGCGGCTTTTTTAAAACCGCTTCCGGAATTGTATTTTTAATTGGAGCATTCAAATTAATCCAACGCGCAAGAGCGAAAAGCTTTGTTTTTGTAACATCGCATATAGGTGCAAAACCTCCTGACATATCTCCGTTTATTGTGGCATAACCCATGTAAAGTTCGGATTTGTCAGAGGTAGCAATAGGCAATGTTAAAGAAAATTCATTTGAAATGCCCCATAAAATCATAGCTCTTGAGCGAGCCTGAATATTGTCAAAAGTCAGAGGCGCCTTGTATCTGAAATCACCCCATACTGAATTAACCTTATCAAAAATAGAATTAAAAGTATTAGAAGACGCATCGGTCATGTCTTTTATGGGAATTTCAAAGAAATTTATGCCAAGATTTTGCGCAAGTTCCCTTGCGTCATTTTTACTCTGAGATGATGTAATTTTAGAGGGCATAGAAACCCCGACAACATTTTTAGCACCTAGTGCAAAGCTTAAAAGAGCTGCACAGCAAGAAGAATCAAGACCGCCCGATAAGCCGAGCACTGCTCTTTTAAAGCCGTTTTTATTAAAATAATCTCTGATTGCCTGCACTATTGTAAGATAAGTTCTCTCTAAATCAGGCTCGTAATCAAGCGAAAACTCTTTTTGCGAATTAAGTGTTTTTTCAAGTCCGCAAACAAGAGGCTCAATACGGTTTTTGGGTGATTTATAAGGAGTAACAACAAAAAAGTCCTCATCAAAAGACTTGGCACGTGCAATGAGCTCACCGTCTTTGTCATAAACTCTTGATGTACCGCAAAAAGAAATACAATCAGTACTTCCTGTTTGATTAACATACAAGATTGGGGTAGAGTATTTTTTTGCGCAAAATGACAACATATTGTTCAAAAGTTGCTCTTTTTTTGTGCGAGTAGGCGAAGCGGAAAGATTTATTATAAAGTCAGGCTTTTGTTCTGTAACGAGCTTCTCAAAGGGATCAAAGTCATACAGCGGTTTTTTAAAAAAATCAAAATCATTCCAATTCTCTTCGCAAATAATAACACCGGCACGCATCTTGCCAAATTGTATTATTCTTTGCGCCGAAATAAAAGGGGCAGGTTGAAAATATCTTCCTTCGTTAAACTCACTGTACTGTGGCAAAAGAGATTTTCTTATTATTTTTTCAATTTTCCCATTGCTAATATATGCAACCGAGTTAAAATATTTTTTACCCAGATTTGAATCATTAAACTCGCAAAATCCAATTAGAACAGAGATATCATTACAATGTAAAACAAGTTTATTGAGCCACTGAATGTTTTCTTGGACAATGAGAGGATAACGCTCAATTATATCAATTGGAGGATAACCAAGCATAAAAAGTTCAGGAAAAACAACAAGTGAAACACCTTGCGACTTTGCACGCTCTATGTAGTCAAGCGCCTTGTTATAATTATATTCTATATTACCAACTATGGGATTTAGTTGAGCCAAAAGTATATTATCATTTTGCATAAGCAGATGATACTACAAACTGGAGATGTGCACAATTAAAAATGAATTAAAATATAGAAAAATAGATATTATGATAACAAATTCTTGCAAAACTTTCATGCTCGCCATGTCACTTTTTGTACTTGTAAACGCGAGTTATGCTCATAGTACGAATATTAACGCTAAACCGGAGATAAAAAGTCAAGAAACACAAATTATAAAAGACGACAAAGCAGAAAATAAAGTTGAAAAAATTACCGGAGCTGCAGAACCTGTTGAAAAATTTGAATATAATTCATGCGAAAACGAACAGGGGATACCGGCATGCAAGGTTGAATATTTAATTAATGAAAAAAAACAGGACAAATAATTGCCATAATTTAACAGCTATATTATAATTGGTTCATAAAATTAAATGTGGAGATTGTTTAAAATGGCAAGAAAAAGAGGATTTACACTGGCAGAGTTAATGATAGTGCTTGCAATATTAGGTGTTATTGCTGCAATTTTAACACCATTAATTTTTAATGCTGCACCTGATGAAAATAAACTAAGATTCAGAAAGGCATACTATACAATTCAGCGTGCGACTGACGCTGTGCTAAATTCTGACACATATCCCGAAGGTGATTTAAGTAAAGTTGCAGATCCTGCGAAAACGTTCTGTTATGCTTTTTCTGACATCTTAAACACAATGTATGATAACTGTGAAGCAGATTCAACAATTGTTGTAAATAGCAGTAACGCTTTTGTTTATGATCCTGAAAACTCTGCGACATCACTAGAAACGCTTGATTCATATTGTGCTGCAACAGCTGTAAGCGACCCTCTTAAAGGCGGTACGAGCAATTTGCCTAAATTCATAACTCAAGATGGTATATTTTGGTGGGGATTTGATTTTGACTTTGACCCTGACGATGCTACAAATCATAATGGCATAAGAACCGACTATACTGTTGTCTGCGTTGACGTTGACGGAGAGGGTGAAGAAGAAGCTTTTGCTTACGGTATTCGATATGACGGAAAAGTGCTTGTAGGCGCTAAAGCAAGAGAGTGGCTAAAAGAAGGTGCAAATTCCGTTGTACACACTGAAGATGAATAAGGAAACAATACTTATGGAAGATTTGAAAAATTTAGCAACAATTGGTATTTTTGGCGGTTCAGGATTTTATAAATTTTTGGACAACATAAAGGAATATACAATAGAAACTCCTTACGGACTAACAAGCGATAGCATTGCTATCGGCTCAGTTGCAGGAAAAAAAGTTGCTTTTATGCCAAGACATGGCAGAAACCATCATTTGGTACCGCATAAAGTAAATTATCGTGCAAACGTTTGGGCGATGAAAGAAATAGGCTGTAAAAGGGTAATCTCACCATGCGCCGCAGGAAGTCTACAAAAACATGTTAAGCCCGGTGATATTGTATTTTGTGATCAATTTGTTGACTGGACAAAAGGAAAAAGAGAGGACACTTTCTTTGAAGGTCCAATTGTTACACATGTAAGTGCTGCTGAGCCATATTGCCCTTATATGCGCCAAGTAGCTATAGAAAGTGCAAAAAAACTTAACTTAAGTATACATGAAAACGGTACTGTTGTTGTAATCAACGGACCAAGATTCTCAACAAAAGCTGAGAGCAAGTTTTTCACATCTCAAGGATGGGAAGTCATAAATATGACACAGTATCCGGAAGCATATCTTGTAAAAGAAATGGACATGTGCCCTCTCAATATATCACTTATTACAGACTACGATGCCGGTCTGGTTGGTGATTGCGAACCTGTGTCACATGGTGCTGTAATGGAAGTATTTAAAAACAATATTTCAAATCTGCAGCAACTGCTTTACGAACTCATTGCAAACATTGATGAAAATAAAGCATGTAAATGCCATACTACAAAACAAGACTCCAGGTTTTAAACAACAGGTGCTATTATGAGCGTTTCAATTGCTATATATAAACTGTTTGACTTAATCATGTTATTGATGATAGTCAAAATATTCTTAACTTGGATACCAAACATAAACTGGTATGCGCAGCCCTTTAAAACATTAAACGATTTTACCGAGGTATTTTTTGCGCCATTCAGGAAAATCCTGCCGCCTTTTGGTATGTTGGACTTATCTCCTATTCTGGCATTTATAGTGCTTAGAGTAGTGCAGGTAGGGATTTTTAAAATTACTGCATCTCTTGGCTTATAAAATGCTTGCAAGCATGCTTTGTGTATGGTAAATATAGTATATAGTTATTTAATAATATAAACAAATTAACTTTGCCCTGGTAGCTCAGCTGGATAGAGCAACTGCCTTCTAAGCAGTAGGTCATGCGTTCGAATCGCATCCAGGGTATTTTTATATCAATATTTTTTTAGGGTGCAAATGTTTATTGGGAGGTTTAATGTTAAAAAAGATTTCTGCAACGATAATATGTCTTGCTATAACATCATTTTTATCAAGTACAGATGCGCACGGGTTTACTTGGTTCGGCTTTAGAAACAATGACACGGAAGTGTTCATAAATTCGTCATCACATAATACACAACCATGCCCAGCTAATCATCATCATCCGAAAAAGCCAAAAAAGCATAAGCATAAGCCAAAACATGAAAAACACCCGCAAACCCCACATAAAAACTGCTTTTGGTGGTGGTGCAAATAATTTGTATCAAGCTGCAAAAAGGTTGCAGCTTATTTTTTTTGATATCTTATCCAAAATAAAATCAAACAACCTAGGATGATTAATATAGCTCCTACTATTGCAAAACATACGGCAAGTCTTTTATTATTGTCATTTGCTTGCGGCAACGTTGTCATATTTTCTTTTTCAGTTTCAGTCGAAACTACAGTAGCGCTTGAATTGTCATCACTATTTAAGCCAAGCTCACTTGCAACATCGGAAATTGCTTCAAGATTTTGCTGTTGTTGAGGTGTTTTATTTTCTTTAAAAATTTCCTTGTTTTCAGGCAAAAGCTCATAATTGAAAATATAATCAATTGAAATTTCATTTGTGGAATGAATTTCAGCAGGAAATGGCTTTAGTGGAGATGAAATTGTTACAGCTTTAATTGCAAGATTTTTTATTTCATCTGAACAGTTTGATGAAAGTACTTTTATACCATAAATTTCACCGGTATTTTTAATGTTAAAATACAGGTTTGTGCTGCATTCTTTTTGATGCCTGTTTAGACCCGACAGCTTATACCAGTTTGACTTAATAGTCTTTTCTGCACTGCCCAGATAGCTGTTCCAGACCTGTGCATTATCAATTGCAAAAACTGTATTCTGTAAAAATATTAAACTGAAAATTAATAATAAAACTCTCATAGCAACAATATAGCATTTATTTAAAAAAATAAAAATATTTTAAGATATATTTACGATTAAGAGATTTAATGCTAAAATCGAAGAATGTTAAGCGGACCTTTTTTAGAAAAAAATTTTATAGGCTCTACCGATGATTTTGATAACTCAAGGATAGTTATGCTCGGCATGCCCTTTGACGGCACATGTACAAATCGCCCTGGTGCCAGATTTGCACCTCAGCAAATAAGAGTAGAAAGTGTTGGAATAGAGGAATATTCGGCATATTTTAACACAAACCTAAGTGATATAATGTTCTATGACGCGGGAGAACTTGAGTTCCCGTTTGGCGATACAAAAAAGACTCTTGAAATTATTGAAAAAAATACAGACGAAATATATTTACAAAACAAAAAAATTCTTGGTATAGGAGGCGAACACCTTGTAACCCTTGGTACAATAAAAGGTGTTTTAAAACACATTAATAACCTTGCAATAGTACATTTTGACGCTCATACAGATTTAAGAGAACAATATCTTGGCGTAGAATTAACTCACTCGGGAGTCATGCTTCAAATAGCAAAACTTGTCGGCTTTGAAAACATAATGCAAATAGGTATACGCTCCGGAGAAAAGCAAGAATTTGAACTAATGCAAAAATACTCTACACGTGCCTATGTACCAAGTGAGTTAAGCAGATTTAAAGACAAAAATATATTCGTAACTATAGACCTTGATGTCATTGATCCTTCTCTTATGAGCGGCACAGGTACGCCTGAAGCAGGTGGGCTTACATACACAGAGCTTATGCGCTGGATTTTAGAATTAAAAAATTACAAAATTATTGGTGCAGACATAGTTGAATTAGCGCCTGACTTGGACATTACAAAGGTTTCGACAGCAACTGCATGTAAACTTATAAGAGAAGTTCTAAACATTCTTTAGTTTTGTATTCTAAGCTTATGATGTCAGAATCATTGACAATAACACAGTCACATTTTGGGATTTTGAATTTCTCGTCAATTTGTGAACTCAGTCTAAGCTTTGCATACTCAGAATCATAACCGTTTCTGGTAATAAGTCGTTTAAGTCGCGTTTCATATGGCGCACTGACAAAGATTATCTTATCGAAAATATTATCAAATCCTGCCTCAAAAAGCTGCGGCACAGAAACAAATACCGCATTTTTATTACTGTTAACTGCAAAAAAGTTAAATATTTCATTTTTAACAAGCGGGTGCAAAATGCTCTCTAATTTTTTCAATTTTAAATTATCAGAAAAAACAATTTTTCCCAATTTCTCACGACAATCCGTTCCAAAAAACTTTATAACATCTTTATTATTTTTCAACAAATCATGTGCACACACGTCAGTATCCATAACAACATAACCAAAAGATGAGATTATATCTTGCACCATAGATTTGCCCGAGGCAATATTACCTGTTATAGCTATCTTTATCATGACTTTATTTTAACCAAAAATTGTAGTATAATCCACAATGACATATATGGAGGAGTAAAAATGACATCAAATCCGATGACACAAGAAAAAATCTATGACGGTGCCGTCTTAGATGGCGAACCTATGACAGTTAGCGGTGCTGTTAACAAAACCATAATATTGTTACTCACAACATTCGCTGTTGGTGTATTTAGCTGGACACAAGCATTTAACGGCTATATGGACAAAGTTATAATGTTAATGTGGGGCGGGATAATTGCAGGTTTTATTTTGGCAATTATCATGCGTTTTAAACCACAAAACGCAAAAGTTCTCTCTGTTGCTTACGCAGTATGTGAGGGGCTTGCAATTGGCGGCTTGTCCGCTATGTATGAAATGCAGCTAAAAGGCATTGTTGCAAACGCTGCGCTTATAACTTTTTTAACTCTTTTTATGATGTTAATGCTCTACAAAACCGGTATTATAAGAGCAACTGACACCTTTAAAAAGGTTATATTTACGGCAACTGCATCAATTATGGTATTTTATCTTGTGAGCATTGTAATAAGCTTTTTTAGCCCCAACTTTATTTCAATTTGGAATACCGGCATGTTAGGTATCGTCCTGAGTGTGGTTTTTTGCGCAGTTGCAGCACTAAACTTTATTTTAGACTTTGATTTTATTGAACAAGGTGCAAGAAATATGGCGCCTAAATATTTCGAGTGGTTTGGCGCATTTTCATTACTTGTTACGATAGTATGGCTATATCTTGAGTTGCTAAGATTACTTGCACAACTTAGCAAAAATCGCTAATAATGAATTACAAAAAAATTATTCAAAAAGAAATACCGCAAATTAACACAGAGGTTCTTGAATTCATCAAGAACCCTGTAGTTTGCGAACTTTTAGCTCAACGTGGAATAACAGATATTAATGATGTCAAAAAATATATTGATTGCAAAAACCAAAGATTGTCAACATTAGACATCTTTACGGACGGGCAAAAAGTACTGGAGAGAATACGCAAAGCAATTAACAACAAAGAAAAAATTCTTGTATGGGGTGATTTTGACTCAGACGGTGTTACATCAAGCGCACTAATGCATAAGACTCTGAGTCTACTAAATGCAGATTTTGAAGTATTTATACCTAATCGTGAAGAGCACGGGCATGGAATAAATTCTAAAGAAGCACTCCGCCTTGTTTCAAAACATAAAATCAAACTTATGATTACAGTCGACTGTGGCATATCAAACATTTCCGAGGTAAACCTTTTGAAATCCTTAGGGGTAGATGTCATAATTACAGATCATCATAAGGTTGAAGGTGATATTCCCAATGCCTATGCAATATTAAATCCGCAAGCCCCAAATTCACTTGTTGAAAAATTAAGCGTAAAAGAAATAGAGGATTTAAGCAGGCTTGCAGGCGTCGGTGTAGCATACAAACTTGCACTTGCTCTCTTGGAACAAGACGAGAATGAGGAGCTTTTGGCACTTGCATGCACAGGAACAATATCAGATGTTGTTCCGCTTATTGGTGAAAACCGCACCATTGTATCAAGAGGTCTTGATGCAATAAATAATGGGGCAAATAAAGGTATATCAATCTTATTTAAAAACCTTGCAAAAAATAACATCACAAGCACAGACATAGCATTTTTACTTACGCCGCGAATAAATGCTGTAGGCAGGTTAAGCACTCCGGAGCTTGCTTTTGATTTTCTTACACAAAATAACGAAAGCACACTAAATTTTCTTATTGAAAAACTGGATAATTTTAACAAAATACGTCAAAGTCTTTGCGAAAACATATATCTTGAAGCAAAAGAGCTTACGAAAGATTGTCTAAATGAATCAGCCATAGTGCTTTTCAATTCTGATTGGCACATTGGGATAATAGGTATTGTGGCATCTAAAATTGTTGACGATACACAAAAGCCCGTTTTTATGGTGACAAAAGACACAAATGGTGTAGCAAGGTGTTCAATTCGATCAGTTGCCGGATATAACGTATATGAAATTTTAAAGAAAAATTCCGACTTGTTTTTAGGCTATGGCGGCCACTCGCTGGCAGGAGGCTTTTCTTTTGATTTAGATAAACATAGCTTTGATGAGATAAAAGAGGCTTTGCTAAATACCATAGACGAATCTGAAGAAAAAGCATCAACAGACATAACTTATGTTGATAAATTCCTAAACCCTCAAGAAATAAACAAAGATTTTATAGAAAAAATAAGTATATTAGAGCCTTTCGGACAAGAAAATCCTCAACCTGTTTTTGCTTTGAATAATGCAATATTGATAAACTCAAAAACAATAGGTAAAAATTCAAATCACTTAAAGTTTTTTTGTCAAAAGGACGGGTACGAATTTGAGTGTATAAAATGGTGTGAGAATGAATTTAATTTGCCGCCAAATAGCAAAATAGACATTGCATTCTACCCCCACATAAACACTTTTAACGGTAGCGAAAATATACAACTTGAAATATTTGATGTATACTGTGAGCGATTTTGTCATCAAAAATGCACTAAATCACTAAAACTATTTGACCATAGAAAAAAAACGGGCATACTACCACAGATTTCGGATTATCTGTCAAAAGACAGTCTGGATATAGTTGTGTGGGCAAAAAAGATTAAAACGCTTAATTTACTTAAAAAATACCCGCAAATAGAAAACAGAATTTGTAAGCAGGTAAAAAAACATCAAGCTGTTATGTTTTTTGACTATCCAAGCAATACGGATGAAATGCGTGACATTTTAAGCAAAATTTGCCCCAGTAAAATTCATTTTATGAACAATGAGTGTAATGACAATATGGAAGATACTCTGAAAACAATCTCGGGAATGCTAAAATTTGCACATAATCACAAAAATGGCGTTGTTGATATTTTAAAAATAGCACAAGCCACAGGAACAAGCGAAATATTTGTGCAGTTGTCACTTGAGATTTTTGAAAATTGTGGCACTATAGACATTTTAGATGTAGATAAAATTTGCTACTTAAAACCAATTGATATTGAATTAATAAAAAAACAATCTCTTTTTGAGCTTTTAAATGACGAGTTTTCAAATATATCAGATTTCAAAAAACATCTTGCCAATGATGATATTGACAAGATGTATGAAATTATAAATTCTTGCATAAAATAGAACTATTTTTGCTCTTCCATATTAGAATTTATATATTTTTTTGATTTATCTATATTTTTTAGTTTCTTCTGAGTAAGCTTTACATTACTTTTAAGAGTCTTTATTTCTGCCTTTATTTGGTCTTGTTTTGCTTGTGCTGCGCTAAGTTGTGAATTATAGTTAATAAGCTGTTCGCGAATTTCAGCAGAAGCATCATCAAGATTTGTTATGGCTTTTTTAAAGCTTGTCTCTTGAATTGAACCTGTCGTTGTTGTAACAACAGAACCTGTTTGATCTGCAACAGGTGCAAGCTCAACACTTTTTACTTCATCAACAGAATCCATTGATTGAAAAACAGCGTCCTGAGCAAAAACTGAACCTGAAAATACAAATACTAAAGTCAATGCCAATACTATCTTTTTCATACATAAATCTCCTATATTTTACAATTTTAAACGTATAAAAAAAACTGTGCAATGACATTAAGTAAAAATCAATCAAACATACTATTTTGGGTGCAAAATGGGGGCATTACCCCCATTTAAAAAGAACTAAATGTCTTCAACCCATATTGCATTAACAGGACAAATTAACGCGGCGTCAATGCAATCTTGCTCGTTGCCTGCAATTTTTGATTCATTAACATGGGCTACATTGTCAACATGAAAAACTTCAGGATTAATCGCCTCACAAGCGCCGCAACCGGTACATCCGTCCATTATTGATACTATCATTTTAATCTCCTTGTCACTTAGTCGTCACAAGTATGTTAAGACACAATTCAAACAAACAGTACTACCCGACAGGACATAAATTAATTTTATTCAAATATCTTTTACACTGTTCAACTCTATTATAACCAAGCATAATACCGAGAATAAAATCTTCCTGTGCACTAAGTAAAGATAAGTCATTCTTGTAAAAACCGCGAAAAATCTCCACACACTCACTTATGCCAAAAAAAATATTATCCTTTTTTCCAAGTGGTACAACAGCAGAAGAGAGCATGTTTTTTTTAATCTTCTCAACGTATCTTTTTGTCTTTGCACTATCTGTAGTAATAAGAGCCATAAGCTTTGTGCCTTTTTTAATTTCATAAATATAAGCATTTAATAAATCATCCATAAAACTCTCCTTTAATATAAAAGACGAGAAAAATATTTTTTGTTTCCAAACTTATGGACGCCACAGTACTCTTAAACCTGCAATAATATAGTTTTTAAGTTGCGTAAACGAGCGAATAGAAAAGAGCATTTTTATAATATATGCAGGGCGCAAATAATAACTTCTGACAAGTTTTTTATGCAGTTCAAACACTTCATCAGAACCAAGGTAATGGGTTCTGACACTTGGATAATAGTAAGGTTTTTGATAATTAAGCTCGCCTAAATTGTTTTGCTCAACATAGTTATAAAATCTTGTCCCAACAAGGGCAGCAGCAGTATAAAAACTGACATACTCAGTATTTAAAGATTTTGCAAACTCCAGTGTTTCTTTTATTGTTTCTCTGGTTTCCCAAGGTAGACCTATTACATAATATGCATATATTTGCATGTTAAATTTTTTAAAAGTCTTAACAGTATTTCTTACTTGATTTAGGGTAATTTTCTTGCCCATTTTATCCAACATAAACTGCGACCCGCTCTCTATACCTATAGAAACAAGTCTGCAGCCTGCCTTTTTCATTAGCTTAATAGTTTCAATGTCGGCGCTGTCGGCTCTTGTGTTAGTAGAAAAAGTAATTTTTAAACCAGAATCTATAATCTTTTTACACAGCTCTCTTGTCCATTCTTTATCAAGATTAAAAATATCACTCCAAAAAATAAAATTCCTTATATCATACTTTTCGACACACTCCTTGATTTCACAAAGTATATTTTCAGGACTTCTTTTTCTTACAACAGCACCATTTAAGGGAGTTGCAAGACAAAAGAAGCAATGATAAGGACAACCGCGCGAAACCTTAATAACAGCTTGTTTCTTACCATTATCAGGGCGAATATAACAGGAATTATCAATTAAATCTCTTGCAGGAAAGGGCAAATCATCAAGATTATCATTAAATGGGCGCTTTGGCGTTTGTATAATTTCAAATTCTTGCCTGAAACATAAACCTTTAATCTCATTTAAAGACTTGCCATTCAACAATTCTTCAAAAGTCAGCTCACACTCTCCACAGAAAATTATGTCTATAAAATCATGATCTTGCATTACCTGATGTGCCAAAAAGTTAAAGTGAGCGCCTTTTGCAACTGTTATAACCTCATCACCCAAAATTTCCTTAGCTTTCTTTAAAACCTCTAAATCGCTTTCCAGAGTTGGTGTTGCTATGTTTGCAACAACATATTTAGGTCTTATATTCTCTATATCTTGCTTAAAGTTCTCCAAGGTTTCACCGTAAAACGAATAATCCTTGACCCTTGGTTCAAAGCCAGCCCTGCGCGCAATAGCTGCCAAATATAACAAGTCCGTAGGGGGGAGCGGAGGTATAACAATTAAATCATCTGTCGGCTGCTGACAACGTTCTTCTCTGTTCATAACAGGAGATGGCGGATATATTAAGAATACTTTTTTATTACTCATTTTAACTTTAACCTCAATACGGATTTAATAATAAAATCAAGAATATTTGTCGGGAAAAACCTGGCTGCCATTGCACAGACAAAAGCATCATAACCAACAGTTACAATTGGTTTAGGATTTTTAGCACTAACTGCTCTGTAAATAGCTTTTGCAACAAGTTTTGGGCTTATTGCATTCATTGAGTTCTTACGAGCATTGCTAAGCAGAAACTCACCTTGTTTTTTAAATTTGTCACCAAAATTTTTAAAATTATTTTCATTGTCGCAAATACTTTGTTCCCAAAACTTTGTCTTAATCGCCCCTGGACGAATTGATACATATTTAAAACCACTCTCAAGCGAAAAAGAGCGCAAAAGAATGTCTGAGGCAGCTTTTGATAAACAATACGGAGATATAAAAGGGAAAAGTCCATACGCTGCCATTGAGCTTAGATTTATAATACGCGCATTAGTATTTAATTTATTTGAAAATAACTTTATAAGTCTTAAAAAACCGAATAAATTTATATCTAACTGGCGCCTTAACTCATCCTCGTCTAAATTTTCAACCGGCGAAGAAACGACACAACCTGCACCATAAATTATTGCATCAAATTTTACATTTGATAAACTATCCTCAAGTGCCCCAAAAGATTTTAAGTCACACACGTCAAGGTGAAACTTATGCAGGTTAATATGTTCATAATTTATTGCCTGTCTTGATGTAGCATACACGCTCCAACCTTTACCAAGAAGTAAAATAATTGACTGAAACAGTATATCGGAACTTCCTGCAATAACTAAAATATTCTTACCCATAAGAAACTTATAACATAAATTGCTGACAAAGACTATTTTCTTAACAATTTTGACCAATTTTTAATAATATGATAAGAAGAATATATGTATACAAATCTTGATATAATTGCAATAGGTGAAGGGCTTGTAGAGCTCTCGAGTGCCAATTCCATAAAATATGCGGATAAGTTTGACAAATACTATGGCGGAGATTCACTTGGTACTGCCATATCGGCACTTAGGTGCGGATCAAGCGCAGGTTATATAACAAGGCTGGGCAATGATAATTTTTGTGAATATTTGCTTGAGGCTTGGAGCTTTGAAGGGCTTGACACCTCTCAGGTTAAATTCACTCAAGGACAAAACGGCTTGTATTTTGTTGGCAAAAACGAGGGTAAAAGCGAGTTTGTATTTTACAGAAGAAAAACTGCAGCAATGAATCTGTGCATTGACGATATTGATTTTAATACTATAAAAAACACTAAGTGCGTATATGCTACAGGCTTTGTACAATCTCTTTCACTTAGTGTCAGAGAAGTTGTAAGGGAAGTTTTTAAATTTGCAAAAGAAAACGATATTCTTGTTGCATATGATCCTAATTACATATCAAAAGTTAGCACTCAGGAAGAAGCAAGAGAGTATTTCGAAGAAGTAGCGCAATATTGTGATGTTGTGTTTTTAAACACAAAAAATGATACTCCGGCACTTTTTGACACACAAAGCCCCGATAAAGTACTAAAAATAATTTCCGACAAAGCAATAAATACTTGTATAATCAGAGAACATAAAAAAGGTCTGCACATACAAAACAATACGTTCAACAGTTTTATCGAATATAAAAAATCAAATGTTGTAGATGCTACAGGTTGGGAAGCAGCTTTTAACGGGGCATTTTTAAACTACCATCTAAAGGGCTACGATGTAAGCAAATGTGTAAAATTTGCAAATGCACTTTCAATTTTACAAATAAAAAATGTTGGTGCTATAAAATCTATTCCACAACGAAACGAAACAGAAAGGCTTTATAACGAAATCTATGGCTAAAAAGGTACTTATATCAGGTTACATTGGTTTTTCAAATTTTGGCGACGATGTCATTTTTGCGATGCTCACACGTCATCTCAAGGCAAAAGGCTTTGAGATAAGTGCATTATCCGCAAATCCGCAAAGGACAAAAAGACAGTTTAAAGTAGGTAGTGCACACTACAAAAATCCGTTTGAAATTATCTCGGAAATTTTAAAATGCGACTACTTAATAAGCGGCGGAGGCAGTCTTTTACAAAATACAACAAGTAACTTGAGCCTGTTATATTATATTTTTATAATCTTGCTTGCAAAATTAATGTTTAAAAAAGTGATTATATTTGCCCAAGGTATTGGGCCTGTTAATGGCTGGTTTTGGCGAAGTTTAACACGTTTTACGCTTACTTGCTGCAATCTTATCACTGTTAGAGATAAAGAAAGTTACAAACAACTTGGAAAATGGAAAATAAAATCCAGTCTGGTTAATGACCCCGCTTGGGATATACCGACCTTGCCAATAGATAACAAGGGTTACGTTGGTGTCCAATTAAGGCAATATTCAAACATGCATCCTGACTTTGTAAAGCTGCTTGTTAAATATATCGGAATGTATTTTTCAGAGAGAAAAATTATTCTTTTTGTTTTTCAAAAGCCTGACGATTTGGTTATTGCAAAAGAATTTGAAAGAGAATTAAGAAGGCAATATCCTGAAATAAAATATGAGATTAACTTTGAAAGTACAATCAAATCTATTGTACAAGGATTTTCAAATCTTGAATACCTTTTTGCAATGCGTTTCCACGCTTGTTTACTAGGCTTAAAATATGGATTAAAAGTGTTTGCACTCCCTTACGATATTAAGGTTGAAAATCTTGCAAATGAGTACAGACTTGTAAGTATTATGGTAGGTAAAAAACCCGAAAACTACAATGCATTCTTTTCAACATTTATGCAAAGAGAAAATGATCCAAACATGCACAAACCCACCTTTAACTGGAGTATTGTTGATAAATATATGGCAAAATAATATTTTTTACATATAATTATTAAACACGCTATATAAGGAAATTACCATGATTATCCCAAGCATTGACCTAATAAATTCAAAAGCGGTACAGCTAAGACAAGGAAAGGAAAAAGTCCTTGAAAGAGACGACGTACTTGAGCTTGCGAAATACTATGCAAGATTTGGTGAAATTGCCGTAATTGACTTAGATGAAGCAATGGGAACAGGCAAAAACAATGAAGATATAATTGCACAAATCTGCAAAATAGCCCCATGTCGCGTTGGAGGCGGAATAAGAACAACAGATAAAGCAAAAAAAATGCTTGCCATGGGTGCAAAAAAAATTATCATCGGCACAGCGGCAAACGAAGATTTTTTATCAAAATTACCGAAAGATAAAGTAATTGTTGCAATTGACTCTAAATACGGCAACATAACTATTGACGGATGGAAAACAGACACACAAATCAAAACGCAAGAATATGTAAAACGCTTTGAAAACCTGTGCAGCGGCTTTTTATACACTATTGTAGAAAAAGAGGGGATGCTTGAAGGCACAAATTTAGACGCATTCAGAGATATTAGAAAAATTACCGATAAACCTATTACAGCTGCGGGCGGAATTACAAACATTGATGAAATAAAAGAGCTTGAAAAACTAAATATTTCATCACAATTGGGTATGTCGATTTATACAGGCAAAATAGACCTTACAGAAGCATTTAGCTCAATAATTAATTTTGAAAAGTGCAATAATCTCGTACCAACGATTGTACAAGATGTAAAAACAAAACAGGTTCTTATGCTTGCATATTCAAATCCACAATCACTGAAAATCTCCCTTGAATCAGGCTGTGCAACATATTTTAGCCGCTCAAGAAACGAATTATGGACAAAAGGCAAAACAAGCGGAAACACACAAGAACTTGTGGGTGCAAGATTTGATTGCGATGCTGATACAATACTTTTTAAAGTAAATCAAAAAGGGAGTGCTTGTCACCTTGGAAGATTTAGCTGTTTTGAAGACAAAGATTTTACACTAAACGAACTCTATGACTTAATTTTAGACAGAAAAGAAAAGTTGCCGCAAAATTCTTATACAACAAAACTCTTTAAAAACGAGTTTTATTTAAAACGAAAAATCATGGAAGAAGCATTTGAATGTGTAAATTTTGAACTTGGCGACGGTCTTAGCTGGGAGTCTGCTGACTTAATGTATCATTTAATGGTGTTTATGGCTATGCACAATGTAACTTTTGAAGATATTGTAAATAATCTCTCATCAAGGACAAAATAATGAGAATAATCACATCAAAAGAACTTTTAAAAGACGATAATGACTTTTTTAATACATCAGAGCTTGAAAATTTAAAAAGCGTTGAAGATATTGTTAATGATGTAAAACAGCGCGGGGAGAATGCTGTCATTGAATATTCAAAAAAATTTGCAGACGGTGATTTCAAATCAAGCAATGATTTTTGCGTAAGCGATAGAGAAATTGAACACGCCTTTAATACTGTTGAACAAAAAACTATAGACGCGCTTGAAAAGTGTATAAACAACATAAGATATTTTTCGCAAAAACAATTTGAATGTATAAAAAATCTGGATTTAACAATTAAAAACTCTCAATTAGGACATAAAATCATTCCTCTTAAAAGTGTTTTGTGTTATGTCCCAGGGGGAAACTACCCTTTGCCGTCATCTGCGATTATGACGGTTATTCCTGCAAAAGTAGCGCAAGTAAAAAATGTTATTGTGACATCACCTAAAATAAAGCCGCAGACAATAGTTGCAGCTAAACTAAGCGGCGCGGATTGTATTTATAAATTGGGCGGAGTGCAGGCGATAAGCCTTTTTGCTTATGGTAGCGATACAATTAAACCTGTTGATAAAATTGTCGGTCCCGGAAACAAATATGTGACTCTTGCAAAAAAAATTGTATATGGCAAATGTTCAATAGATTTTCTTGCTGGTCCGTCCGAAGTTTTAATAGTTGCAGACGATAATCAAAACCCCGAGCTTGTAAGTGCAGATATTTTAGCCCAATGCGAACATGACAAAGATGCCAGAGGGTACTTAATTTGTTTTAGCGAAAATTTTGCAAAAAAAGTTATAGAATGTGCAAAAAAACAACTCAATCAGCTTAAAACAAAAGATATTGCCTCAATTTCTTTTGAAAAATCCATTGCAGTTATTGTCAATAATATTGATGAAGCTATTGAAATAACAAACAAAAGAGCGCCTGAACATTTAGAGTTAATGTTTGATAGAGCATTTGAGATGTCAGGTAAGTTCAATAACTATGGCTCGATGTTCATTGGTAGTCACTGTGCAGAAGTTTTTGGCGACTACTGTTCAGGTACAAACCACGTATTGCCGACAAATACTGCGTCAAAATATACTGGCGGTCTTAGCGTATTTGATTTTGTAAAAATACAAACTTATCAAAAATTATCAAAAGAATATGCGACCGAACTTAGTGAACTTGCAAGTGAAATTGCACATGTTGAAGGGCTTTTTGCCCACAAACTCGCAAGCGATCTTAGGAGTATACAATGAGATTTGAATACAACAGATGGGAAAGAGTACAGATAAGAATATTTTCAAGACTGGCTGCATTGCTTTTTAAGCTTAAAGAATTTACATATTGGTGCAAGAATGTAAACTACCCTAAAGAACCTTGTATATTTGCACTTTGGCACGCTCATCAGTGCGGGCTATATTCGCTTGAAGGACGAAACAAAACAAACGTAATGATAAGTCGTTCAAAAGACGGCGAAATAATCGCCAGAGCGGCAGAGATTATGGGGCTTAAAACCGTAAGGGGTTCTATCACAAGGGGTGGCGCAAGCGCCACACTTGAGCTTGTTGAGAGAATAAAACAAGGTGACAACGGTGCAATTACGGTCGACGGGCCAAAAGGTCCAAACCGTAAAGTAAAAAAAGGAATTATTGAAATAGCACGCATAACAGGAGTTCCCATAGTTCCAATAACTTGGTATTCGCCGTCAAAAGGTTATTTAAAGCTAAAAACTTGGGATGAGTTCCGTTTCCCGCTGTTTTGCAGAAAAATGATAATGTACTATGGCGAGCCCATCTATGTAAAACCTGATGCAGATAGCAATGAGATTGAAAAAATAAGGAAGCTGTTAGAAGAAAGAATGCTTGAACAGTACGAAATGGTAAAGAAAAACTTTAAACAATTAATTAAGAGCTAGACTTTTGTAGCTCTCTGACAAATTCAGGAATTTTATATGCTTCGGTAGTGCCCACAACAATCTTCCACTCAGGCAACACTTCCTGTAGCTCATCCTTTAAATCACTTAACAATCCCGGAATAATCAGCTGCTTATTTTTAACTTTATTCAAAATATTACTTGCGCTAACTACCCTTGAGGCAATATCTGCAGTAATTTTTTGTGCTGACCAAGCTGTTAATACACTCATTCCTTCACTTGGCGTAATAACAAGATATGAGCCGCATTTGAGTGAAGAAAGTTCATTTGCTACAGCAAAATAACTGAGCGCAAAGTTTGTTGTCATAAACACAAGAGCATTTTCATCAGGGTTATTAAACTCATACACTTTTGATTCCACCTGCAAAGGCTTTTGAGGATCGGTATAAATATTGACTCTCAGGGTAATTAAACTTGCAAATAGCGCTTCATCAAAATATTCAAAAATTATCATATTAGAATATTTACAAATTAACGAAGAAGCAATTGAGCAAAGCGAGCAAAAGTCATCTCCAAACAGCCTTACAAAAACGGGTTTTGAGTAGTTTTCATCCCTGTCAACAATTGCTTTTGTTCTAATCTTAACCAATTCATCAACAGTTTGTGCAAGACCTTTGAATTCAACCTCTTTTAGCTTTGATAAAAAGTCATCATTTAGTACTTCAATACCTGACGATTTTATTTTTTGAACGCTTTCATCCGTAGGATTTTTAAGATAAATTGCATCTACCCTATATTTTTTTCCAATAGATTCAAACTCAAAATCTAAAATTCTTTTTAACTTTGATTCAAATTCCTTATCTTCTGAATCAAGGCAAACACAAAGTGCGCAAGGGTTAACAAATGTTTTTTCATGTCTGTACAAAACAGTTTCGCCGCCAATTTTTAAATTGCCGAGCAGGACGGTTTCTTGCTGTACTTTTTTATTATGCTCTAATTTATCCGATAATTCGCTCGGAATATAAGGGCAAAGACTCGATTCAACCTGACTTTTTGATAGTTTTAGGGCAAACATCATACAAGTCGCGCAACCACACTTTTTGCAATTAGCATTAGTTTCTTTTTTTCCTGCAGGCAAAAATTTAAAAATATCCATTGCGCCTAGTGACATACAGCCTCACAAAAACTACTCTTTAAAACTTTTATAACTTCAGGGTGCCAACAAACAACAATATTTGCGCCTGCCGCAATCAAAGAAGATGCGGTAGAAATTTCCCACATCTTTGCCCTAGACTCTAAATCTCCCCATGAGGATGGAAAATCAGAACTTTTAGTTTCCTTTGCCCTGTATGATTCCTCACCTGCATATACTATAATCGGCATATCAAGCATTTTATCACCTGAAATTCTTGCCAAACATATACGCTCAATTATACTGTAACCATAGTCGATACCATAACCAATACAACCCATATCAGGGTCTATTAAAATTTGGTTTTCACTGACACCCTCATCAATTGATAGAATATTCAACTCTTTTGTCAGGTTAATATCAATAGGCGTGCGCATGACAAATTTGTGATTAAAATTTGATTTAGTGGCAATTTCGATAATTTCCTTATAATTTGCAGCCTGTATAGGAGAAATTATAATATCTCTGTCAACAACACTAAAAAGCGCCTGTGCCAGTTCTATATCCCAAGCACTGTGAGAACTCAGCTTGACCATTAATGGCATTTTGCAAACTTTTAAGACATCTTGCAAAAGATTTTTATACTTTGAAATATATGATGGTTTTAACTCAGTACTTGGTTCGTTTGAATTAAAATATAAACTTATAAACTCAGCTCCTAGTTCAAGCGCCTTCTTTTGAGCATCACAAAAAAGCTGTAGCGGCGATTTAAGAGCACTTCCCCAATAAGCCTTGAGTATACATGAGTAATTCTCAGTAATTTCCACAGGAACTTCAAGAGCGAATATGTTTTTTGAATTAGTATCAAAAGCTTGCATTATGCGTTTTGTTGACCTCTTTGTTCTATGATTTTGTTCATAATTTCACTAAATTCAGCCTCATCAAGAGTTTCGCGCTCAAGCAGTTCTTTTGCAATTTTCCTTAACATGTCTTCATTTTCACTTAAAAGACGTTTTGCAATGTCATAGCGCTCGTCAACAATTCTTTTAACTTCCTTATCAATATCAGCAGCAATTTCTTCACTGAAATCTCTCTGATGGCCAAAGTCACGTCCCATAAACACATGCTCTTGGCTTGTTCCATAAGCAAGATTTCCCATTTTTTGGGACATGCCATACACAGTCACCATTTTACGCGCCAGAGCCGAAACTTTTTCCAAATCATTCTGAGCACCTGTTGTTATTGACTCAGGGCCATATATAAGCTCCTCTGCCACTCTACCACCTAAAATCATGGTGATCCTGTCTAAAAGTTGTGACTTTTTAAGTGTCAAATGATCTTTTTCAGGCAACACTGTTGTAATTCCAAGTGCCATGCCCCTTGGAATAATTGAAACTTTATGTAATGGGTCACAGTCCTTGAGCAACCTTGCAAGCAGCGCATGCCCAACTTCATGGTATGCAGTATTTTCCTTTTCCTCATCTGAAATTATTCTTGATTTTTTCTCAGGTCCTGCCATAACTTTATCAATAGCTTCTTCTATATTTTCCATAGAGATTTCTTTTTTATCATACCTTGCACTTAAAAGAGCAGCCTCGTTTAGCAGATTTTGCAAATCAGCACCCGTAAACCCAGGTGTACGCTTCGCTAAAACCTTTAAATCAACATCTGATGCCAATGGCTTATTTTTAGCATGAACTGCAAGTATCTGTTCACGACCCAAAATATCTGGTCTATTTATTATTATCTGCCTGTCAAACCTACCGGGTCGCAACAGCGCGTTATCAAGTATATCAGGTCTGTTTGTTGCAGCTAAAACAATTATATTAACATTTTCATCAAAACCATCCATCTCGACCAACAACTGGTTTAATGTTTGTTCGCGCTCATCATGTCCGCCACCCATTCCGGCACCCCTTTGGCGACCTACAGCATCAATTTCATCTATAAATATTATACAT
>DVJQ01000027.1 GCA_018716625.1 Candidatus Galligastranaerophilus intestinavium | reverse complement strand
GATGGTTTATGTGGACAAAAATATATAAAGTATTGCTGCGAATACCTTGAAATATCTGAAGAGTATTTTTGGCAAATCGTAGATAAACATGTAAACAAAAAATTATTCAAGAGAAATACCTCCGGATCCGGACCAAGGTGGGAAAGAAAATTCAAAGTAGGTGAAGATTATATCATTTAATATTCACACAATATTTCTACAACCTAACCGGTCAACAACAAAACACTACAAGCAAAAGAATTAACATAACTACACTCTTGCAAAATTCGTCAAACAAAAAGCAGAGCGCTAATGACATTTTTTTCCTTGCTACAAACAACATATTTTACAATACAGTGGGCAAACCACAATAAGTAGGTTATTCAATGAATGAAAATTTTAATTACAAAGGACTTAGCGAAAAAGAGCTTATAGGCTTATGTAGCGACAAACTTGCAACCAAAAGACACAGGGTGGCATATTGGACAAGTGAAGCTTATTCTTTTGGTGAGCATTATCGAAATTATGGTTATTACCCTTCCTTCTTGCCTTTATTTGTTTATTCCGATCATGGTGTAGGCGGAATACAGGAGGTTTTCAAACATGAGCTTGAAAATAACGCTCCTGCATTTTTTGTATTCAATGAAAAAAAATACAAAAACTATAAAAAACAGTCAAGAAAACCTTGTTATATTACAATACCTCCACTTATATGGTACAGAAAACACAATAAAATAGAACAAAGTAAAAACGCAAAAGGGACAATCGCATTTCCTTCACATTCTACACCAGAAGTAGATTCATGTTTTGATATAAGAAAATATATTGAGGAATTAAAATCGCTTCCTGAGGATATGCAGCCGGTATGCGTTTGTCTCCATATGCATGACATAAATAAAGGACGGCACAAAATATTCTTAGAAAACAATATTCCCGTCTATACGGCTGGAAACGCATTTGATATTAGGTACGCACAAAGGTTCTATGATATTTTACGAAACTTTAAATACTCGTGCTCAAATCTTATTGGTTCGTACACATACTATAGTATAGAAATGAAAATACCTTTTTCACTGTTTGGAGAAAGCTGTAAATATATAAACAAAGCAGATGCAAATTTAGAGCATGGCACCTATAATTACAAAAATAAAGATTATCTATTAGAAGAAAAGATATTTTTAGGAATTCATAAAGAAATAACACCTCAGCAAAAAAAAATAGTTGAAAATAATACTAATAACCCAAAGGCAATTTCTCGCCTTAAAATGGCCAAAATCTTATGGCTAAGTTACTTCAAGCATAAAATAAGAAAGGTATTCAAATGAACTACGACTACAAGGTAGATATAACACAAAAAAATAATGCTCATACACAGTGTATAAATTTGATTAAATCATCGTCAATGGTTTTAGATTTAGGTTGCGCAGTTGGTGCAATAGGTGAGTACTTAAACAAAAGTAAAAACTGCATGGTTATAGGTGTTGACTATCTTGAAGAATTTGTTAATATTGCAAAATCAAAAGAATGTTACAGTGAAGTACATCAATTAGACCTAAATAACGAAATTTCAAAACTTGAAAAATATAAAGGTTGCTTTGATTTTATTTTAGCGGCGGATGTAATTGAACATCTTTACAATCCCCAAAAATTTTTAGAGGGAATATTGCCTCTACTTAAAGATTCGGGCTCAATAGTCCTCTCTATTCCAAATATTGCGCATGCTTCAATTAAATTAAACTTAATGCAAAATAAATTTGACTATACGTCAATGGGCTTGCTTGATAATACTCATATAAGATTTTTTACAAGAAAATCAATTATTGAATTATGCAATAGTACAGGACTCCAAATTAAAGAATGCGAATTTGTATATGCCCCATACAGTACGTATTACGAAAATGTTGACATATATAAATTTTCTCCATTAATATTAAAGCATATTGCAAAAAGCGACGAATCTTTTGTTTATCAATATGTGTTATGCTTGCAAAAAGGAGATATTACAAATAACGAAAATAAATTAATTCCAGATCATACAGAATGTAACAATTATAAAAAAATAAAATTACTGAAACACGCAAAAAGATACTTCAAAAACATATGGTTAAAGTAAAAACAATAACTGTCATACCTATCTATAAAAAAGATTTAACAGCTTCAGAAGCCGCTTCTCTTAAGCAATGCGCTACAGTGATAAAGGCTACTGAATTTTGCTTTGTCGCACCAAAATCCCTTGATACTGGTAATTATGAAAAAATAATGCTCGAGTGTGATACACATTTTAAAATAGAAACTTATGATGATATTCATTTTCAATCCGTATATAATTATTCAAAATTACTTTTAAATGTTGAATTTTACAAAAGATTTCAAGAGTTTGAATACATGTTTCTATATCAACTCGATGGCTGGGTGTTTAGAGATGAACTTGATTTTTGGTGCAAGCAGGGTTACGACTACATTGGTGCTCCTTGGTTTGAAGGTTACGATAACGCAAAGGAAGACGCAGATTTTCTTAGCCCTTCTGGCAATGGTGGAGTGTGCCTTAGAAAAATACCAAAATTCATAGAAATCCTAAGTTGCAAATATAGTTTATACAACCACAGGCTTAAAACATTTTGCGAGCTTTTCGGTGAATATACCCAAAATAAATCAAAAAATAAGTCGTATGGCAAAATTATAGAAATTATAAAAGACTACTTTTCAAAGAAAAACACTATAAAATATGTATTTGAGACAATGTACGAGGATTATGTCATAGTGAACTTTTTCCCAAAAATTGACGATAGCTTTAGGATTGCACCAAACGAAATAAACTATAAGTTTTCTTTTGAAGCAAATCCTAGACGCCTTTATAAGCTTAATAACAGCAAATTGCCATTCACTTGTCACGCATTTGAACGTTATGATTGGTCTTTCTGGAAAGATTTTATTAAACTTTAATTTTTGCCAATTTCCTTGCAAACAGCATCCCCCATCCGGCTTGTAGAAACAAGTTTATCACCATCTTTAAAAATGTCTTTTGTGCGATAGCCTTCCTTTAGAACACTTTTTACCGCGTTAAATATAATCTCATAAGCTTTGTCATTTTTAAAGCTGTATTTCATCATCATTGCAGCAGAAAGAATTGTTGCAATCGGGTTGGCAACATTTTGCCCCTTTAGGTCGGGTGCTGACCCATGGATTGGCTCATACAGCGCGACAGAACCTTCATAGGACATGCTTGCACTTGGCAAAAGCCCCAAAGAGCCCGATATCATAGAGGCTTCATCTGATAATATATCACCAAAAATGTTGCCCGTTGCTATAACATCGAATTGCAAAGGATTTGCAATAAGCTGCATTGCTGCATTATCAACATACATATGCGTCAATTCAACATCAGGATACTGTTTTGAAACATATATCATAATCTCGCGCCAAAGTTGCGAAACATCCAAAACATTGGCTTTATCAACAGAGCAAAGTTTTTTTCGCCTGCTTGAGGCGGTTTTAAATGCGACATGAGCAATTCGTTCTATTTCTTTTTCCGAGTAAATCATATTGTTGTAAGCATACCTGACCCCGCGCCCTTCGCTGTCCAAGCGCACCTCCATACCCTTTGGGGTGCCAAAATAAACATCACCTGTCAACTCACGCACAATAACAATATCTGTACCTTTTATTATCTGAGGTTTTAGAGCAGATGAAGAAATTAATTCATCAAAAATAACTACAGGGCGCAAATTTGCAAAAAGATTCAACCCTTTTCTAATGCCTAAAAGCGCACTTTCAGGACGAAGTTCCCTTGGCAAATCGTCATATTTCCAATCGCCGACCGCCCCAAGCAAAACAGCATCACTCTGATGCGCTATTTTAATTGTTTCATCAGGCAAAGGTTTTGAATATTTTTCATAAGCACAGCCACC
Source organism: Candidatus Galligastranaerophilus intestinavium (assembly GCA_018716625.1). Classification (GTDB taxonomy): domain Bacteria; phylum Cyanobacteriota; class Vampirovibrionia; order Gastranaerophilales; family Gastranaerophilaceae; genus Galligastranaerophilus; species Galligastranaerophilus intestinavium. The sequence goes on along the minus strand of DVJQ01000027.1, from coordinate 21,089 downwards.
AATTAAGGCTTCTCTAAATTCAAACTTTACATCAAGCCTGCTCTCTAGGGCCTTTAGCACTTTTACAGCTTCACTTACAATCTCGGGACCTATACCGTCACCCTTTAAAAGTGCAACTTTATACATTATTATCTAACCCCCATTTTCTCTTTAGTATAATTAACTAAGCCGCCCGCTTTAACAAGCTCTTGAATTTCTTTTGGGTACGGTGCAAAATTATACTCCTTACCGGTTGTAAGATTTTTTACAACACCCCCATTCAAATCAAGCTCAAGTTTGTCACCTTTTTTTGTTTCATCGGCAAGTTTATTATTTTCAATAATTATAAGCCCGATGTTTATTGCATTTCTAAAGAAAATTCTTGCAAAGCTTTTTGCTATAACGGCCTTTACACCTGACGCTTTTATCGACAAAGGAGCATGCTCACGAGAGGAGCCGCAACCAAAATTTTCTCCCGCAACAATAAAATCTCCGTCTTTAACCTCTTTTGCAAAATTGACATCTATGTCTTCCATACAATGAGAGGCAAGTTCCTCTAAAGATTGCGTATTTAAGTATCTTGCAGGAATAATAACATCTGTATCAACATCATCTCCATATACAAAAGTATGACCTGACGATAAATTTCTCATCCATTTACCCCATTTACAAAGTTTCAACTTATATATAATATAATATCAAAGAAATTTGTTAATAACAAATTGTGATAGACACTTACGGAAGTATTTTAAAAAAGGAGAAAACAATGCAAGAATCAATCGTTGAAGCAGCAGGAAAAATCTGGAACTACTTGAATGAAAACGGCGAAGTTACAACAAAAAAACTTCAAAGAGATTTAGACCTTAATGATAATTTCATCAATATGGGTCTTGGCTGGTTATCTCGCGAAGACAAAGTTAACTATTCTAAAAAAGGTTCTTACACAAAAGTTAGCCTAAGATAGTAGTTTTTGGTTAAAGAATTTAAAGTTGCCCTTGCTCAAATATTGACAAGGGCAACTTTTTTTACGACAATTAAATTTGTTCATGTTAGAATAATGACATAAGACTACATTAATAAAGGAATAAATAAAATGGCAGTACCAAAGAAAAGAACAGGAAAAGCAAAACAAGCTTCAAGAAGAGCTAACTGGAAGGGCGAAGTACCTACAATTACAACATGTCCAAACTGCAAGGAAACAGTTTTAGCTCATACAGTATGCTCAAATTGCGGCTACTACAAAAATGATTTTGCAAGTTTGAAAGACAAAAAAACAGAACAACCTGTTGAAGAAAAACCTAAAAAAACAAGAGCTAAAAAAGCAAAAGAAGAAACTAAGGTTGAAGAAGTATCTCAAGAAGTAAAAGAAGATATACAAGAAACAACCGAAGAAAAAACTGAACAATAGCATATTATAATCAGGGGAAAATTAGTATGACGAGAATAGCAATAGACGCAATGGGGGGAGATCATGCACCCAGAGAGATAGTCAAAGGTGCAGTATGGGCAGCACTTGACTATAACACCCCTATTGAACTTGTTGGAAAAGAAGACGCAATAAAAGCTGAACTTGAAAACATTGCAAAGAACGGAATAAGATCAAGGCGCGGCGGGTATTTTCCACAAAACATAAAAGTTGATTTGTCTAAGCTCGACATAAAAATAACCCATGCCGAAGAAATAATAGAGATGGGTGAAGCCCCCGGGCAAGCTATTCGCAAAAAAAGAAAATCATCCATCGTTCTGGCTGTTGACGCTGTTGCAAAAGGAAGCTCTGATGCTGTCGTTGCAGCAGGTTCAACGGGTGCTGCGATGGCAAGTTCACTTTTTGGACTTGGTAGACTGCCGGGGATTGAGAGACCTGCAATTGCAGTCATGCTTCCGGCTATGAAAAAGCCGTTCTTGCTTTTGGACGCAGGGGCTAACAGTTCTTGCACACCTGAGATGCTCTATCAGTTTGCCGTTATGGGTACAACTTTTGTTAAAAACGTATACGACAGAAAAGACGCCAAGGTGGGTGTTTTAAACATCGGCGAAGAAGCGGGCAAAGGCAACGAACTTGTTCAGCATACTTACAAAATGCTTGAAGAAAATCAAAACGGGCTAAATTTCATTGGAAACATTGAAGGTAAAGAAATGTTCCAAGGAACATGTGATGTGATAATATGTGACGGTTTTGTCGGAAATGTTGCACTGAAAATCATTGAAGGTTCATCATCTATGCTGTTCAAAATGATTCAACAAGAGTTCAACACCGATATTATTTCTAAAATAATAGGACTTTTAGCAAAACCTTTTATGAAAAGGATTTATAAAAGAATCAATTACGAGGAATTCGGCGGTGCACTTCTTTTGGGCATTAAAGGTGTCACAGTCATCGCACATGGCAGAAGCACAGCCTATGCCATAAAAAATGCCGTAAGAGTTGCAAAAGAAGCTGTTGAGTCAGGCGTTAACAAGAAAATTATGGAAATTTACCAATAATCCACAGGGGCGAGGAGATAAAATGAGCAATACACCTATTAAGATTGTATCTTTAGGAAAAGCGGTACCAAAAACCGTTATAACTAATGACGATTTGACAAAAATACTTGATACATCAGATGAGTGGATTACAACGCGAACAGGCATAAAACAACGTCACATTGCATCAGGAAATGAGAACTCTTTTACACTCGGCACATCTGCGGCAAAAGAAGCTCTGCAAAAGGGAAATTTGAAGGGCGAGGACATTGATCTTATAATTGCTGCAACGTCAAACCCCTACAATATATATCCCTCGACAGCTTGTGCCATATCCGAAGCCATTGAAACAAAAACAGGAACGGTTGCATTCGATATAACAGCAGCATGCACAGGTATGATATATGCTATCGAGATTGCTCGCTCAATGATTTCATCAGGCAAATATAATCGTGCTTTACTTGTTGCAACTGACACTGTATCAAAATTTTTAAATTGGGAAGACAGAAGCAGTTGTGTGCTTTTTGGCGACGGCGCGAGTGCTATGATACTTGAAAAATCACAAGACGGAATTGACGATATAATTGCCATAGACATCAATGCTGACGGCAAACAAGGAAAACACATAACAATGCATCTAAACGGCGACAACTGTCCGCTTGTTGAAAAAGCAGAGCTCGCAAACGAAAAAGTAATGATGAACGGCAGAGAAGTTTACAAATTTGTAGTCACAACAATGCCCGAATCTGTCAATAATTGCATTGAAAATTGCGGGTTAAAACCTGAGGACATTGACTATTTAATACCGCATCAGGCAAATTTAAGAATTATTGACGCACTGCAGCAAAGACTTAATTATACTGATGAAAAAGTAATAACAAACATTGATAAATACGGAAATACTTCGGCTGCATCCGTTGGAATAGCACTAAGTGAGGCAATAGAACAGGGCAAGGTAAAAACTCCTTCTACCGCAGTTTTATGCGCATTTGGTGCGGGTATGACTTGGGGCAGCGTGATTGTAAGACTTAGAGAAGGAATTTACTAATGAAAAACATAGCTTTTATATTCCCCGGACAAGGGTCACAAACAACAGGTATGGGGCTTGATTTGTACAACAATTTTGAAAGTGCAAAAAAAGTTTACCAAACCGCAGATACTGTTTTAAATAAGAGTATTTCAAAAATTTGTTTTGAAGGCCCTGATGAAACACTTAAACAAACAATAAATGCCCAAAGTGCGATTCTTGCAACCTCAATTGCAGCACTTGAAGCTCTAAAAGAGGTTTCTAACAACAGAATAAAAGCTACAATTACCGCAGGACACTCTCTTGGCGAATATGGTGCAATGTATTGCGCAAATGTTATGGACTTAAATACAACATTTACGGCAATTCAAAAAAGAGCCGATCTTATGGATGAGGCAACTAAGCTGAAGAAGGGCACTATGAGTGCTGTTTTAGGGCTTGATACAGATACAATTCAACAATGTCTTAATCAGGTTCAAAACCTTGGTGTGGCACAAATTGCAAATTACAACGATCCTACCCAAACTGTTATTACAGGTGAAGAAGCTGCAATTCTAAAGGCAAACGAGCTTATAAAAGAAGCAGGCGCCAGAAAGGTTATTCCGCTTGCAGTTTCAGGCGGTTTCCACAGCGCGCTCATGCAAAGTGCAAGTGAAGGCTTTAGCGAATTTGTTAAAAACTTAAATTTAAATGATGCTTTAATCCCTGTTGTAACAAATGTTGACGCCAAAATTACGACAGCTAAAGAAGATTTCAGAATGAAAATGCCGCAACAAATTTCATCCAGCGTATATTGGGTACAAACAATTCAATTAATGTTAAAAGAAGGGGTGGACACTTTTATTGAACTTGGCAACGGCAAGGTTCTTGCAGGCTTAAACCGCAAAATTTGCCCTGCAGAGATAAAAACTTACAATGTTTTTGACTCTCAATCTTTAAAAGATACGGTAGATGGCATTTTAAGTTTAGTATAGGAGATTTTAAAAATGGAAAATAAAAAAGTAGCACTTGTGACAGGCGGCTCAAGAGGAATCGGCAAAGCCTGCGCTATTGAACTTGCAAAAGCAGGATGTGATGTAATTATCAACTATGCAGGCAATGAAGAAGCCGCAAACAAAACTGTTGAGGAATTAAAAGTGCTTGGCTCAAACTCAAAAGCAATGAAGTTTGACGTATCAAATCAAGAGCTTGTTGAAGCAGCAATTAAAGAAATTATGGACAAGTACAAAAGGATTGACGTACTTGTAAACAATGCAGGCATAACTCGTGACGGGCTTTTTATGAGAATGAGCGCCCAAAATTGGCTTGATGTAATTAATACAAACCTAAACAGCGCTTATTTTGTTACAAACCCTGTTTCAAAAATAATGATAAAACAGCGCTCCGGTGCAATTGTTAATATGGCAAGCATTTCAGGCATTTACGGTAACGCCGGACAAGCTAACTATTCAACTGCTAAAGCGGGTCTTATCGGATTTACAAAAGCGCTTGCAAAAGAACTTGCCTCAAGAAACATAAGGGTAAATGCTGTAGCCCCCGGTTTTATTCAAACAGATATGACAAAAGACTTACCTCAGGAACAAATTGTTGATAAAATCCCTCTTAAAAGATTGGGTGAACCTGAAGATATTGCTAAAACCGTTAAATTTTTAGCACTTGATACAACATATATCACAGGACAAGTTATAGGAGTAGATGGCGGTCTTGTTATCTAAAATCAAAAAAACATTTACAGTAATTGGCGCAGCGGTTTTAATCCTGAACAACTGCGCCTTTGCGTATGAAAGCGGCTTTAGTGATGATTTTTTCAACTTGCTCAAAAAAAGTCAAAAAAAAGAAGTCACGCAACAAATGTTAGCAGCAAAAAAAGAACTTAAAAAAAGAGGCATAGAGCCAAGCGTAGACTCTTTTGTAAAACATGTCAAAAAAAATGATATTGAAATTTTACAAATTTTTGTCGACGCCGGTTTTGATGTAAATACTGACTTTTACACCGATTATCCCATATACTATGCTGCAAAACACAACAAATTTGAAGCTGCAGAGTTTTTGCTTAAAAACGGTGCAAACCCAAATCTGGGCTTCAACCCCCCGTTAATTGAAGCGATAAAAAACAAAAACCCAAAAATTGTTCATATACTGCTTGAATACGGCGCAAAACCAAATAAGGATGATTTTATAAGCGGATATACAATTTTATACACCGCTCTTAAAGACAAGCAGTATGAAATTGCAAAAGATTTACTTGAACACGGCGCAAGACCTGACGGCGCCTCAATGGTGATAATAGAGAGCAAAAACCTCTATGACATTTTAGGTCTTGATAAAGACATTCAATAGCCTAAAACTGTTTTAAAAATCTTTCGTCATTATTGAAAAACAGTCTTATATCATCTATTGCATATTTAAGCATAGCAAGCCTTTCAACCCCCATGCCAAATGCAAAACCGCTATATACATCAGGGTCAATGCCGGCGTCTTTTAAAACATTGGGATCAACCATGCCCGAACCTAAAATCTCAAGCCAACCCGTTCCTGAACATGTCGAGCAGCCCTTGCCTTGGCAGACAATACACTGAACATCAATCTCCGCTGAAGGTTCAGTAAAAGGGAAAAAGCTGTTACGGAATCTTGTAGGTCTGTTGGCGCCGAAATACTGTCTTATAAATTCGTTTAAAACACCTTTTAGATGAGCAAAAGTAACGCCTTTATCGACATACAAGCCTTCAACCTGATGGAAGAAATTATTTTTTCTTGCGCTTACCGATTCGTTTCTGTAAACGCGCCCCGGAGAAATTATTTTAACAGGCGGGGCGGAATTAAGCATTTGCCTTACCTGAGCATTTGAGGTATGGCTCCTCAAAACTATATTATCGGCACCGTAGCAATAGTAAGTATCTTGCACATCGCGCGCAGGGTGTTCTTTTGGAACATTCAAAAGGTCAAAATTATACTTTTCGACTTCAACTTCAGGAGAATATTTGTTTTCAATAATCGAAAAGCCAAGATGTTCAAAAATTTCCACTATTTCATTAATTGTAGAGCTAAGCGGGTGAACTTTGCCAAAAGGATTAAATGTGCCGTCCAAAGTAACATCTATTTTTTCACTTTGTAACTTTTCATTCAGCTCGGATTTATAAAAATTTTGGTGTTTTTTGTCTATTTCAGACTCCAAAAGCTTAAACACTTCATTTGTCAAAGCGCCGATTTTAGGTCTTAGAGCAGGTTCAATATCTTTTAAGCCTTTTTTCATGGTGTTTAGTTCAGACTGTCTTGAGAGATATTTATTTTTAACATCCTCCAATTCTTTGGAATTTTTTGCATTTTCAATATCTGCAAGAGCTGTTTCTTTAATTTTTAAAATTTTATCTTCCATTTTAATATTCTCCTGAAAATATAATACCAAAAACAAAGTTTATGGTAAAATTAATGCAAGATTATCGGGGAATAATTTTGATGATTTTTATTTTTTATCTTACGTTATTTCTTTTTATTTTTGGCTATGGACTATACTACAATGCAATAGACAACGACTTTTTTGCGCGCCTGATTGTCGGCAAGACCTACTTTCAAACAGGTGACTTACTAAATTGGGATTTTTTATCATATACGCCAACACACAGATTTGTAGATCATGAATGGGGCTCAAGCCTTATTTTTTATTTTCTGCAATCGCATTTTGGCGACGCCGGTCTTTTAATTTTTAAAGCAATTATTTATTTTGCCGTATTTTTCCTTATAAGCCGCATTATACTTTTGCACAACAAAGATGCAAAAATGCACTTTTTACCCTTTTTATTTATGGTAAATGTCGTACCAGGGGTAATTTTTACAACCTTACGTTGTCAAAGTTTTTCATTTTTCTTTTTTGTGCTTTGGCTATACACACTTGAGCGCGTAAGGCTGAAAAACGAAACCGGATTGTTATGGATTCTGCCTGCTACAATGATTATATGGGGAAATCTCCATGGTGGTTGTGCTGCAGGCTTTGGTCTTTTGGTTATTTATATTTTAGGAGAATTTTTAAACAAAAAACCTGTAAAAAAATATATATTCACGCTAATATTATGTTTTTTAGCGCTTTTTATAAACCCTTACGGATTTGAGTACCTTAAATTTTTACTAACAGCACTTACGCTTAAAAGAGAACTAATTGTTGAATGGCAAGGGTCCTTTAGTAAAATAGGATTTGATCACCATTACAGATTTTTAATATTTCTGGGTTGTTTTTTGGTATTGTTCAGTGCTTTTTGGGTCAAATTTAAGGGAAATTACAAAAGCATAGACAAAACAAAGGCGCTTTTAATACTGATAACACTACTTATGGCCATTAAAACCATACGTTTACAGCCATTTTTTATTTTTAGCATTTGTGCAATGTGTTACAGCGACTTTTACAAACTATTCTCAAAGAATTTACCAAAAAATATTGATAATTTAAAAGAATTTATACTTTTATTTTTAATGATTATATTTGCAATAAATGCAACTGCAACAAATCGACTTAAATGCTTTGTTTGGGACTACCCTATTATGGAAGTCGAATTTTTAAAAGCAAACAACATAAAAGGTAACATTATGTGTGAATTCCATGATGGTAGCTATGTAGCATACAAACTCTACCCCAACAACCTTATTTTTATGGACGGTAAATACGAAGAAGTTTACCCCAACAACCTTATTTATGTATTAAAAAACATAAGTCTTGCACAAAAGGGTTGGCAAAATTATCTTGAAAAATATCCGACAGACATAATAATTGCAAGTAAAAAATACGAAATATTTAATCAATTGAAAAACAGTAAAGATTTCACTCTTATGACACAAAGCCCTAATTTTGCACTTTTTATAAAAAATAAAATTATAAAAAGATACTACAAGGCAGCAAGAGAGGACATAAAATATTACATCGACACAAAATATGATACAAATATAAATTGGAGTACAAATGAATAAAAAACTTATAATTTCTGCCCTTTGCATATTAATGTTTCAGGTGCCAAATGCTACTTTTTCACAAGAAACCAATGGAGAAATAAACGTTTCGCAAAAAACAACAATGCAAAAAATAAAACGCGGAGCAGACATATATTTTAAAATAACAGACAGGCTGGAGTTAAACTTTAATCAACAAAGAAAAGCTTTTGGTATAAAGATGGAAGAAATGACACATCTTGCACCGCTTATGAGTGAAATTGCGCAAAATGAAACAAAGTTAACCGAGCTTTTGGCGACAGAGAGCAAAAACGAGGAAGAAATTAAAAAACTAAATGATTTAATTGCCCTGCAAAAAGCAGTCGCCAGTCAAAAAAAACGCTATTATATTTCAAGGTACAGGGGAATTCTTACAACAGAACAAAATCATAAACTGGACGAATTGATTTTTGATATAGCAAACGGATATTTAAAGCTTTAAAAAAAGCCGCATAAAGCGGCTTTAAAATTAATATTTAAAATTTACCCCTACTTGGCATTTTTTGCAGTTTCAACAAGTAGTGCAAACGCTTCAGGATCATTCACAGCAAGCTCTGCCAACATTTTTCTGTTAACTTGAATATTGGCTTTTTTAAGCAAATTCATAAACTTAGAATAACTTAAATCCATAGCTCTAACTGCAGCATTTATACGAACAATCCACAGTGAGCGCATGCTTCTTTTTAGTACACGTCTATCTCTGTATTGGTATTTTAAAGCTTTCATTACTGCACAGTTAGCAACCTTAAAAATCCTTGAACGGGCACCAATAAAGCCTTTTGCTAATTTTAATATTTTTTTATGTCTTTTTCTAAGAACGTTTCCGCGTTTAACTCTCATTTTCACACCTTCCTTATCTAGAGTATCTCATATAGGGTAACTCTTTTACAATTAAAGCCTTATTTCCTTCAAAAACTTCTGTCATACCTGACAAGCGTTTTTTTCTGGGTTGGCTCTTGTGTGCAAGAAGGTGGCCTTTTCCTGCTTGACGTCTTAAAATCTTGCCCGAAGCTGTAACTTTGTAGCGTTTTGCAGCTGAGCGGTGTGTTTTCATTTTAGGCATTTTTTACTCCAATCTGATTATTGTATAACAAACTCTCTTACGCTATACCTAAAAAGCGTTTCAAGATAACACCATTTTATAACAAAAAATATAATTTGCAATAAAAAAAATCCCCTGTAATTAACAGAGGATTTTTAAAATTTAGATTTAAAATCTAGAACTTAGTTGCTATCAGGTTGGTACATAGTTCTTTGAGCAACTGCACCGTATGGCTGAACGCTAACATCGGAAATCATTACATAGAAACAATCCGGAACTTCTTTGTCATCAGCAGTCGGATAATTATCGCCTGTTAGGTAAGAGTTGTCGTCAACAGTTGTAGGACCCCTGTCGCCATTTACGTCAACAGTAATGATACAAGGAGCATCTTGTGTACAACCTGTTGAAGGAACACTACCGATTTCATATCTGAAACCATCTGCTGTGTAGAACGCTTTGTTACCGCCCGATGTACTAATATCAGATTTCATAACATTCATTCTTTTGATTAGGTAATCATGCAATTCTTGAGTACTCTTTTGGTATTCAGGAGAATCATTATCCATTGCAAGACTCATTGTAACAGCCTGATTCAAAACTGAAATAGCTTTCTTAAATCCCGACTTGTATTCCTGTTGGTTTGTTCTTAATATAACGCCAGGAATTGTCATGGCAGCAACTACGCCAATGATTGCAAGAGTAATCAAAACTTCTGCAAGTGTAAACGCTGAGCTTTTTTTCATCTTTGGTAAACCTTTCTATTTTATACTTTCTATCCTGATTTCTTTCAGTTTACTTCATTGTAATACAATTTTTAATATAAGTCTACTACTTATTAAAACATTGCCCTAAAAATATGATAAAATAACATGGCGTTATAAAGTTTAAGAGGTGAAAATGAACAATTTTGAATTTCAATGCCCCACAAAAATTATTTTTGGCAAAGATACTATAAGAAAAATAAAGGAAGAAATACCGCACAATAAAAAGATTTTAATTACATATGGCGGTGGCTCTATCAGAAAAAACGGAATATTAAAAAATGTAAAAGAAGCACTTGTTGGTTTTGACTACTCAGAATTTGGAGGAATAGAACCAAACCCCAAATTTGAAACTCTCATTAAGGCAGTTGAAATGGTAAAAGAGGGCGGTTACAACTTTCTTTTGGCTGTTGGGGGCGGCTCTGTTCTTGATGGGACAAAATTTATCGCAGCAGCTTCAAAATTTGAAGGCGACCCATGGGATATATTAACAAAAGGTGCACAAGTAAACGATGCAATTGAACTAGCCTCAATAATAACACTTCCCGCTACGGGATCCGAAATGAACTGCGGAGCTGTTATTTCAAGACTTTCCACAAAAGAAAAATTTGCTTTTATGTCAGAAAAAGTTTATCCAAAATTTTCTATAATTGACCCCACAACAACATTTTCACTACCTGAAAAACAAACAGTGAACGGAATTGTAGACACATATACCCATGTTATGGAGCAATATGCAACATACAACGTTAACACCCCGCTTCAGGATCAATGGGCACTTGGTATTATAAAAACCTTGCTCGAGGAAGGCCCAAAGGTTTTAAGAGAGCCTGAAAACTATGACGCAAGAGCAAATATATTTTGGTGTGCAACCTGCGGACTAAACTATTGGATAAGTCTTGGAGCAGTGCAAGACTGGGCAACACATATGATAGGACATGAGCTGACGGCACTTTACGGTTTAGACCATGGTGAAACACTTGCCATAATCCTCCCCTCGCTTTGGCATGTTATGAAAAAGGACAAAATGGAAAAACTTGCAAAAATGGCGGTTGAGGTATTTGGAGCAAACGAGTTTTTACCAAAAAGTCTTTTAGCAGACATAACAATTAAAAAAACAGAAAAGTTTTTCCATAAAATAGGAAGAAAAACAAAGTTGAAAGAATACGGAATCAACCCAAAAGAAGCTGCAGCAGAAATTAAAAAACGCTTTACACAAAGAAACACTGTTCTTGGAGAAAGAGGAAATATAACAGCAGACGTTGCTTATGAAATTGTTGCAAACGCTTAATATTTATAGGCGAAATAGTCAAATAATTCTACAAAGTGCTCGAGTAATTCCTCGGGCGCTTTGTTTTCGTCAACTTCAATTGTAAGTGTCGGAATATTTCTCTCTACGCCGCAATATGTGCCAAAACTCCCCGGTGTAGGGTAGCCTATATCAGATTCGACAGGATAGCCCAAAATATTTGAAACAACACGCGCAAGAGATTCTGCAGGGCCATCATAGTTTATAATCTTATAAGGAGCATGGATAGTTAAAATTGCATCAAATTTATTATTTTCTATTAAATTAACCAAAAATTTTGTTTCATCCTCGCAAGCAGCGAACTCACCACCAAAATAATCATTCTTATCTGATTTTATCCAGTTTTTAGTCGGAAAATTGCGGTTCAAGTCAACTCCCGAGGAATTTGTGCGTGCATTATTTTTATTGAGCCTTGGAATAAAATACAGTGAATTTTTAAGCCCTTGCCTTTTTAATTGCAAGTACTTGTTTATAAAATATTCGCCCTGAGGCTCATCGCCATGAAAAACTCCGACTATAAGAATTTTCTTTAAGCCGGAGTTATTTAAAATTTTTAAATCAATATCCAAATTCATATCCTAGTTAATACGTTGAAACATGTAGCCAATTCCGCGTGCGGTAAGGATAAGTTCAGGATTTGCAGGATCAGCCTCAAGTTTTGAGCGCAAACGCGAAATATGAACATCAACAACACGCGTATCAATCCTGTGATCAGGCGGATATGCCCAAACATGTTGCAAAATTTCATTTCTTGAATACGCTTGACCGGAATTATTAACTAATAACTCTAATAAGCTAAATTCCATGCCTGTAAGGCGAATTCTTTCATTTTTACGATATACTTGACGACGAGCAGTATCAATCTTAATTTGCCCCGTTGTTATAACATTTTTAGCAGTTTTGCCGGTAGGAGCACTTATTTCCTTTGTGGTTGTCCTTCTTAATACCGCCTTAACTCTTGCTTCGAGCTCTTTTGGACTAAACGGTTTTATAACATAATCATCTGCACCAAGCTCAAGACCGGTAATTCTTTCTGAAACATCACCAAGTGCAGTTAAAATAATAATCGGCACATCCGAAGTGCGTCTTATTTCTCTTGTAACACCATAACCATCCATTTTTGGCATCATAACGTCTAAAATAACCAAATCCGGAGCGGTTTTATTATAAACTTCAACAGCTTCTTCGCCGTCTTCAGCCGTTACTACATCGTAACCCGCCATTTTCAGGCGAGTTTCAAGTATTCTCCTAATACTCGCTTCATCATCCACAACAAGGACTCTTTGTTTCGAATCGCTGTTTTCGTTTTGGATTTCTTCACTCATTGTGCCTTTGTCCTTTTCTTCCTAAATTGCTAAAGCTTAACATTACTAAATTATATTACAAAATATTTCTTTTCTTAAACATATATTAACATACAAAATTTTATTTGAAAACAAAAAATTTTAAAGACGCTCTTGCATGATAAAAGCCGCCTGCGTTAAGCGGCGGCTTAGAATGTTCGATCGGTTAAGATTAAAGTTTAGGGAAGTTTATGATAATTTTATTGCATCACTTTGGATATTATCGCCCTCTTGTTGCTCTACTGCCTCATATTCAGCTTGAATTGCTTTTATCTGAGTTTCAAGAGTAAGTTTTTCTTGTTCCAAATCTTGCTCTTGGCGGTTTAGTTCCTGTGCATATTGGTTTGCATAGGCTTCAAGTTCTTCCTGATAAATACTGTTAAATATCAAATACGGTTGAATTTGACCGTCTTGAATATATCCTGCCATAGAAGTCGGATCCAGTGAATATTGATATTGACCTCCTGTCGCTTGGTTAATTGTTTGCATTTGTTGCAAATAAGCATTTGTCTTAACCTGTGCCGACTGATAAGCAATACTTGATGATTGACCAAGAAAGTTCATTTGAGTACCAAATAATGATGATGGAGCACTCGCCCCTTCCATATAAGTAATTTTGCCATCTGCAACCGCTGCAGCAAGTTCTTGCATATCCATCAATTTTTGACTTATTTGAATAAGTCTGTTTTGATAGTTGCTAAGTCTTTGCTTGAGTTGCATTTTCCTTAGCGATAAGAACACCCAAGTCATGCTCTTGCCTCCTAACCTTTAAACTTAACCTTTAACCTTATGTAATATCTAAAACTAACCTTACATTTTAATAAAGTATTTTTATCTTAAAATATTGCCATTTTAAAAACATTAGTTTACAAAAGTTAACAAAAGATTAATACTTTGCGCAAATTCTTGACTCATGTGCATAATACTCAAGAGAGTCCTCAAGGGGCAAAAGTGGGATTTTACACTTGTACTTTGTATTTAGCGCAAGCTCAAGCAGATAATCACAGAAATGAGGGTTTTTGGGTAAAATCGGCCCATGTAAATATGTACCGAAAACATTTTTATATCTTGCACCCTCCGTTCTATCCACGCCGTTATTACCGTTACCGACTTTTATTTTAAAGAGAGGTTTTGCTTTTTCGCCAAGATAAGTTACACCGCTGTGATTTTCAAAACCTACGATAGTTCTGACCGGCAAAAAATCACAAATAGCCGTAACATTACCTATAAATCTTTTTTTACCGGCACTTGTACTTACGTCCAACAATGATATACCGCGAATTTTCTGCCCGTCACCGGTTGTATAGTATTTACCAAAAAGCTGATAAGAACCGCAAATTGCAAGCATAGGTTTCAGGGCATAAGCAGCTCTTGAAAGTTCATTTGCATTTTTCAAAAACTCGTTTGCTGCCAAAATTTGTTGAGCATCCTGACCGCCGCCTGCAAAAAATAAATCATAATCATCCGCATTTATTTGCGTACCTGACTTAACATGAACAACTTCAACTCTAATATCGCGCCATTTAGCGCGCTTTTCAAGCGCAAGAATATTGCCAAAATCACCGTAAATATTTAGCAAATCGGGATACAAATGTGCAATTTTTAGCTCAAGAGGAGTGTTTTGCATTTTTCGACAGCCTCATCCATTGTTAATTTTTCAACATTACCTGTTTTTCTGCACTTAAACTCCACAAGCCCTTCTTTTATTGTTTTTCCGACAGTTATCCTATAGGGAAAACCGATAAGCTCGGAGTCTTTAAACTTCACGCCCGCTCTATCCGCTCTATCGTCTATAACAACCTCAACTCCCATATTTAACAGTTTATTATAAATTTCAAGAGCAACTTGCATTTGTTCTTCATCTTCAGTATTTACAGGAACAACATCAACATGATAGGGTGCAATTTCTTTTGGCCAAACAATACCAAAATCGTCATGATATCTTTCGATTGCCGCTGCAGCGGTTCTTGTAACGCCAATGCCGTAACAGCCCATTATAAAGGGTTTATCTTCACCGTTTTCATCAGTATATGTTGCATTCATCGGTTTTGAGTATTTTGTACCCAGCTGGAATATATTGCCAACTTCAATCCCCCTTGTAACCTTTAAGGGCTTATTACAATACGGACACAACTCACCTTCTTTTACCAGCGAAACGTCAACAAAATCGGGAGTTTGGGCAAAATTATAACCTACAATATGTTTGTGCGGTTCATTTGCACCTATCACAAAATTTTTCATGCCTTGGGCAGATTTATCAAATATAATTTTTACTTTATTTTTATCAACATTTAAAAAGCTCAAATAACCTACCTCGCAACCAAGATACTCATAAGCCTCATCAGATGTTGCGGGACGGATTTCAATAGCATTTACCGCATTTAAAAGTTTTGTTTCTTCAACTTCTTTATCGCCTCTAATCATTACAAGCACAGGTTTTGAATCTGCTATATATAAAACAGATTTTAATATACAATCAGGTGTAATATTTAAGAACTTAGCCAACTCGTCAATTGTTTTTACATTTGGCGTATCAAGCTTTTGTTCTTTGTCATAACCGTATTTAGCACCATCTGTTTGAACTTTCAAAAGGTTTGATACAGCATGGTTTGAATTTGCGCTGTAGTCACAATTTTCGCAATAAAATACATCATTTTCACCGGTTTGAGTGGAAGTTAAAACCATAAATTCATGGCTTACATTACCGCCTATCGCACCTGAGTCAGACTGCACCATTTTTGTTTCAAGCCCGCATCTTTCAAAAATTCTTTTATAAGCAGCCGCCATATTTTGGTATTCCTTATCAAGCGATTCTTGAGATGTGTGAAAACTGTAGGCATCTTTCATTATAAATTCACGCCCTCTTAAAAGTCCAAATCTGGGACGAATTTCATCTCTAAATTTTGTTTGTATTTGATACAGATTAATCGGCAATTGCTTGTAAGAGGTAAAAGTACCGCTCACAACCGAAGTTATAACTTCTTCATGTGTAGGTGCAAGGCACATTTGGTTTCCATGCCTGTCGCTAAACCTTGCAAGCTCTTTACCGTAAACTTCCCACCTTCCTGATTTTTGCCAAACTTCCGAAGGTTGTACAAACGGCATCAAAAGTTCCTGAGCGCCTGCAGAGTTCATCTCCTCTCTAATTATCTGAGAAATTTTAGCCAAAACTCTTTGCATAAGAGGAAGATAGCTGTATATTCCCGATGTAAGTTTTTTTATATAACCTGCTCTGACAAGTAATTTATGGCTTATTGCTTCAGCGTCGTTTGGGAATTCTCTTAAAGTTTGAACGAAAAGTTTTGACATTCTCATATAAATTAATAGCCTCCGAAGTGTTCAAATGTAGTATATCGACAGATAAAAAATTCTGTTATAAGCATTATAGCAACAAAGTAAAAAAGCAGCAAAAAATAAAGTTTTTTAACAATTTTTTTATGCGCATTGCCACAAATATAAGTTTTATTTTATTATACTTTAAGGAGTTTAGGTTATGGAAATTTTTGCAAATACTACGTTTTACCTGTTTGTGATTATCGCGGCAGTTTCCGTGCTGACTGTTATTTTTGCAAAAAACACAAAGGTTTATTTACCGGCTTGCATTATTACCCTTGCTTGCATATCGGGGCTTTACATTCTGCTAAAGTCGCCTGTTATGTTTTTGATACATAGTGTATTTTTTACTCTTGGCGGGGGTGCAATTTTAACTCTTGGCGCAAAAGACTTTGCAAATGAAGATAAATCAACTTTTAACCTCAACTTAAAAACTTTTTTTTCAATTTTACTGTTTACGGTTTTCGTGCTTTTAACAGCTCCTTTTTTTATTAGTCAGATAAATGCGCAAACAATAAGTACTTTTTGCATTGAACAAAATTTACCTTACTATGTACCCGTTGTAAACCTTGGCTTAATCATATTTTCAATACTTATAATCGCTCTTTTAAGCGGATTTTACACTATTGCATTTTGGAGAAAAAAATGACAAATCAAGTGATATATGCGATTTTTTTACTTTTTTGCTCAGGAATTTTTATAACAATTGCTTCAAGAAATATTTTAAAAATTTTTATAGGCTTGCTAATTTCCTACTCCTGCGCAATTGCACTTTTATTTGTTTCAAAGAACCCTTTCTGCGTTGAAATATGCACCATTTTATCTGCAATTGCACCTGTAATATCCTTTGCAAGCGTCTTTACAATAACAAAAATTTATAAAAAATTTAACACACTTGATATTGATAAGATAGAAAAAACAGTAAGGGAAGAAAAATGATAGATATTTTGGAACTTGTTTATATCATGATTTTTACCCCCGTTGCTTGTGCGGCAATAATAACCGTAAGCAAACTGACGAAATTTAAACTGCCCTCATATGGCAACTTTGTACTTAGCTTAGTTTCTTCACTTGTTTGTCTTTTCTTATCCGTAATACTTTTTGGATACACATATACATATCATGGTTACGTACTTGAAAGCAATTTCCCTGTTTGTGCCATACAAAACATCCTTTTGTATTTTGGAATATATGTTGATAACCCAAGTTGCCTGTTTATAATATTTTCATCTCTTTTATTTTTTATTACAAATATTTTTTCATACAGATATCTTTTACAAAACAGGCAAGGATTTGAAAGGTTCTATATATACCTAAACATCACGCATTTTTTTACATACTGTTTCTTTATAAGTTCAAATTTGGTACAAAGCGTAGTCTTTTTAATGGCTCAAACTTTAATGTTGTACCTTTTTTCAAATTTTTATTTTCAAAAACCAATATCACAGGAAAACTCCAAAAAAGTTTTTATAACAAATATTACTGCCGATTTTATGATACTTTGCGCTTGTTGTGCATTTTTGTATTTTTCAACAATTACGGCGGACACAATCACTATACCCACTCTTGGGTATAACAACATTAACTCTCTCGGCTTGTATTCTTTTGCCGGCTTAAACCCGCTTGTTTTTATTTTTATATGCATACTTTTCATGCTTGGTACAATTATAAAGAGCGGGCAATTTCCTTTTTCGCGCAGCATTAGTATGGCTACGCAAGCACCTAACCCTGTTTTTTCAATAATAATCAGTCCTGTTGTACTGGCAAGCGGGGTATTTTTACTCTTGAGACTTTTTCCTCTTTTGAATTTAACACCGGCGTTATTTGAAATTTTGAAAATATTTGGCATTACAAGTGCAATACTTGCAGCATTAAGTGCCGCAAAAGAAAATGAAATAAAAAACATTTGCGCCAAAATGGCAATTTCTCAACTTGGCATAGCATTTTGTACACTGGGATTTAAAATGTACAATACATGCGTTTTTCTTATACTTTGCTCGGGATTTGCAATAGCGCTTATCTCATACACGTTAAATACCGTTAATTATTCTACAGGCTCCCAAGACAATATAAAATTTTTAGGTGGGTTAAGAGAAAAAATACCTTTTGCAGCAGCTGCTTACCTTGTCGGTGCTGTATCTCTTTGCGGTTTTACATTTAGCGGATTTTACCCCAGGGCGTTTATTTTTAATAACTTTTATATGGCAGGGAATTTTATTTATTTGATACTGCTTTTAATATGTTCATTTGTAAGCGCATTTTATATATTTCGAGTGTACTTTAGAATTTTTGAAGGAAACTATCGAGGAACATTTGAACCAAAAGTTGTAGGCAAGGCAATGAATTTTGGAATAATTGCACTTATTATACCGACAATATTTTTTGGATATATTTCAATTAAATATACAAACGTCTTATTTGCCTTTGCTAATCAAACAAACTTTGGCAACTCAAATCCTTTTGTGAATGTCTTCGCCTTTTTAACAAGTGCGGCGGGATACTATCTTGCATACAACATATACTTTACAAAAAGACTATATTCCTTGAGAATACGAACCCTAAGGAGGCTTGCAGCAAGATATTTTTATGGCGAAAGCTTTATGGATTTTATTCAAAACAACTTTTTAATATTTTTGTCAAATCTTTTATCGTTTTTCGAAAAATATATTCTTGCATTTCTATATAAACTGCCAAATTACATTTTAAGATTCAGCTCATATATAGCAATAAAATCACAAGCTAACAATGTAAACTCGGGATATTTTAGATTTGTTTTATGGATATGCGCGGTAGCACTTTTAACTTGCTTAATTTATTTTAAAACGGGGACAATAAGATAATGAATAATATTTTAAACGCTTTTACATACACTCTTTTACCCCTTGTAGCAGGTCTTATAATTTTTATTGGGATATTTAAGAATAATCCGATAATAATAAGACGATTTGCAAAATATTTCAGTGTTTTTTACTTGCTTGCGGGAGTATGCTGTTTTTATTTCAAAAATACAAATTTCGAACTTGAGCAAATATTTTCAAGCAATTTTACAACCATGTTGCCCTATATGGGAGGTTACAGTGCAGGTTTTGATACGCTTGGGGGAATTTTTGCAATTATTATTTCTTTTATAGTGTTAATATGCTTTATTTGTGCAAAAAGTACCGTTTTAACAAAACAAAAAATATTTTACTCTCTGGTTTTATTTTTTGAATCGTCCGCCCTGACGCTTATCTCAACTCAAGATTTTTATATTTTCTGCACTGCTGCAATTTTTGGAGTTCTTTGCATATACGTTCTTTTGGAGAATTTCCTTACACAAAAGAGTGCAAAAGAAAGTGCAAAAAATTATTTTATAATAAACGCATTTTTTATTTTTCTTTTATGCGGTTCTTTTGCACTTGTTTTAGCTCTTTTAGCACACAATGGAATTGAAGCAAATATAGTAAATTTAACGCATAACTGCAAAGATATTTCACCCACAATTCAATCTATGCTTTTCATCCCACTTCTTTTACTTGGTGCGGTTAAAATTCCATTTTTCCCTCTACACAAACCGCTTTTAGACATTATAAAAAATTCCAATGCAGCGCTTTCATGCCTGTTTTTAAGTGAATTTATTATAGGATTTTATATATTTATAAAATTTAATTTATACACACTTAGTACAGTTTTTGAAATTTTTGCGCCTGTACTTGCAATAATGGCAATATTCAATGTTTTATATTTTTCAATTCTTGCCATAGGTGAACTTGATTTGAAAAAATCTTTCGGATATTTTTACTTTTCACAAAACTCTATAGCAATATGTGCAATATGTGCAATGAGTCTGGAAGGAATTACAGGCGGGATTTTTCAAGGCATTTCTTGTGTTTTAACAGCGCTAGGACTGTTTTTATGTTTTTGTTTTGCATCGCAAATTTTTAAAACAACAAAACTTCCATTTATGGGTGCACTTGCAACATACACCCCAAAGCTTGCCGCAATGAGTTTCATTCTAACATTGAGTGCAATAGGAGTTCCTCTTACATCAGGATTTTGTGCAAAATTTTTATGCACAATAGGAGGGTTTGCAACAAGCATATATTCTCAAAATACTATTTGGATGTGCACAATTTTGATATTTTTGGGACTCATAGTAAATGCAATATACTTAATCAATACATTCCAAAATATATTTTTTGGAGCAGATGAGTGCCAAAAGTGTAAAAAAACAGATCTTTTAAGACATAGGGGTTTTGCACTTTTGTGCATAATTTTTTTCATAATTTTACTGGGTGTTGCCCCATATATTCTGACCGGTGCAATCACCAAATATGCAGATATGATTGTTTCTGAGTTTTTAATATAAGGAGTAGCAATGTATTTCTTTGACAGTTTTATAATTACACAGAGAACTTTTTATATGGTGCTGGGTTTTATTGTTTTATTTCTCGGTACAATTTTAAACTTTGCCCTTGCAGGACTATTTCAAAAAAAATCACAAAAATTTTCAAATATAGTGACAATCTCTACACTTATAATCTCTGCAATATGTCTTTTACCCTTTGTTTTAGGTTTTTTAAACCCGCACAGCGTGAGTTCAATATACTTTTTTAACAAAAATATAGCTTTTGGCGGACTTGAAATACTCTTGTGTATTATCTCTCAAATAACAGTTCTTGCAGCCTTTCTTATTTCAAAAAAACAACTTAGCAAAATGCGCTTTAAGCAACACTATTTTAACTCTTTATATCTGTGTAGCGCATTTTCGTTGAATTTTTTAATAATTTCAAAAGGCTTTATACCGTTCATCTTATCCCTTGAAATATTAAGCATTTGCACCTTCTATATAATGCAGGCGTCTAAAACCAGAGCTGAC
>DVJQ01000026.1 GCA_018716625.1 Candidatus Galligastranaerophilus intestinavium | reverse complement strand
GAGCTTCCCCAGCTTGCCCCTCCCCCTCCTGCACCTGAGCCAATAAGATTTGACACTACAATATTTTTCATAGAACTTGTAATAGTTAATTCTTTTGTCTGAGAATTTCCAATACTTGAGTTTGCAGCAGTTAACTTTTGATTTGTATTTACCGTAGGATTAGTAGCTCCTGCTCCTCCCCCGCCTCCTGATACCATAACAAGACTTATTTCTTCTATGTTATTTGGTACCTTAAATACACAATCAAGAGAATTTGTACCATCTGTTGAACTTGTACAGTCAGAGTCATTAATATCATATAAATACAATCTGCTCTCATTTTCTCTACTTGAGCTTACACTAAAACTCTCCTTTGCTCTTTTTGTAATAACAGGAGCCAAAAGTGTAAGTATCACAGAGATGATTAAAATACTCACCAATAGCTCGGCAAGTGTAAAAGCGTTTTGTTTTTTCATGTTTACTTCCTCATCCTTTGCATTTGGGCAATAAGCAGGGCTTTGCGGAATTAGCCCGATTGGTGCATAACAATTTACCCTTGTGCCTCATATCTTATTTCTTAATATTTGGTATTGAATATATAGCAATATTAAAACATGTATAGCAATAATTTTTAAAATTGTCAATTGTTATAAATATGAGTAGCATTGTTATCATGTTAAATATCAAACAAGAAATTCAAATATTACTTTTGCGCAAGGGTTTATCTATGAGAAAATTGCTTGTAAAAATGAATGAAGCAGGCTTTAGTATGCCTGCTTCGAGTAATTTTTCGGTAATGCTTAATAAAAAACGAATACGTTTTGAAACTGTGCAAGAGGTTTTGGATTTTTTAGGATATGAGTTTAAAATTGTTGAGAAAAATTAACGTATTATTTTAACATTAAAGTCTAGCTCAAGTGATTCTAACACATGCGGATTAATTAGTGCTGATGAGCAATTTACAAGATAAAGCCCTTCCAAATTCATAAAAAGTGTTGACATAAGTGTATTTATGCCGCTGATTGTGCAGGTTGTAAAAAACAAGTCTGTTTTTATCTCAAATTCTTTACATTTTGTAAGTGCTCTTATTAACAGGTCGCTTTCAATCGGGCATTCAAGGTTTATAACTTTTTTGCCTCCAAAGTCTTGCACATTGTCTTTGTCTATATTATCGCCCACCATTATTACAACACTTTCGCCTTTTAATTCTTTTAATGTGTTGTCCAGTTTTTCAAAGTTGTGCGATATTTCCATATAGCTTTTTTCGCGAGTTTTGTCATACCCTTCAAGCCTTAGTGCGGCTTGTATCAGAGGTTCGTAGTCGTTATCTTTTATTTTAAAAACACGATTCGGTGCAATTATTTTATTTGAATACATTGTCCCTCTTAAAAGAGAGTCTATTTTTTGGACAAAATTTTGAGTAATCAGAATTGCTCCGGGAAAATCCGAAAAATCAATTTGCGGGTTTTGTGTGCCAAGATGTCCGACAAGGTTTTTGTTATTTTTAAATTTCGGGTAAGTGTGAGCAATAAACATAAGCGAGTTTGTGTATACATCTATTTTTCTCTCACCTATTGTTTCAAGCAGCTTTTCAAGTTCAAACAGGTCAGGCCCGCTTATTAAAATACATTTACCTTTTCTTGGTGTGAGTAAAATTTTTGCACTTTGCCTTTTGCCCCAGCGATTTTCAAATGATTCACTTATCTTATGTTGCAGTTCAAAAGACATTTTTGAAAACTCTAAAATGCGCCTTTTCAGCTTTTCGCAACGCGTAGATAAAGTATTGGTAAGTGCAAAAAATCTTATTATTTCAAAATCGTAGTATGATGTGTCGTTTGTTATTTTTTTGTAGAGTTCAAGGACAATTGCACTTGTTTTTGCAAAAAGTGTAATTAGCTCAAACAGGCGTTGTTTTTCTTGTGTTACCCCGCGGTATTTGTTTTGCAGTTTATTTTCCCCGATTTTTATCATGGAACTGAGCTTGCAATGTTCGCACAAATCAAAATCGGAGTTGATTAATTCGCAGGGTTGACGATTTTCTTTGCAAATGCTTATATATTTTTCTTTTGCATTTTTTTTATCTTGGCAAAGGGTTAACAAGAAATTCACAAGGTCGTCTTTGTCGAAACTTGTGTTAATCATTATTATCGAAAGCCCTTTTATAAGATTTTTTTCTATTTCTCTGTTTGTTTGACCTAAATCACGTAATTTTAAAATGTAAAAACTCGTTTCTCTTATTTGAGAAAGCAGAAGTTCTTCTATTGCGCTTACTGTAGGATCAATTGAGCAAATGCCCATGCTTTGACAATTTGATTTGTCGGATAAGTTTTTTAAAAATTCGTACATAATGCTTTAAGTTTATATGTAATAAATTTTTTTGTTATCCGATAAAAGAGCAATTGTATTTTAGACTTTTGTGCTATTTTCTGCCAAGGGCGTCTAAGTATAGGAGTTTGTATTTTATTGCACTGTCTTGCCAAGTGAATTTTGATTTTATGGCATTATGCACAATTTTATTAAACTCGTCGCGTCTGTCAATGTATGTCCAGATGGCTTTTTTAATTTCGTCCACCATAGAGCGCGCATCGTAAGTTAAAAATTTAAACCCGTTAGCGTGTTCATTAGGATATGAAATAACAGTATCATCTAAGCCGCCAACCGCACGAACGATAGGGGGTGTGCCGTATTTCATAGCTATCATTTGTGAAATGCCGCATGGCTCAAAGAGTGAAGGCATCAAGAACATATCCGCGCCTTTGTAAATTGTTTCCGATAATTCGGGTTTAAAGTCAATCCAAGCGCGCATGTTGGATGAATTATTTGAAACCCAGATGAGCATATTTTCAAAACCATGTTCACCTGTACCCAAAAATACAAAGTCGGCAGGCTGACTCATAAGGTCAAATTTTGCAAAGTCAATAAGAGAAAGACCTTTTTGATAAACAAGTCTTGAAATCATTGCAATAAGTGGTCTTTGCGGGTTTTGCGGCAAGCCGAACATTTTTTGAACCTGTGCCTTAAACTCGGGTTTAACTTTTGGATCAAAGTCTTTTTTATCATAGTCCGTTCCGTTTAAAATGCCGCAGAGCTTATATGTTTGACCTCTTAGGGTGTAGTCCATGCCCTCGCCAAATTCGCCGCCTAAAATTTCTTGAGCGTAGCGCGGGGAAACGGTAACTATTTTGTCACAGCAGTATATTGCCCCCTTTACCCAGTTAACACGTCCGTAATGCTCGACACATTGGTCGTTGTATACGCAATCCCAGCGCATGTTTGCAAAATCAATAATAGATTTGTCGCATGAGCCTTGGTATGCAAGGTTATGTATTGCAAAAACTGTTTTTGTATTTGAGTAAAATTCGTCAAATTTGTAGTTGTGTTTAATATAAACGGGAATCATGGCTGTGTGCCAGTCGTTTGCCTGAATTATGTCGGGGCGGAAATTAAGCATTTTTGCATATTCCAAAACAGCAAGGGAGAACGCTACATAGCGCTGTTGTTCATACATTTCATCCACCCATTGAGGATAGACAACATTGAAACAGGAAAAATATTTCGGGTTGTCAACAAAAAATACGTTTATATTTTTTGACTTTGGCAGTTTGCACATTTTGAGTTTAAAAACGTGGCGTGTGTGACCCATGTCAATTTGCAACTGTGAGTTTTCAAGCTCTTTTATACCCCATTTTTCCTGATCGATTGAGCCGTACAGCGGGGTAAAAATTGCAACTTCGCAGTTTTCTTTTTCAAGATGAGGAGGTAATTCTCCAACAACGTCAGCCAAGCCGCCGACTTTTGAAAACGGTGCAACTTCTGCGCTTGCAAAAAGCACTTTG
This sequence comes from Candidatus Galligastranaerophilus intestinavium, assembly GCA_018716625.1. Lineage (GTDB taxonomy): Bacteria > Cyanobacteriota > Vampirovibrionia > Gastranaerophilales > Gastranaerophilaceae > Galligastranaerophilus > Galligastranaerophilus intestinavium. The sequence goes on along the minus strand of DVJQ01000026.1, from coordinate 5,431 downwards.
AGTTTTTTTTCTGCCATAATTCTATCCTTATATTTCGTTTGATAATATTTGCAGTGTTTGCCTTAAAATTTCTTGCGGGTCGTCTTTTTGGGTTCTTTTTGCGCTTATCTCAAGGGCGCCTTGGTATTCAGCCTGACTGTAGCCTAAAGACTGCAGTACGGTTTGGACTTCAAGAATTGTATCTTTTGAGATGTTATCGGTATTGATTTTATTTGCCGTGACTTCTGATGTCACATTGAGGTTTGTTAATTTGTCTTTAAGTTCCAAAATTATTTTTTGCGCCATTTTGGCACCCACGCCTTTTGTGCGCGAGATTAGTTTGTAATCTTCATTAATAACGGCGCCAATAAGCTCGGAGCCTGAAAATTCATCTAAAAGGCAAAGAGCGACTTTTGTTCCAATACCTGAAACTGATGTTAAAATATCAAAAATCACCCTGTCCTCCCTGTGGCAAAAGCCGCAAAGAGTCATCGAATCCTCTTTATGAATTAATTTTGTATAGATTTTAATTTCCGAGTTTAAATCACCTAAAATACTTAAAGTCCTTGCATTGCAAAGAATTGAGTATCCTATGCCGTTATTTTCCACAACCGCATAAGGATGATTTTTTGATATTAAAATTCCCTTAATATAATCAAACACAAAGAGTTTTCCCCAGTTTTTTAAGAGTTTCCCTGTCTTGTTCGGGTGTAATTCCTATTGTGGTTAAATAATTGCCTATTAATATACCCTCAACGCAGTTTTCAAGGGCAAGTTCCATGTTTTCTTTTGAAAGGCGGGCTTTTCTGCCTCCTGCAAATCTTACAATTGAGTTTGGGTTGGCAATTTTAAAAATTGCCGCCGTTCTTAAAATATTTTCTTCGTCAATTTTGTCCCCGTAGTTTTCAAAGGGTGTTCCCTTAATGGGTGTTAAAATGTTGAAAGGAATGGACTCCGGTTGAATTTGTGCCAACTCAAGTGCCATTTCAACCCTTTGTTCAACGGTTTCACCCATGCCTATAATTACCCCGCAGCAAAGTTCTAAACCTGCTTCTTTAACTTTTTTGATTGTGTCGAGTCTGTCATCGTAAGTGTGAGTGTGGGTAATTGAGCTATGGTAAGAGCGACAGGTGTTTATATTGTGATGAAACCTTACAAGTCCGGCTTTTTTGAGCATTTGGGCTTGTCCGTCTTTTAAAATGCCGATAGAAGCACAGCTTTTAAGTCCGAGTTTGTTTATCTCGCTTATCATTTCGCAAAATCTTGGCATGTCCTCATCAAGCGGGCCTCTGCCGGATGTAACAATTGCAAAACGAGTTGCGCCGTTGGCTTTTGCTTCTTTTGCAATTTCTATTACTTTTTGCGTTTCAACAAGCGGGTGGGTGGGAATATTAGTCATATAATACGAACTTTGTGCGCAGTATTTGCAACCTTCCCCGCATTTGCCCGTCCTTGCACTGATTAAAGAACAAAATTCCACTTCATTTTTTGTCTTTTCTTTAGCCACGGCAAGGAGTTTGTCTAACTCTAAATAATATAATTCTAAAAGTGTTTGTTTATCCATAGGAATATTATACAATAAAAAATATGTTCAAGATTAATTTATTAAATAATTGGAAAAAGTATTACAACAGCGCTCTTGATTTTTATAAAAAGAAAGATTATAAGCGCGCGCTTGAGCTGTTTGAACAGGCAAAAAAACTTGAGCCTAAAAATTATAAAATACCTTATAATATGGCGCTTTGTTATCAAAACTTGGGTGAAGATATTACGGCTTTGAATTTTTATAAAATCGCACATAAGCTATGTCCTGAGGATTTAGATACAATTTATAATATGGGTTGTATTTATTTTTCTAAAAATTCTATTGATGAGGCAGTTGAGTTGTTTAAAAAAGTCATCGAGGCTGACAGTAAAAATTACGATGCTTATTATGCGCTCTCGATTTGCTTTGCAAGCCTTGCCCAGTGGGAAAATTCTCAAAAATATTGTGAGGAAGCACTAAAGTTGCAAGAGCGCTCACATCGGGCAAATAACCAAATGGGGCTAATATGTTATTCTGTCGAAGATTGGGAAAATGCTATAAAATACTTCAGAAAAGCCATTAAGCTAAACCCTACCCAGTTTCCGAAATATTATTCAAATCTCGCACTTACTTATGATAAAGCCGGAAAAAAAGATGACGCAGTAAGGATTTACAATAAAATCAAGAAAAAATTTCCAAATTATCAAGGTCTTGATTTTATGAAAATGACTTTTGAAATTAAGTCGAAGTTTTGACTTTATTCAGCGAATCTATTATTTTTTGCGCAGCTTTGTCGTTGCCGAGCATTTTATAGCAGTATGCGAGATTTATGTAAAAATCTTTGTCATCAGCTTTAAGGGATATTGCTTTTACAAGTTGTCCTTTTGCTTTTGAATACTGTTCTTGCGCTATATAGCAACTTGCAAGATTGTAATAAGCGTAGGGAAAATCCTTATTGCATTTAATGCTCATTTTAAAGTTTTTTTGTGCCAGTTCGTATGATTTTTTCTTTAAGAGGATGCAGCCTATATTATAATAAGCTTTATAAGCTTTTGAACTTACTTGAGAAGCTTTGTTGAAGTTTTCGATTGCCACTCCTCTTTGTCCCAAGTCGTCGCAGATGTTGCCTATAATTACAAAAACATCCTCATCCCTCCTGTTTTGAGGTATTCTGTTGAGCATTTGAAGAGCTTCTTCCTTGTTGTTTGTGGAGTATAGTGCAAAAGCTTCGTTTTTAATGTCCAAAATTTCTTTGTCGCTCATAACATCATAGGAAAACACACTTTGGCAGGATATTTGAAAAAACAATATAAGAATCACACTAATAGATGATTTTAATATGTTATTTTTTATTAAACTTTTCATGTGATATCTTCCCCGTTGGAAATACTAACAATAAAATGTTAACATTTATTTAGTTTTATTTGCAACAAGATAATTTTTTTTGATTTTTAAAGTACAATTACAGACAGATAGATTAAGAATTAAAGCCGATGAATAAAATGTTAGAAAGACCCGTTAAACAACAATATAAGCCATTACCTCCAATGCGAAGAAGAAAGAGAAGACAGAGCAGTGCAGGAAGTTTTTTGCGCTCTTTTTTGATTACACTTATACTGTTAAGCTCTATTGCTGCTTTTGCATATCATTCCGACGTAAAGGCATCAATAAATGATTTAATTGCTGCACTTACAGGTTCTAACGGAACAAGAACAGAATTTAATCTTCCTTTTTCTCCAAGGCGTCAAAATATTTTGTTTATGGGTGTGGATGTCGCATCAAATGCTGCCGATCCTTTTAAGGGTAACCGTTCTGATACCATGCTTTTGGTAAGTATTGCTCCATACGGTAAAGATATAAATGTTATCTCTATCCCGAGGGATTCAAAGGTTTATATTGCAGACAGAAATAAGCCTGATAAAATAAACCATGCTTTTGCTTTTGGGGGTGCTGATTTAGCGGTTAAAACCGTAGAGGAAACATTTGGCGTTAAGGTTGATCACTATATTGCACTGAGTAACACAGGACTTATTAAATTTATTGATACAATAGGCGGTTTGCCCATATACATAGAAAAAGACATGCACTACCACGATAATACTGCAGGTCTGCACATCGATTTGACTCAAGGTCAACATGTCTTAAACGGTGAGCAAACGGAAGGTTATTTAAGATTTAGAAAAGACGCATTGGGCGATATTGGTCGCATAAGGCGCCAACAGTGGTTCTTTAATGCCCTTATGGCAAGGTTAAAAGAGCCTTCTGTTCTTGTTAAAATCCCTGAAGTACTAAAGGTAATGCCCAAATACATTCAAACAGATTTGTCTGTTTACGAGCTTTCGCAGTATGCTGCAATGGTTAAAGCAATTGATGTTTCATCAATTCAAGTGGCAACATTGCCCGGCACCCCTTCTACAAAGGGAATTATCAGTTATTGGATTTTAGATCCGGATAAAACTCAAGAAATCATTAATAAGCTTGTTTATAGAGATAAATCTGCACCATTGAGTGAAGCATTAAATGTAGGTATATTATACACTCCTTCAAAAGAAGCGGTTGCGAGAGATTTAAAAATGCATCTTGAGCAAAACGGTGCGATAGTAAAAATGCAAAACAGAAACAAATTAACACATGATCATATCGCAGTGCATAACCTTGATGTATCAGGTGATGTGATTGAATCTTTAAAGAAAACAATACCTGAAATGCAAGAAAAACAAACAGTTTATGACCCTGTAGGTTTTAACAAAGCTGCAAAAGATTTCACAGTTGTTCTTGCAGGTTCATAAAACGCGAAAAATCATATAATTGGTTGAATTTGCGTGTCTTAATATTATTCTAATGATTGATTTAATTTTCCCTGCTGTGTAAGAGAATTCTTGTATGTTATCTGATTTAAACGAGAAATATCTCCTTAAATTCATGTCTTGCGCAAATACCCCATCAGAAAAGGAAATTTGCCTTGTGGATTTATTGTGCTCATTTGGTGTTAAAATAAATTTCAAAAATGATAATCCGATTTATGAAATAATTGACAAAATGGAGTACTGCGGAATCTGCTATGAATAAAAAAAAGAAGATTTTTGATTTTTTAGTTTATATTCTAATATTTATTTTTGTGTTTGGTTTCATAATATACATAGGAAGACACAGTGCTTTTGGTAAGTTTGTTTCAAGCGTTGAAAATAAAACTTTTGACATAAGGCAAAATATTATACTGGCGCGAAAAAAAAATAACAATGAGATTGTGCTTATTACAGTTGATGATCCAAGCTATGAATATATAACGGAAAAATTTGGAACCTGGCCCGTGCCAAGGGCATTTTGGGCAAAACTTATTAATGGGCTTGAGATAGCAAAGCCAAAGTTTATAGTCTTTGACTTGCTCTTTACAAAACGTCTTGAAGCTCCCGATAAGGGTGACAAAGAATTAATAGAAGCTGTTAAAAATAATGACAATGTGTATCTTTCGATGAATTTTGACAACTATCCCTCGCAAATAAGAAAGCCCCCCATATTGCCAAAAAGTTTGGAATTTGATGTAAAAAACGCAGATGTAATAAAAAACAGTCCATATTTGCACTTTAAAAACTGTAGAAATGCAATGGATGAATTAATAGAAGTTACGCCTAATTTTGGCTTTATAAACGTAACGCGAGATGAAGACGGTATAATAAGGTATATTGCGCCAATGTTTTACTACAACGGGGCTTATTATCCGAATTTAACAACTTTAATTGCAGTTAAATACTTAAATGTTTCTCCAAATTCCCTTTATGTAGATAAAAAAAATAATTTGGTTCTGGATAATAATCATAAAATTCCTCTTAATCATGACGGAAGAACAATTGTAAATTGGTATGGCAGAGAAGGTACTTTTGAACACATAAGCTTGTGGGAAGTTGATAGTGCTATTAATAAAAATGA
>DVJQ01000025.1 GCA_018716625.1 Candidatus Galligastranaerophilus intestinavium | reverse complement strand
GCAACATTTCAACTATCTGAGGTAATAGAAATTCTTGACTTATTCGACTGTAAATTAAAAATAGTTCCTAAAACGTCGATAGAGGCAGCTGAAAATAAAGATTAACGTAAAAATTAATCTTCTCAGAAAATTTTTTAGCAATTCTGACAACTTTTACCTATTTTAGCTATAAGCTCATCTCATTTTTGTTTTTTATAGTCAGTAAATTTAATATATGAAATAATATCGGTAATTTCTTCTTTGGCGTAACTTAACCCGGCAAGTAGAGTGCTTATTTTGTCATATTTATTCATGTCATCGGGTATGATTTTTGATTTATTAGATGTTTTTTGCGTAGCTGGTTTCATGTTCTCAAAAATTAAGGATAAAGAAATTTCAAGTGCTTCAGCAAGTTTAATTAATGTTTCAACCCTTGGCATAGATTTAGCATTTTCTAGGTCTGATATTACCCCTATGCTAACACCAGTAATTTTATTCAATTCTCTAATGGTAATATTTTTTTCATTTCTTTTATTTGCAATAAAAGCACCAATTTGATTTAAAATTAGCTGTTCATATATTTTTGCCTGTTTGCTTATGTCTTCTGTATTTTTCAACGGGGATTCTCCTTTTGTATATCATACTACTCTTTTAACCGTTACGTGTCAAGAAAAAATGAACTTGTTCGGAAAATAATGTAATTTAATACTTAAATAACGAACACGTTCGACAAAACTTGACAAAACAAAAAATATGTTGTATAAATATAATATGACGAACACGTTCGGCAAAAGATGTACAAAAAAGAAAGGATATTTATGAATATGTTCAACATTATGACAATTAAAGAATTTGCAAAAGCCATTGGTCGAGGCGTAAGCACGATTTATGATTGGAAAAACAACGGAACAATACCAGCGAATTGTTTTAAACAAATCGGTTCAATTTGGTACGTTAAAATTGATGAAATTAAAGTTTTTATTGCGTCATAAGGTTCAATTATGGCTGGTAAATATAAAAACAATATCAGAAAAGACAAGCGTGGCGGTTATTCTTATAAAATAACAGTGGTAGGAGTGCAATATCAGGGTGCTTGTAAGAACTGTTACTCAAGAGAAAAAGCTCTTGCTTATGTTGCTAATTTAAAAGCCGAATTAAGAAATAAAGAAAAGCTATCTAATGATAAAGTCATAACAATAGGTGTATTGGGTGAAAAATACAAACAATATACCCTTGCAAGGAATAGAGATATAAAGCACGTAAGGTCTAAAGTTAAATTCTTTAATGAATATTTTGGCATTACAACACCAGCAGTAGATATTAAAAGAAGCGATATTGATAGACTTATAAATTATTGCAGAACCGTAAAAAAACACAAAGACACTACTATCGATAGATACATTAGTGCTCTATCTAAAATGTATAATATTGCAATAGACGATGAAATTCTTCTAAAGAATCCTTGTTCTAAAGTTAAAAAATTAGGATTATATAACCAGCAGAATTTTAAATTTTGGAATAAAAATGAGATTTTAGCTATTAAAAAAGTTTCTCCACTCTGGCTTGTTGATATGATAGATTGTGCTTTAATTACGTCATTAAGAAGAGCAAATATCCGTCTGTTTAATAAAGATTGGGTTGATTGGGAACGCAATAAAATCATAGTTCCTTGCGAACACTCTAAAAGTAGAAAAGCCATAGAATTGCCTATGGGTAAAAAGCTAAAAGAAATTATTGCAAGAAATTTTGATGATAACGATACAGAATATGTATTTATCAATAAATCAAGAAAAACTCCACGTAGTGAAAAAACCTTAGAAAATAAGCTTAAAGAATCTTGTGCGTTAGCAAATGTTAAATACTATGGTTGGAATGGATTTAGACACACTGCTGGGACTCGTATGGCTCAAGCTTGTGTTCTAATACATGAAATTCAAAGCTATATGGCACATTCAACACCACTTGTTACACGAAAATATTTGGATAATAGCTATACAAATAAAATTGCAGCGATGGAAATTTTAGAGGGGTATTAAAAATGAGTACATAGTTGAGTACATAGTTAAATCCAAAACGCTGTCCAGCTTGGGTTTAAGTAATGTCGACGGGGGGACTTGAACCCCCACAGATTTCTCCACATGCACCTCAAGCATGCGCGTCTACCATTCCGCCACGTCGACAAAATAATGTTATTCAATTTTCAATGTTGTCTCGGTGGCGAAATGGTAGATATGAACTACGCACTCCACGTCTTCGCGCTTGCCGCCACGTCGACAAAATAATGTTATTCAATTTTTAATGTTGTCTCGGTGGCGAAATGGTAGATATGAACTACGCACTCCACGTCTTCGCGCTTGCCGCCACGTCGACTTTAATTAATCTTCAAATTTTTTAAACAAAAGTGAAGCATTATGTCCGCCAAAACCAAAAGAGTTGGTAAGAGCATATTTTACATCTGCTTTTACGGGTTTATGCGGAACATAGTTTAGATTAGCAACTTGTGGATCCTGATTATCTAAATTAATAGTAGGCGGTATTATACCATCTTGTATTGTTTTTATACATACAATCGATTCGGCAGCACCCGTTGCACCAAGCATATGACCATGCATGCTCTTTGTTGAGGATACCTTCAGGTGTTTATTTGTGTCTAAATCGCCAAATACTCTTGCTATTGCTTTTGATTCGGCAATATCACCAAGACCTGTACTTGTGCCATGCGCATTTACATAATCGACATCTTGAGGCTTAATCCCTGCATCTGCTACAGCCAGTTCCATAGCTTTTGCAGCACCCGCACCTGTCGGATCGGGAGCAACAATGTCGTAAGCGTCAGCTGTTTGACCATAGCCTACAATTTCTGCGTAGATTTTTGCACCACGAGCTTTTGCATGTTCAAGTTCTTCAAGAACAATTATTGCTGCACCTTCTGACATTACAAAACCATCACGGTCAATGTCATAAGGTCTTGAGGCTTTTTTGGGTTCGTCATTTCTTTTGGAAAGTGTTCTTGCAGAAGTAAAGGCCCCTATGCCCAACGTTGTGATAACTGCTTCTGAGCCACCTGCAATTATTATATCTGCATCGCCGTATTGTATTGTTCTAAAAGCATCACCAACGCAATGTGCAGATGTTGCACAAGCTGTAACTATAGCCTTGTTAACTCCTTTTGCATGGTGACGCATAGAGATTCTGCCTGCACCCATATCGGCAATTAGCATTGGAACCGTAAAGGGAGAACATTTTGTAGCGCCTTTTTGTAATATATTGTGGTGTTGTTTTTCAAAAGTGTCAAAGCCACCCGCTGCAGAGCCGACTATCACACCATAGCGATAAGGATCTTCTTTTTGCGAGTCAATTTTTGAATCTTCAACGGCTTCATCTGCTGCAACAACCGCAAACTGGGTAAACCTGTCCATCCTTTTTGCTTCCTTAGGATCAAGTTTTTCCCAACTTTCAAAGTCTTTTATCTCACCTGCAATATGAACGCTGTGACCTTCAAGAGGTATTCTTTGTATAGTGTCTATTGCGCTTTTACCTTCAAGCATGGCATCCCAAAACTTTTTAGTGCCATATCCGTATGGCGTTGCCATACCCATGCCTGTTACTACTACTCTTCTTTTCCTGTTCTCCATCATTAGTTCCTTAAATCTTCAAAACAAAAAGTTACAAATCGATGTTATCTCATTGCAACTTTTTTGCAAATGAATTCTGTGTCGTTAATTATTAAATTATGAATGAGAATCGATATAATCAACAGCATCTTGTACTGTAGCGATTTTTTCTGCTTCTTCGTCAGGGATTTCGCAGCCGAATTCTTCTTCAAAAGCCATAACTAATTCAACAGTGTCGAGAGAATCTGCACCAAGGTCGCCTGTGAAACTTGCTTGTGGTGTAACCAAATTTTCATCAACACTTAATTGGTCAACTACAACTTTTTTTACTCTGTCTAATGTACTCATTTTTACCTCAATTTATAATACTAACTAACTTACTTTATTGATTATACAAGGCACATAATTATTTTGCAAATTATTAACAACGCATTTTAAAATTTTCTCAAATCATCTGCTTGTCTGTGTTTTGCCAGGTCTGCTTTTCGCGCTGTGTTTAAATTTTTGTTAATTTTTTTTACAATTTCTATAGTCATGACAAAATAATATAGCGCACTTGTCGTGCGCTATAGCTTATTCTCTCTAATTTCTCCGTATAAGTTTAAGAAATACTAGTTGCTGGCTGTCCAGATAGCATCTCTTGTTAATTTTGAATTTACAACTTCTTGTGAAATGTTAATATTGGAAGGAGTAAAGATAAAGACAAACTCTCCGATTTTTCTTTGTGATCCGTCAAGAGCGTGTGTACAGCCACATAAGAAATCTACTATTCTTTGTGATTGTTCTCTATCAAGTAATTGCAGGTTAAGGATAACTGTTTTTCTGGATTTAAGAGCTTCTACAATGTTGATTGATTCGTTGAATGCTCTTGGTTCAAATACAATTACCTCGTAACCGCGATTTGCACCATGTAGAACTCTTAAATTATTGCGCTCTCTTGTTTCCATAGGGCTTTGAGCTTCAAAATTTCTCTTAAGTACATTTGTACCATCTGTTTCATATTCATTTTCATATTCGTCACTTAACTCTCCGAATTCATTTTCATCCGGATTATCAAAACCGAATAAGTTGTATAAAAACTTAAATTTTTCTCCTATGCCTGCCAATTTCTTTTCCTCCTTTTATGAATTTTCAAATAGTATTCTTCCTAAACGTATCATTGTGGCACCTTCATTGAGTGCTATTTTATAATCATGACTCATTCCCATTGAAAGTTCTTCAAGTCCGTATTTTTCTTTTAGTTCCCTCATTTGTGAAAAAAGCCTGCCAAGCTCTTTTTCATCGCTTATATTGGGCGCAATGTTCATAAGTCCTACAAGATTTAAAGACTCAAACTTTTTTATTTCATTTATCAGATTATCTAACTGAGAAGGTGCAATTCCAAATTTAGATTCTTCATTTGCGTTATTCACTTGAACAAGAATCTTCTGGACTATGTTTTTTTCTGCCGCACATTTTGCTATTTCTTGTGCTACTTTTAGTGAATCTACACTGTGGATGTAGTGAAAATTTCCAACAACATACTTCACTTTGTTTGTTTGTAAATGTCCAATAAAATGATAAGTCGATTTTTGCCTTATTTCATCGTCTAATTTGTTGATTTTTTCAATGGCTTCAAGTGCTCGGCTCTCGCCGAAATCTCTCAGTCCGGAGTAAAACGTGTCCTTAATACACTGTTCATCATAATACTTTGTTACAGCAACTATTCTTACGTTTTTCCCGTCAACAATTTTCAAAATACGATCGAGATTGCTTTGTATTGTACTTTTTGTACACACTTATTATTTTCCCCGTTGCCGCACTTTTTGCACGACTTTTTCATTATATGTCCATTTTTTCGTTGTGACAACACTTTGTTCAGTGAACATATTGTTGTATAGACACTTTTTCTTAAAACATGCATGGACACATGATTTGAGCATGTTTTTTGTTTGGTAATATTTCTTAATATTACGTCAAAAAGACTCTTAACAATGCTTTACAACAAAAAATCATTTATATGGAGTATATGGCAAAAAAATATTTTCACAGGTTTTATGCGGCTGTAGTATTTTTACTATTTAGGAGAAATCTGTATGAAAATAGCACCAATAAACATTAATCAGTCATTTCAAGGAAAACTTGTGTACGATAAGGAACAAGTAGCAAAAAAGATATCAACTCTTGGACAATATGGTTCTGATGGCTCAATAAATATAAGCAGACCCACAGAGCGACAACAGGTTATAAAGGTTGCCAAGGCTATAAATTTCCTAAAAGACGAAGTTGAAACAAAATTGCCCGATGATGTAACTTATCAATTGGACGTTTTTGCAAGCAGTGAGTTTGACGTTGCTAATAGTATAGAATATGTTACATTTAGTGCAAAAAAAGCCGATAAAACTTTAGAAACTAAAACAGGCGGTGGTTTTGCAGAAAAATTAAAAAGTATTTTTACAAAAAATAAAGAAACAAAAAATCCTGACAACAATGAAATTTCCTGCTGTATTTATGTAAATGACCCAAGTTTTGATAAACAGGTTGCAAGATACGCAGACAAATTAACTTCAGGTACTAATGACAGCGGAAGTGTTATTGATTTGCTTGACTAGATAATAAGTTCGCGCATTTCTTTAATTGCCCGCTCTAAACCAACAAAAACCGCACGCGAGATAATACTGTGCCCTATATTTAGCTCGACAAGTCCGTCAATTCCATGCATTAAATGTACATTTTCGTAATTTAAACCATGACCGGCATTAACTTTTAGACCTAAATTTTGCGCAAGAGCTGCTGCGGTTTTTAATTTTTCAAATTCTTCTTTTTCGCGCTCAGTATTAAACGCATTTGAAAATGCACCTGTGTGCAGCTCTATAAAATCAGCTTTGCAATTGTGAGCAGCAAAAATTTGTTTTTCATCAGGGTCTATAAAAAGGCTGACTACAATACCTGCCTGATGAAGCGGTTTAATAAATTCTTTTATATATTCTTCTTGCGAATAAACATCTAAACCGCCTTCTGTCGTAACTTCCTGTCTTTTTTCAGGGACAATACAGCAGGAGTAGGGTTTGTTTTTGACAGCTATCTGTTGCATTTCTTCCGTTGCAGCCATCTCAAGGTTAATGTTTGTTTTAATATTCTTTTTAATCTCATCAAGGTCGCAATCTTTAATGTGTCGTCTGTCCTCTCTTAAATGGATTGTAATGGCGCTTGCACCCGCACGCTGAGCAATGAGTGCGGCATCTAAAACGCTGGGCTCTGCTCCGCCTCTTGCGTTTCTAAGTGTTGCAACGTGATCTATATTTACTCCTAATTCCATAGTTCAGATAATAGCATATTTTTAAAAAAATTAAAACTGGTACAAATTGACTATTTATTGTATGTTTTGTGGACTAAATTAAAATTTCATATATAATAAATGTAAAATATTGTTAATTTTTATGAGAACAAAGCGTGATTTGTCCAAAATGCAAAACTGAAGTAAGCTCTCAAGATGTTGTGTGCCCCGGATGTGGTCTGAGGCTGAAGTTTAAGTGCCCGCGATGCGGAAACTACACAAGAATAGGATCCTCATCCTGTTCTGTTTGCGGTTTTACTTTTGTAAAATTTTGCCCAAAATGCGGTAGTGCAAATTATGCCTCAAGTCCTGAGTGCAGAAAATGCTCTTTTGTTTTTAACAGCGAAACCCAAAAAAAAGAAAATAATGAAATTAAGCCCAAACAAAATATTGAAAAACCTAAGGATAAAATACAAAAACCAAAAGAAAAAGAGCCTTTAAAACAAAAAAAAGAAGCTGAACCCAAAGAGCAGAAGCAACAAAAGCTTGTTGTTTTTGTTGATTTTATTAACCTTGAGCAGTTGTTTGAAAAGTACAAAGACGAGGAGTTTAGACAAAAGGTAGTTTTAAATATAAAAACCTCTGTAAAGTTAGGTTTTAATGTGCCTTGCGAATTTATAAATCCCCATACCGTAGTGTTTAAAATACCCCATACTAAAAACTTTAAATTTTTAGATAAGGTAAGACTTTTTAGTGATGAGTTCGAGAAATTTAACAATATTTTAAGTGAAACCTTAGGTGTTGGAATTAACTATAAATATGCAGTTTTAAAGGAGGAGGAATATCTTGAAGCACGCTCCCCAAAACAACTTGAATCAGGAATCGAAAAAGATATTATAACATCTGAAGGCGCTTATTCAATTTTATCATCCGAAATACCACTTATAAAAATTTCTCCGATATCTTATAAAATGGTATTTTTGGATCAAAAGCCGGTATTTTCTCAAAGTGAATGTCAAAGAGATGATGTAGCTCTTGAAATGGTACTCGATGCCATAAATGACTCCTCGAGTGAGATTAAAGCAATTTCAATCAACGCCCCAAGAGGTTGTGGTAAAACTAATCTTTTAGAAAAAATGTACAAAAGACTTGAAGTTGGTGCACATATTGTATTAAAGGGGCACTGTTGCGCACTAACCCAAGTAACTCCTATGGGCTTAATACAGGATATTTGTCTGTCGCTTTTTGACTTATCTTTTGCCCCGAGTCGGTACGAAAAAAGAGTGCAAGAGCTAAAAGATGTCCTTGGAAGGAACTTATCAGGTCATCTTCCTCAAGAAAAAATAGACACCCTTATAAATATTGTATATCCCCTAAAAGAAGCTTATTATGAGCATATTTTAGAGAACAAAAAGAAAACTTTTCAAGACTTAAAAGATATTCTTGTATATTTGAAATCTAAAAATAAACTGACAGTTGTAATTGATGATTTTGATTTAATTGATGAAACGTCTTTTGATTTTGTAAAATATCTCATTGAATGCGATTATTTCAAAACCGGTGCAAAATTGGTTTTGACCTATAGAAATCAACATGCCATTCAAATGTACATAAACAGTGAAAAGCTCCCAAAGAATGCATGCTTAAACATTAACCTTGCGCAAAAAGAAGCTGCCGATGTCAGAGATTTTATAAAGTTGCGTGTTGGCAGCTGTGATGTTTTACCACTTGCGGTATTAAACCAAATTATTTTAAATGCTCAGGGTAATTTTGCTTATGTAGAACAGGTTTTATACGATTTGTTCGAAACAAAAACACTAAGTTTAAAAAACAAGGAATTTGTCTTTGATGCAAAGCAAGAGTCAATGTATATAGTAAACAGTCTTAAAGAGCTTATGGATAAGCGTTTTGCTTATTTAAAAGAAAATCGCCGTAAGGAGTATGAGTTCTTAATGGTTGCCTCTATGCTTGGCGGCAAGTTTACAAAATCGCTTATGGAAAAAGTTTTTAATCTTGAGCTTGAAAACTTTGAGCGCGTTGTTGCGTTTTTGGAAAAAAACGGTTATATAAAAAGAATTACGGAAAATATTTTCGAATTTAAAAACTCGCTCGTATGGTCACATACTTATGCTGTTGCAAAAGATGACAAAGAATTGCTGGAAGTTCATAAAAAACTTCTCGGTGAAATTTGTAAAAGAACTGTATCATCTCCGGCTATACCCTCTCTTTTGGCGCAGATTACAGGAGAAAAAGACCTTGCATTCAGTTTGTGGACAATGAGTCTTAAACTCGCTTCATACATTGGTGATGTAAGTTTTTATACCCTATGTCAAAAGCAAAGTCTTATTCTTTTAAAAGACGTAAAAGTTGCAAACTTTGACTATATCAAAAACAACATTTGTGAGCGTTTGGGTAAATTAACCTATCTGAAAAACCCTAAAGAAGCTATTGAGTATCTTTCAAATGCGATTGTCAGTGCTCAGAAAAACGAAAATGACAGCAAAGTTGTTGAACTTAGCGGTTATTTGATTCAAAGTTGCAAAGTCGCGCAAAATTACCCTGCAATAGTAGAAACGGTTGACGCTGTTCTTGCAATATATTCTAAACCAAAACAAGAATTGCAAAGGGCGCTTATAAAAACAAGAAAACTGGAAGCACTTTTGCAACTCGGTAACTGGTCCGAAATAGCAAGCATGGTTAATAATGAGATAAATCCTGTTTTACAAAAATTTTTAAAACATCCCAAGAAAAGTGACTTTGTGTCAATAAGAGAGGTTTATGAAACTTGGATAATGTCGAATATTATTTTGGCGGAATCCTACGCACAGCAGGGCAGTCCTCTTTCTTTTGAGTTAATTGAAGAAATAAAAAAAGAGTTAAACAAAGACAAGAGCCACAGTCTAACAAGGCTTAAAATGCACTTGGCGCTAACTCATGCTTGCGCGCAAACATCTCGCGGGTTTATAAAAGATTCTGATGAGATATTGCAATCAGTACTAAAAGAATTTTCTTATGCCGTAAATGATTTAAAATTAGTATCAAAATGGAATCTTATAGATATTTTTAATAAAATATTTTCGGGTAACTTTGAAAACATTAAGGAAGATTTGTTTGAAGCGGTAACTTTTGCAAACAATTGCGGGGATGAGTATACAAAAAATATTCTAAAAACAATGCTTGCTTATGTTCTTTTAAAAGAAAACAATGCTCTTCGTGCTCTTGAGATATGTGCGCAGCAAATGACATATTTTTCCGATAAAAAAATTGCCTTTGGGGCGCTTTTGGCTTGGTATATAAGTGCAAAGGCAACCCTGCCTTCTTCAGGTGCGGACAGATGTATTGAAATTTGCGAAAAAGCTGTTGCAATATGCGAGAGTGCAAAAATAAGCAGTATTAATTTTAAAATACTTTTTCAAGAGCTTTTGTCGCGTGCGTATTTGCAAAAGAATGACTTTGATAATGCAAAAATGTATTGCGAACTGGCTTTACAGGACGCAAGTGCAAACGAGCTGATATTTTTACAAATGCGTTTGTACCGTTTAAGGGCAAATATCATGCAGGATTCAATTGTGCATATTGATGATGATAAAAAACTTGCTGTTGCTCAAAGTACGATAAGGGTTTATGAAAAAGCCTTGACTCTTGCATCGCGCTTGGGGCTTGAAAAACATCAATATGCAATACAAAAGGAATTGACAGCATTTAGGGCATATTGCCAATTAAAACGCATAAGCTGATTGACACAAAATAAAAATTTAACTAGAATCAAACTATGAACCAAGACACACCACAACACATGTATAGTGCGGTTCCTCCGACAAAAATGAGAAACCGCGAGGAGAAATTCAGAGAGGCTAAGAATGTCCCATTTTGGCATTTTATCGGTGATATTGTTTTTCCGAAAATGATAGAGGCGCGTTTTTGTTCTCTTATGTACAAAAACCTTGACAGGCTTGAACAAAGGGACAAAACAAAGGCTACAATTTTTTATGCCCCTCATAATAATTGGTGGGACGGTGTTTTAGCCTATAATATTGTGTACAGGATAATTAAAAAAGTTATAAAAAAACCGCGTTTTCGCTTTATGATTGAGGAGATGAACAGATTTCCGCTTTTTCAATATGTCGGATGTTTCCCCATAAATAAAAAATCTCCGCAAGCGTCTATGAAATTTCTTCAATACGCAGTGACAACTTTAAGTGAGCCTGACATTGCGTTTTGGATTTTTCCGCAAGGTATAATCCGTCCGCCAATGTATCGTCCCGAAATTTTTCAATCAGGGCTTGCCTACATTGTAAAAGAGGCTGTTAAAAAATTTGGTGGTGTTAACCTTGTGCCTGTTGCAATAAACTATACTTTTTTAAGGCAAGACAGACCTGAAATACTTGTAGAATTTGGTAATCCAAGGATAATGAGTGAGCCTGATTTTAACAGAAAAGAGCTTACTCATACTCTTGAGCGCGAATTTGAACAATTTTTAGACAAGCAACAGTCAGATATTTCAAGTGCAAATTTTGAAGGATATCATTATTTGTACAGGCAAAAGCTTAAATGGTGGCGCTATATAGAGCAAAAATTGAAAGCAAAAGGTCTTAAAAACAAAGAAATTATAGATTTAAAATAGGAAACAAATGAAAAATTATTCTATTGGAATAGATTTAGGCGGAACAAAAATTCTTGCGGGTGTAGTTGAAAAACAAACGGGCAATGTGATTTTTGAGGTTAAAAACAAAACAAAAAAAGAAAAAGGTAACAAAAAAATTACCGCAAAAATTATTGAAACACTGGAGGAACTTTTTGAAACCTCAAATGTGCCGAAAGAAGAAATCTCATCTGTCGGCATAGGTCTTGCGGGTCAAGTGGAGAGAAACAAAGGGATTTTAATTAACGCGGTTAACCTTGAGTGTAAAGATTTAAACATAAAAGAAATTCTGGAAGAAAAATTTTCAATACCTGTGAATATTGGTAACGACGTTGAAGTTGCGACTTTTGGTGAGTTAAAATTCGGCGCAGGTAAGGACTATAAGGACATAGTATGTATATTTGTCGGCACAGGAATTGGTTCAAGCATTGTAAAAGACGGTAAAATTCACCTCGGTGCAAGTCAAAGTGCGGGAGAAATAGGTCATATTATTGTCGATTTAAACGGCAGAGCTTGCGCATGCGGCGGTAACGGATGTCTTGAGGCTTATGCTTCAAGAAGTGCCATTGAATCAAGAATTTTGGGCGCCGTTAAAAAGGGTAGAAAATCAATTATAACGGAGCTGACTGACGGTAAAAGCATTAGTTCAAAGCATATTAAAAAATCGCTTGAAGCACACGATGAAGTTGTAACGCAGTATGTAAACGAGGCAATAGACTATCTGTCAGGTGGTATTGCAAGTGTTATTAACTTTTACAATCCCGAACTTATTATCTTGGGTGGCGGGCTTATTCAAAGTATTGACGATTTTTATTTGCAAACAATTAAAAAAGCCAGAGCAAAGGCGCTGCCTACCCCTGCAGCTAAAATAGAATTTAAAAAGGCTTCTTTGGGTGACTACTCGGGTGTGGTAGGGGCGGCACTTTTAGAGCAAAGGGTTATTTAATAAAAATTTTTGTGCAATACTTTATATATGTCTGACGATTTAAAAAACATACAAATTCCTACACTAAATCGTTTTTTGGCGCTTAATGGCGTTTCAAAGCTTTCTTTGAGTGCTCTTAATAACCCTTTAAGACTCCTTATTTTTCAATCAATTTTAAAACAAAACAAAAAAATATTGTATATCACCCCAAATGAGCAAAACGCACTAAAATTTCAAAAGGATTTGGAAAATTTTTGCGAGATTGAGGCAAAAATTTTCCCCTCTCAGGAGATAAATTTTTATGATGATGTTGAGAAAAACTACTACATATATCAAGAGCAAATAAATGTTCTATTGGGTTCTTATGACGTTGTTTTGGCTCCTATTCGCTCGCTTTTTGAAAAATTTGCAACAAGAAATTTTTACGAAAAAAATTCTTTTAAAATAAAAGTAAACGAGGATGTTGACTATCAAAAGCTTATAAAATCGCTCTCTAAGCTCGGATACAGACGCACCACAAGCGTTGTTGACACATCCGAATTCAGTGTAAGGGGTGATATTTTAGATATCTATACTCTTGATAAAAATCCGGTCAGAATAGAGTTTTTTGGCGACACTGTTGAGGATATAAGATATTTTGACCCGAAAACGCAGAGAAGTTATGAAAAAGTAAATGAAATAACAATTTATCCTTTATATAAATTTTTGCCCGATGAAAATACGATTGAGGATTTTAAACAAAAACTTTTAAAGCAAGCTAAAAATACGGATAATGAAATTGCTTGCGATATATACAATCAAATTTGTGAAAAAATAAATGAAAGCGGTTATTTTGACGGTATTGAATATTATCAAAGTTATCTGACAAATTCACTTTACTGCCCGCTTGATTATTTTAAAGACTATGTGGTAATTTTTGATGAGTCATCACAAATATTTGCAAAGTTTGAAAATCTCGACAAAGATTTTTGTGAACAGTATCAAAAGGAAGTTTCTTCAAACCTTAAATTGCCCCTTATAGAGCTTAACCACACAAAATATGAAGAATTTGTGCGTGAGATTAAAAAATTTAAAACAATAGGGTTTGATAACTTTTTAGACGATGATTACGACAAATTAATCGAGTTTGAAACTTCTCTTGCTCCGATTTTTTCCTCTGATATTGATGAGATAAGCGCGTATATAAAAAATAACTTAAAAAATAACCGTAAAATCTTTATTTGCACTGATTACCCAAAAAGAATAAAAGAAATTTTAAGCGAACAGGAGATATTTTCAAACAATGTAACAATTAAACCCTCTTTAAGTTTTGGCGGGGGTATTGTTGACTTTGACGATAATTTTGAAACCCCAAAAGGCAGATACATTTTTTTATCGGATAAAGAACTTTTTAATAAGCGCTCAAAAGACGTTACGGTTAGAAAATACTTTAAAAATAAACAATCACAAGACTATATTGACTCAATTAATGATATAAAAGAGGGCGAGTATGTCGTGCACTCGATTCACGGGGTGGGAATTTACAAGGGGCTTACAAAACAAGAAATTGACGGCGCAAAAAAAGACTATCTTGAAATTGAATTTGCAAATTCAGATAAACTTTTTATGCCGGCAGAGCAAATAAACCTGCTTTATCGCTATCGCGGCTCGGGTTCCATAAAACCTAAACTATCAAAAATGGGCGGAAGTGCATGGGAGGCCACAAAATCCAAGGCAAAAGCCGAGGTTGAACTAATAGCTCAAGATTTGCTTGAACTGTACGCAAAAAGGCAAATGTCGCAAGGTATTGCTTTTGAGCCTGATACAACTTGGCAATTTGAGATGGAAGACGCTTTTGAATACACAGAAACCCCTGATCAAATGAAGGCAATAATAGATACAAAAGCCGATATGGAAGCAGCACGTCCTATGGACAGGTTAATTTGCGCCGATGTCGGTTTTGGGAAAACTGAAATTGCAATAAGAGCAATATTTAAAGCAGTCATGTCAGGCAAACAGGCTGCACTTATTGCCCCTACAACAATACTTGCGCTGCAACACTACCAAACAATTTTTGAGAGGTTTAAGCCTTTTAGTGTCAGAGTAGAGCTGATGTCAAGATTTAGAAGCGCAAAAGAGCAAAAACAAATCGTTAAAGAAATAAATGAAGGTAGTGTTGATGTTGTAATCGGTACACACAGGCTTTTGGGTGATGATATACAATTTAAAAATCTCGGACTTTTGGTAATAGACGAGGAGCACAAGTTCGGCGTTAAACATAAAGAAAAGCTGAAAAAATACAGGGAAAATATTGACATACTTGCAATGTCTGCCACACCTATCCCAAGAACGCTGAATATGGCTTTATCAGGCATAAAGGATTTATCGGTTATAAATACTCCGCCTAAAAACCGTTTGAGTGTAAAAACATATGTCGGAGAGTTTAACGAAGCATATTTAAAAAATGCGATAAATCATGAAATACAGCGTGACGGGCAGGTTTTTTACCTTTACAACAGAGTTGAAACAATTTATCAATTCAGGGATTACCTGTCCTCTATTGTTCCAAATGTAAGAATAGCAGTTGCTCATGGGCAAATGAAAGACGGTGAGCTTGAGCGCATAATGTATGAGTTTGCAAACAAAGAGTATGATCTTTTGTTGTGCACAACAATTATTGAATCGGGTCTTGATATTTCAAATGCCAATACAATTATAATTCATGACTCGGATCGCTTTGGATTGGCTCAACTTTACCAATTAAGAGGACGGGTCGGACGTTCGGACAGACAAGCTTACTGCTACTGTTTTTACAAAAAATCAAAAGAACTTACCCCTGATGCTTACAAGCGCTTAAATGCAATAAAAGACTTTGAAAGTCTGGGCAGCGGTTATCATATAGCGCTAAGAGATATTGAAATTCGCGGCGTAGGTAATATTTTGGGCTCAAAACAGCACGGGCATATGGTAAATGTCGGGTTTGACACATATTGCAATCTTTTGGAGGAATGTGTAAACGAGCTTAAAGCAAATAAATCTAAAGACCCCTATGCTAAAGAAAAAATTAAAAAACCGCAAAACGCAGTTGTTGACATAAATGTAACAGCATACATACCTGATGAATGGGTTGGCGGTTATGAACAAAAAATGCTTGAATATAAACGATTGAGCGATGTAAAAAATGCCGCAGAGCTTGATAATGTTGTATTGGGCTTTAAAGACAGATTTTCAAAACTTCCGCAAAGTGTTGAAAATCTCATAAAACTCATAAAACTAAGGCTTATTGCAGAACAAAACAATGTTTCAATGATACGTGAAACACTTGATAATATTAGAATTTACACCCAATTCAACGAAAGGGAGTGGATGTATTTAAAAAGAAAAATAGATTTTTCCATAACAAAATATTTCAAGTTTACAAACCCGCCAAAATCAGCCCCACAAACAAAAGGCATATTGCTGATGAATAAAGACAATCTTAATTTTGATGAAATATTTAACATATTAACAGATTTGTTCTATTATATATCTAAAGTAGTATCCGAATTTAAAATTCAAAATTAATTATAAGGAGTGAAATTTATGAAGTTTACAAAAGTGTTTTTAAGTGCAATGTTTTCACTGTTGCTTTTCTCGGGATGTACAGTGAACAATAAAGCAATAGTTACCGTTAACGGCGAAGCTATTACAAAAGGTCAATATAACGAAATTATGGACTTGATAAAGAAAAATCCCCAGTACAAAGCTGCACCTGAGGAACAAAAAAAAGATGACAGCCCCATGATGCTAATGACAAGAGATAGAATTGTTCAAGATTTAATTACAAAAAAATTACTTGAACAAGAATTTAAAAAACGTGACATTAGTGCTACAAATGAAGAAATTGAAGCTAAAAAAGAAGAGTTGATAAAACAAATAGGTTCAAAAGAAAAATATCAGGAATTGCTAAAACAAAACGGCGTGGCAGAATCTAAGGTTAAAGAAGATCTTGCAAATGTTATAAAAGTAGATAAGCTGGTTGAAGCTGTTGCAAATGTAAAAGTAAGCGATGATGAAGTAAAAGACTACTATAATAAAAACAAGGCCCAATTTAACTTCCCGCAAAGAGTTCGCGCTTCTCATATTTTAATTGAGGCAAATCCCGAATCAATAAGAAAAACCATTATAGACGCAGATAAAGACGGCAAATTGAGTGCTGCTGATATTGATAAAAAAGTAAAAGAAGAACTTGATAAAAAAATGGCGTTAGCACGCGATGTCAGAGAACAAGCGTTAAAAAATCCAAAAGAATTTGCAGCACTTGCAAAAAAATACTCTGATGACAAGGGTAGTGCTCAAAAAGGCGGAGATTTGGGCTATTTCCCAAGGGAAGCAATGGTTAAAGAATTTTCTGACGCTGCTTTCTCGCAAAAACCTGATACAATTTCAGAAATTGTTGTAACACCATACGGTAATCATATTATCTTGGTTGTAGACAGAGCTGCTGCAGGACTTGCGCCTTTTGAACAAGTGCAAGGCGAAATTAAAGCCATGCTTGAACAAAATAAAAAAATGAGTGCAATGCAAGCTTTATTTACAGGGCTAAAGGCAAGTGCTAAAATTGAATACAATGATCCTGAATATAATCCTAAAAATATTCAAGATAAACTGAGACAGCCTGCAACTAACCAAGAGCAAAATGCTCAGGAAAAAAAATAAGTAAATAAATAAAAAATGTGCAGCCGTCAACAACAAAAGGTTATTGGCGGCTGCATTAATATTAAAGGTGAAGTATGGGAAAAATAATTCAAAGGGACAAACTGGAAGAACTTTTAAAACTGCTTAGGACCAAAAAGAAAATAATAGTCACGACAAACGGTTGTTTTGATATTTTGCATGTCGGGCATGTCAGATATTTAAAAAAAAGCAAAACTTTTGGCGATGTTTTAATTGTATGTCTAAATTCCGACAAATCGGTTCGCTCAATTAAAGGTGAAGGTCGTCCCATTAACAATGAAAATGACAGAGCGGAAGTTTTATGCGCGCTTGAGTGTGTAGATTATGTTATTTTATTTGACGAGGATTCTCCAAAAGATTTGCTTGAAATAATAAAGCCTAATATCTATACAAAAGGAGCGGATTATACCCTGCAAACCTTGCCTGAAGCAGATATAATCCTTAAAAATAACGGATGGGTTGAATTTATTGAGCTTGTTGAAGGCAAGTCAACAACAAAAATAATCGACAAAATTAAATAATTGTACTAAAATAGACTTATTCTGTTAGCATTGTGAGGAGCAAAAAGGTGAGTAAAAAAAGTTTTACGCAAAAAGAAATTTCTGACATTTTAGGCGGTATCTTGAGTGTTGTAGAAAGTGGTGTCATAGAAAAAGTTGCACCACCATTACTTGCCGATGAAACAACTCTTGCGCTGGCTTTTGGAGAAGACGAAATTGCAAACCTTGCACATACAAAAGCAAAGACCGCACTTGTTCCTCTGGGTGTTAACCTTGAAAATATTTCAACCATTGAGGTTGAACGTCCGCGTCTTGCTATGATGAAACTTTTAAATTTATTTTACGAAGGGCCTGATACCCCTGTGGGTGTTCATCCCAGCGCTATTATTCACCCTGAGGCAAAATTGGGTAAAAATGTTTCAATAGGCCCGAACGTTGTAGTTTCTCGCGGTGCGATAATAGGTGATAACTGCGCGCTGTTACCAAATGTGTATGTGGGAAAATTTGCTAAAATCGGTAATGATTGTTTATTCCACCCCGGAGTAAACATAGGTGACAGAGTTCAAATAGGTGACAGATGTATAATTCACCATGGTGCAAGTCTTGGTGCTGACGGATTCAGTTTTGTCACAGAAACTCCCGACAACATTGAAAGTGCCAGAAAAGAAGGCGAAGTTAAGGGCGGAAAAGAAAATCAAAAAGTCTTTAAAATCCCCTCTTTAGGCTCTGTTATAATAGGTAATGATGTTGAAATCGGTGCTAATGCCACAATTGACAGAGGCACAATTGAAAACACCACAGTCGGCGATCAAACAAAAATAGACAATCTTGTTATGATTGGTCATAACTGTAAAATAGGTCGCGCTTGCATGATAGTTTCTCAAGTAGGTATTGCAGGCTCTTGTGAAATAGGTGACAGAGTTGTAATAGCCGGTCAGTCAGGTCTTGCCGATCATATTTCTATCGGTGATGATTGTATTATCCTTGCAAAATCAGGCGTTACAAAGTCACATCCGGCAAAAACAGTTCTTATGGGCGCGCCTGCAGTCCCGAGAAAAGATTTCTTAAAGCGCATGAAATATTTGAACGAAGCGGAAGTTATGGTTCAAAAATACAAAAAATATCAACATTTACTAGAGGATTACGAGAAATTTTTAAATGAAGACGGTAAAATCTAAAATAACGGCTAAAGGCAACGGTTTAATGACAAATCTTGAAGCGCAGCTTGAGATTTGTCCTAATACATCAAATGAAAAACAAGGTATACGTTTTTTTATAAACGATAAATTAATCGAGGCAAAAACTTCAAATGTTGTTTCAACAGAGCATTTTGTAGTTCTTGCAAATACTCAAGACGGTGCGGATGCCAAAATTGCACTCGTTGAGCATTTTTTGGCGGCTTGCGCAATATGCAGAATTGATAATCTTGATGTGCATTTTAAATCTCAAGGCTATGAAGTCCCCATTATGGACGGCAGCGCAAAAGTATGGGTTGATTTGTTTAATGAAGCGGGTTTTTATGGTGAGAGTGAAAAAGTTAAGCCAATTAACAATCATTTTGTTTTTTCTTATAACAATTCAATGATTGTGCTTATGCCAAATCAGGGCAAAACAACAATAACCTACGCGGTGAACTATAACCATCCCGATTTAAAAAATCGCTGGGTAAATCTGAATCAAGACACAAATATGAATGAAATAGTTGAAGCACGTACTTTCGGTTATTTAAAAGACCTTGAAACATTTCAAAAAATGGGTATTTCAAAAGGTGTTACAATTGAAAATACCGTTGGCATGACAGAAGACGGCGGCTATACCACACAACTCAGAAGTGAATTTGAGCCTGCAAAACACAAAATCCTTGATATAATCGGCGATTTGTACTTGACAGGTGTAAATCCGCTTGAGCTTAATGCTAACATTTTTGCAAAAGAAGCAGGACATGCTCTGCATATTCAATTTGCAAAAAACATAGAAAAAAGTTTGTAATTTTATAAAGGAGATAAGATGGATACAACTACAGATAAGCCTCTTTCTATGGATGTGATGGAGATTATGGACATGATTCCTCACAGGTACCCTTTTTTGCTTGTGGACAGAATAACGGAATATGTCCCCGGAAAGTACTCAAAAGGTTATAAAAATTTAACGGCAAATGAAATGTTTTTTAACGGACATTTCCCCGGCAACCCTGTTATGCCAGGAGTTTTGCAAATTGAGGCTATGGCACAAACAGCAGCACCGATTCTTTTGTCACTTGATCAATACAAAGGAAAATTGGCGCTTTTTGCCGCTGTTGATAAAGTAAGGTTTAAAAACATAGTGCGCCCCGGTGACAGACTTGAGATGGAAGCTTATATGACAAAAATTAAAGGCCCGATTGCAAAGTGTGACGCGCGCGCATTTGTTGACGGTAAATTGTGCGTAGAAGCCGAAATTACAATAGCATTGAAGTAGAAAGTGTGAAAAAATGACAATTCATAAAAGTGCAGTTATTTGCGACAGTGCGCAAATCGCGCCGGATGTTGAAATAGGCCCCAATGCCGTAATAGGTGAGGGTGTAATTATAGCGTCCGGAGTTAAAATAGGCGCGGGAGCAAACATTGAATATGCTACAATTGGCGAAGGTACAAAAATTTCTCCTATGGCATCAATCGGCGGCGAACCTCAGGATTTAGGCTACAAAGGCGAAAAAACAGGGGTTATAATCGGTAAAAATTGCTGGATAAGAGAATTTGCAACAATCAATAGAGCTTCAGGCGAAGGCAATATGACAAAAATAGGTAACAAATGTCTTCTTATGGCATATTCTCACGTTGCACACAATTGTGAGCTGGGTGATGAAGTAATATTTGCAAATGCAGCTACAATCGGTGGACACGTTAAAGTAGGTTTTGGCGCTTTCTTGGGCGGACAATCAGTTTTCCACCAAAATATCAGAATAGGCGAGATGGCAATTATCTCGGGCGCTTCAGCTGCAAGACTTGATATAATCCCATATTGTAAGGCGGAAGGCATTCCTGCACTGCCTATAGGTTTGAACGCAATAGGTTTAAGGAGGCGCGGAGTAGATAAAGCATCGCGTGATGCTATTCATAAGGCAATAAGAATTTTAAGAAGTCCGGAGTATAATACCACACAGGCGCTTGAAGTAATCGAAGAAACAGTTGATAAAAATGAATATGTAAATAAACTTGTTGATTTTGTAAAAACTTCAAAACGAGGTGTTACACTGAGATTTAAAGACGCTTACTACAAAAACATGGAGGAGAGCGATGAACAATAAAACAATTTTAGAAAAATATGCTCAAGTTTTGGTAGAATATTCGACAAAAGTTCAAAAGGGCGACTTGGTGCTAATTAGAGCTGAGAGCTATCAGTGTCAGCCACTTGTAAAAGAAATATACAAGCTTGTATTAAAGTGTGGTGCTCATCCGATAGTAAGATGTTCACTTGACGGGCTTGCGGTGGATTTTATTAAATATGCAAACGATGAGCAGCTTGCATACGTTGATCCTATTACAAAACTTGAATATGAAAAAGTTGACAAATATATATCAATCGGCGCACCGTTCAATGTTAAAAGCATGACAAAGGCTGATTCAAAAAAAATGGCAAAACGTTCGGCTGCAACACGCGAACTTTCAACTCTTATGTTAAATCGTGCGGCTGAAGGTAAATTAAACTGGGTCATTGCGGATTATCCGACCCATGCTCTTGCACAGGAAGCAAAAATGTCGCTTGATGATTATAGTGATTTTATTATAAATTCTTGCTATTTAGATTTAGATAACCCTATCGAAAAGTGGCAGCAAATCGGCAAAGAGCAAGACAGATTGGTAAATCTTATGAATGGCGGTAAAAAGCTGCACATAATCGGCGATAAAACAGACATTACTTTTAGCGTTGAAGGCAGAAAATGGGTGAGCTGTGCAGGTCTTAATAATTTCCCAGATGGTGAAATTTTTACATCTCCTGTTGAGGACAGTGCGCAGGGCGAAATTTATTTTGATTTTCCGGCAATTTACCGCGGTAACGAGTCCCACAAGATTTGGCTTAAACTTGAAGGCGGTAAGGTAGTTGACGCAAAAGCACAAAAGGGTGAGGAGTTCCTTATCTCTATGCTTGATATGGATGCAGGCAGCCGCTTTGTAGGCGAAATTGCAATAGGTACAAATGACAGAGTAAAAGACGTTACCGGAAATATTTTGTTTGATGAAAAAATCGGCGGCTCAATTCATATGGCTCTTGGTGCAAGCTATCCTGAAACAGGCGGCAAAAACGAATCCGGTTTGCACTGGGATATTATAAAAAATATGAAAGAAAATTCAAAAATTTTCCTTGACGACAAACTAATATACGAAAACGGAAAATTTGTGATTTAAAATAACAATATGAAATCCAATGACATAATAAAGCCTTATATATTGCGCTTAGAGGAAGATTTAAAAACAATTGTCGATAAAAACTCTAACGAACTAAAGGAAGATGTCCTTGGATTTCTTTTTGCAAAATCTAAACGCATTAGACCCGTTTTTACCTATCTTTGCACGTTTTTGCTTAATGAAAAAATAGACGATGATATCTGTAGAGTTGCTCTTGCGGTTGAACTTTTGCACAATGCTACCCTTGTGCATGATGATGTGCTCGATGAAAGTTTGCAAAGGCGTGAAATAGAGAGTTTTTATTCAAAACTGGGTTCTAAAAAATCTGTAGTAACGGGAGATTATATTTTATCCCTTTGCCTTTTGGCGCTTTCTGAAATACAAAACAGTGAAATTCTCAAGATTTTTTCAAATAACATAATTAAAACAATAAACGGTGAAATTAACCAATTCAGCTCGCAATTTTGCATTCAAAGCGAAAAGGATTATTTTTATAAAACAGCGCCAAAGACTGCAAATCTTTTTGTTTGTATTGTTCAATCGGTTTGTTGCTTGAAAAATGTAAATTTGAATGTAAAAAAATCTCTGGAAAATTTTGCTTATAACTTTGGTGTGGTTTTTCAAATTAATAATGATGTAAAAAATATTTTATCAACACAAGATGATGTTAAAAACGGCATTTATACGCTGCCTTATATTTATTTTAAGCAAGAAAACCCGACTTGTGATATAATTAACTTTAGTAAAAAGCAAGCTTTAAAATACTGTAAAGCAGCTTTGAACAAATCAAGACAAATAATCAACAAGGCGTTTTTGGAACTTGATTTTTGTTCAAACACTCAGGCAAAAGACCGGCTAAAAAGTTTGTGCGATGAGCTTTTGAGGATATAATGAAGAGAGAAGAATTTTTAAAAACCGCAAAGGATTTTATAAAAGAAACAGTTGAAACACTTGTTTTTGTTATAGTTGCGGTGATTTTAATAAGATTTTTTATAGGTGAACTCAGGTGGATTCCCTCAGGCTCAATGCATCCGACCTTAATTGAAAAAGACCGGCTCTTTGTTGAAAAAGTGTCAAAAGTTTTTCGCCCGCTTAAACGCGGCGATGTTATAGTCTTTTATCCGCCGGATGAAAGACTCAAAAAAGACGTATTCTCTGTATTTTCGCGTCTGACAGGGATTTTTTGCCGTGACATAGCATATATTAAAAGAATTGTCGGCATGGAAGGTGACAAATTTGAAATTAAGCAGGACAAAGACGGCAGTTGGTATGTGTACATTAATGACATCCCGCTTGATGAGCCTTATATTTTATCTAAAACCGACTGGACGCCATGTAGAGATGATATGTATTGCGGGCCGTTCATTATTCCCGAGGGGCAGTATTTTATGATGGGTGATAATCGCGCAAACTCTCAAGACAGCCGTTTTTGGGGATTTTTGCCAAAAGACAGAGTAATAGGTCGTGCATACTTTATTTTCTGGCCGCTAAATCGAATTGAAATGCTTAACAAATACGCAAAATAGCCTCTCTAAAACATTTGGAGTAATATTTATACATAATTTGACATAGTAGTGTATTTTGTTGTCTAATTATAATAGTCGACTTGTCTTTCTTTGGAAGTTTTGAATGCGTATAAAACAGTTAGAAATAGACAACTTTAAATCTTTTGCCAACCAAAATACCATACCGTTTTTGGATGGTTTTACTGTTGTTTCGGGGCCAAACGGCTCGGGAAAAAGTAATATTATTGACTGTATTTTATTTGCACTAGGCTTGTCCACCTCGCGTGAGCTTCGCTCGGAACAAGGTGCGGGAGATTTAATCTCAACACACAACAAAAGAAACGAGGCGTCGGTTAGAGTTACTTTTGCACTTGATGATGAAGATGAACTTATTATTACAAGAAAAATAAAAAGAACTTCTCATGGTGTGCAAAGCACCTACTATATGAATGATAAGCAGTGTACTTTTACGCAGGTATGCTCAGAGCTTGAAAAATACAATATTACTTCAAACAGCCATAACGTAATAATGCAGGGGCATGTTACAACAATTGCAAATTGCAGTCCAAAAGAAAGACGCCAATATTTGGATGAAATAGCCGGAACTGCGGACTTTGACAGGAAAATTGCAGCTGCGCAAAAAGAGCTTGAAACAGTAGAAGCCCGTGTGCAAAATTCCCTGATTATAAAAAACGAAAAAGATGCGAGATTGGAAGAATTAAAAGAAGAAAGGGAAATCGCGCTTAAATATAAAGCTCTAAACGATGAAAAACTGGAGCTTGAAGGCAAGGTTAGTGTTATTAAATATTTTGATACAAAGCGCTCATTGGATTTAGTACATCAAAATATTTTGACTTCCACAAAAGAAATAAAAGTTCAAAACGTAAGGTTAGATGAAACAAAATCTAAAATTGAAGACAAGACGGCAAAATACAAAGAAATTTGCGAAATGGTTCGCGCACAGGGCGAGGACAAACAACTTGAAGTAAAAAAACTCTTGGAAGAAAAAAAGGGCGAAATAAGCCGCAAGGAAACTTCAATAGCGCACAGTGAAAAGTTGATTTTAGACAACAAAAAGACCGCACAAAACGCGCAAAACGGAATTGAAAATCTGACAAAGAAAAAAGAAGAAATAATTTGTGCTATAGAGCAAAAAGAAAAGTTGACAAAAGAACAAGAAGAACTTTTGGAAAAGAAAAAAGCTCAACTGGCAGAGATTTTAATTGAAATGTCAGGACTTAATAAGACGGCAGATGAGCACATTGAGCGCAGGAATTTTTTAAGAAAAGAACTTGATGGCTTAAAAGATAAAGAAACAGAGCTTATTAAGACGAAATTGCCTCTTGAAAACGAGCTTTCAAACCTGCAAAAGGAATTAAGTGAAACAAATAAAGCAATAGAGGAGCTTGAAGAAGGTCAAAAAACATTTGATGATAAGCGCGATAAGTTAGAGCTTCAAATTCAAACTCTGCAAAAAGAGCTTGATGAGTGCAAAACGGTTCAAAAAATAACATTTGAGGATTTGGACAAAACACGTACTCAATTGCAGGATTTAGAGCACAGTATCCAGCTTTCGCACAAGAAAATAGCAACTCTTGAAGCAAATAAGCAGGCATACAAGACAATAGCACTGGGTGCAGGGGTGGAAACAATTATGAGTGCTCACCTTGAAGGCGTCCATGCTCCCCTAATGCAATTGGCTGAGGTTGACGGTGAATTTGCAGATGCAATTGATGTTGCAATGGGCGGGCGTTCGAGATTTGTTGTAGTAGAAGACGAAAACGTTGCAGCTCGCGCAATTCAGCTTTTAAAATCGCAAGGTCGCGACAGGGCAACTTTTCTGCCGTTAAATAAAATCAAAAAAGCCCCATCTCGTCTGTCTTTGCCAAAAGACGACGGTGTAATAGATTTTGCAATAAATCTCATTGACTTTGATGACAAGTATATTGATGCATTTTATTTTGCATTGGGAGAGACAATTGTTGTAGAAAGCCTTGACTGTGCAAAAAGATTAATGAGCAAGTACAGGGTTGTAACGCTTGAGGGTGATATTTTTGAAAAAACAGGCGCAATCACAGGCGGTGCAAGAAAAAGATCGACTTCAACTTTTGGCAAAGCGGAAGACAGGGAACTTGAAACCTTTAAAAAGCGTTTAAAGGCTTTTGAGATTGAATACAGTGAGTTAGAGAAAAAAAGAAATACTCTTGATAAGCGTTTAGAGCAGGTAAGGGCTGATTATTCGAATGCCTCAAATGTTTATAACAGCGCAAAATACGAGCTGCAAAACCTTATCAAAGTTAACTCCGGTGCAAAGGAAAACATTGAAAAGAAATTTGCAAGAATAAATGAAATTACGCCAAAAATAAAAGAAAACGAGAAAAAACTTGACTCTATGGAAGCAAGTCATGTAGATTTGCTTGATAAAATTGCCAAAGTGCAGGATGAAATTCAAGAGGTTGAAAAACTTATTGATGAAGGCGAACTAAAAGAGCTTAAAGAAAAAACTCAAGGCGTGGAAAACGAAATACGCGAGATTGAACGTAAGATTTTAAATATTCAAAGCGATATAGAAAAAGAAAAGAACAATATCAAATTTCACGATATGAGCATAAAACAAAGGCAAGATGATATTGTTCGCACAAATGAAGAAAATTTAAAACTCGAAGAAGACAAGAAAAAATATGCAAAAGAAATTGAAGATTTAAAAGTTGTTTTAAAAGAGTATGAAGAAAAAATAGAAGAATTAGGCAAAAATCTTGTACAGTTTCAAAAACAACGCGATGAAGCTCAACAGGAATTGCTCGAACTTGAAAAAACAAAAAACAATATTGAGGCTGAACTTGATAGAATTAACGAGCAAATAGAAAGCTCAAAAGCAAGAAGGCGTGAGCTGGAGCCTTTACTTGAACAAACCGCAAAAGAGCTTGAGGAAGCAGGTATTAATCTAAAAGAAATTGAGCCGACAGAAATTTCACTTGATGAAATTAACTCAAAAATTCAAAAACTCCAAAAGAAAATAGAAGCCCTCGGGCTTGTTAATATGCGCGCTATTAATGATTATGAAAATGTTGCAAATACGCTTAATGAACTTACACAAAGGATTGAAACCCTTGAAAAAGAACGTGTCGAGATATTAGAGCGCATGAAGGGTTATGAAACAAATAAGAAAGAAGAATTTTTAAAAACTTATAATGCGGTTAATCAAAACTTTAAGGACATATTTCCTATGCTCTCCGAAGGTGAAGGAGAGTTGGTTTTGGAAAATCCAAATGATCCTTTTTCAGGCGGACTTGTTTTTAGGGCAAGTATCAGAGATAAGAAAAATCAAAAACTTGCTGCAATGTCCGGCGGCGAGAAAACTCTTACGGCTTTAGCATTTGTTTTTGCTGTTCAAAGGTATTTGCCGGCGCCGTTTTATGCATTCGATGAGGTTGATATGCACCTTGACGGGCCCAACGTTGAGAAGTTGGCAAAAATGATTAATATTCAAGCAAAACAAACTCAGTTTATTGTTGTAAGTCTTAGAAAACCGATGATAGATTCTGCAGACAGGATGATTGGTGTTACTCAAAAAGGCAGAGGTGTCACAAAGATATCGGGAGTCGGGCTAAAGGAAGAAGTATTGCAGGGGCAGGAATAGTATAGTATGAACAACAGTGTACAAGATTTTTACGGCAACAATAATGATATTTTAAAAGAGATAACCAATCTTGACTCGACCGTCGATTTTAGTGCAAATGTGGAATATATTTCAAAAAACGGCATACAAAAAGACGGAAACGTTGATACTATTGAAATTCTTGTTGACCTTGCTCGCAGCGGTAAAATTGACCCTTGGAACATAGATATAGTTGATCTTTACGACAAATATATGGAGCGCCTTTCTCAACTAAAAATTAAAAATCTTAAATCAATAGGACGTGCGCTTTTGTTTACATCCATCTTATTAAGGCTTAAATCAAACGTTATAGAAGGGCTTAGCCTTGAGGATTTAGAGCCGCAGGAAGATGAATTTTTTGAGGATGACGGCTTTGAAGCGGATTATGAAGCTGAGCAGCTGCAATTACCCTCATCAAATGTCATATCTTTTGATGAAGTCTTGCAAAGACGTACAAGCGTCAGACTAAATCGTAACAGAAACGTTACTTTGAAAGATTTGATACGCCATTTGGAATTTTACGAGCAACTGGAGAAAAAGCAAAGTCTTAAAAATGCTCTGGAGCGTCAAAAAAGGCGTGTTCGCGATTATTCCAAACTAAAAGCAAAAGACATTTTAAATCTTGCGCATGATGAGTATATTGAAACAGTTGTTGAGAAAATGCGTCAAAATTTGGAACAGATTTTTAAAAAAGAAGAAAAAATAGAGCTTCGCGAATTAACGCTTTTGGGTTTTGATAAAAGCAGCGCATACATTGCGGTACTTTTTCTTATGGTAAAAGATGATATAGATATTGTTCAAGAAGACTTTTACGGCAAGCTTTATGTAAAGAAGGCGCAAAAGTCTGCGGAGGAAGAAGTTGCAAACTGAAGAAACAGGTGAAATAAACAATTTAAAAGCAAAGGTTGAAGCTGTTTTATTTGTAACGGCTCGCGCCATGCAGCCTCTTGAAATTGCCGAACTTCTCTCAGTGCGCGAAGATGAGGTTGAAAGTGCACTTTTGGATTTGATGTTTGACTATTCATCTCGTGAAGGCGCACTTGAAATTGATGATGAGGATGGCTATATAATTCAGGTAAGAGCGGAGCATCTTGATATAGTTGAAAAACTTTGCCCTGTTGATTTAAAGCCGGCAGTATTAAAGACACTCACCGTTATTGCTCTTAAAGAACCCATTAGACAGTCCGCACTAAAGGATTTGCGCTCTAATGCTTACGAGCATGTATCAGAGCTTGTCGAAAAAGGTTTAATATCTCGAACAAAGGATAAAAACGGCAGGTCGTATAACCTTAAAACTACCCCAAAATTTGCAGAATATTTTAAACTAAAGGGTGATGCAAAAACGCTTGCCAAGTTGCTTGACTCAAACAAGGAGCTTAAAAATTTATAATTTTGCGTATTGCAATTTGTTAATATTTTTTAGTATAATCTAAATGTCTTATTTAAGACGCTTCATATTTAAAATTAAGGAGAAAAACATGAAAGTTAAAATCGAAGAAGGATGCATCGCTTGCGGCGCTTGTGAATCATTTTGCCCTGATGTATTTAAAGTAGAAGACGTTGCAACAGCTAACAATACTAATGTTGCAGGTAATGAAGACTGCGTTAAAGAAGCAGCTGAAGCTTGCCCTGTTAGCGTTATTTCTGTTGAAGAATAATTAATTCTTTTTTTAAAAAATGCGCCTTAAAACTCGTTTTTAGGGCGCATTTGTAATTTTGTCTTTTATATTTTCCACAGTTTTATCAATTGTCGGTATTTCAACTTCTTTTGGTTGTACATTATTTTTCTTTTGGTATTCTTTGTTTATAATTTTACCTATATTGTTTGAAATAAATGTTGCAACAGCACCAAAAGCTATGGCTTTCATTCCTGTGTACATTTTCATTGTCGCAAATGTTGTTGCAAGCATACCAAGCCCAAGAGGCAAACCTGTGGTAAGTGCGGCTTCAACTCTTTGGTCTTTATCTTTTGCTTGAGCCAGATATACACCAAGCATGCCGGTGGTACCCAACATGCCTAAAATGTCATTAGGCGCACTGCCAATTTCTATATCTCTGATTTTGTCAAATAAATCGTTACCTTCTGTTCTAAGTGCATTATTTAGTGACTTTTGAGCATTTTGTCTTGAAGCGGATAAGGTTTCAAATGTTTTCTCATCCACCTTGCCTTTTAAAGTTTCAAAGATAGTTTCGTCTGCTTTTAAAATATCATCTCGCATTTTTGCAAGATTTTCGACATAGGCTGCTTTTTGATTTTTTACCATATCTTCTGCAACAAAATTAAAAAATCCCGCTCTGTCTTTGCCCTTTGAAGTTACAAATCTTTTTATCAGGTCTGTAAAAGTATCTCTTACTTCAACAGCTATGCCATTTTCGCCTACTTCGCTCATTGCTTTTTGAATACCTTTGACTCTGGGTAAAAGACTTTCTTGCCCAAAGGAGCTGTTTATAAGTGCATTTCTTTTATCGATGAGTTTTTTAATTTCATCTGCTTCAGCTTCGTTTAGCGCATTTAAAATTTTTGTATCAAGATTATTATAAACAGAGCTTGCGTGTTTGTATGCTCCTTGGGTCATTTTAATTCCCGTATCTGTGTAGAGTTTAGATGTTTTATTTGCAAATCCTCTTAAAATCGGGAATTTTTTTAAAAAAGGCATTAAATAGCAATCCTTAATATTTGCAGTGTTATTCATAAAATTGCTCATCTGAACAATTCTTTTATCTTCCGCACTGAGTTTTATTTTGTCTTTTGCCTTTGTAAAGTTGAGTGCTTTATCCAAATTATTTTTTTCAAACCAATTTTGGAAAATATTTTTTGTTTTTTTGTTTAATCTTTGAGTGTGCCCTCTCAGTAAAATTCCCGAAAGTGTTATAAATCCCGCCAAAGCAAGTGAGGCACCTGCTATTATGAAGCGTTTTTTTGAATTTTTGTCATTGTTGTTGTCTGCTGAATTGTTTTGTTTATCTGAAAGCACAACGGTGTCCCTGCCGTAGTTTACATTGTCAATGGGGTTTTTGACAGCTTTATTTGCATCGGTCTTTACCATATATTTAGAATTTATTACGGCTTTATTAATTTGTGTTGTATTTTCTAACATTGACCTTCAAAACATAAGTATACACATGTTAATAAAAACAAAAAAATAAAAATAATTGCTTAAAATGTAATTATTTTCTTTTTTTCTTTTTCTTTTTATCTGCCAATTTTTCCTCTATATCAGACTTGGCGTTATCTATTGAATACTTTGCTAAAGGTTTTTTGGTTTTTTTATCGTAAAAAACCAGCCAGTGATGTTTTTTCCTGTCGTTTACGCAAAATGAAAACTTGCCCACAACCCTATCTCCGGGGGCAATATTTTTAAACCACAGAGATGTATCACCAAAAGGAGAAGGGAAAAATGTAGACTTTGTGTCATTTACAAGAGCTATATCAAAAGCTGAAAAAGTATTTTGGGTAAAATTATCTATACCAAGAGAAATTGTAATAGTGTTATCTTCGCCAAAGGGGTCTTTTTCATATACAACATTGTTTATCCTTACATTTAAACCCTCAAGTCTTAATTCTTCCTGTCTGAAAGC
This sequence comes from Candidatus Galligastranaerophilus intestinavium, assembly GCA_018716625.1. Taxonomy (GTDB): domain Bacteria; phylum Cyanobacteriota; class Vampirovibrionia; order Gastranaerophilales; family Gastranaerophilaceae; genus Galligastranaerophilus; species Galligastranaerophilus intestinavium. The sequence continues at coordinate 4,738 of DVJQ01000025.1, read as the reverse complement.
ATCTTTTGAAAAAACAGGCAGTTCGACGTTTGATAAAACTTTTATTTTTAATTCATCCCCCGGTTGAATTAAAACCCCATCACCCTTTCTTAATATTGCAACCGTTAAACCCACAAGACCGCCTATAGCCGCACCGCCTGCAAGAGTGTAGCCTTGCGAAGCAATAGCAGCTTCAATACCCAAAAGGTTTAAGGCTGCAAAACCTCCTATAACACCGCCTGCAAGAGTGTAGCCTACATGTTCTCCTATTGCTTTTGCGGTACCTTTTGCAAGGTTCTCTCTTGTTGAAACTGACGCTTGAATGGGAATTTGTCTGCCATCGGGAGTTACAAGATAGTCAAAATCCATAACAATATAACCGTCACGCCCCATATTTTTTGCTTCTTGCATATATTGTACTTTGCCATGGGCAATAGAGCCTTTTGGTATTATTATACCTTTTTCACTTGAAACATCCTCTGATACTTCAGCAAAAAACTCGTCGCCTTCTTGGGTGTAGCCGGAGCTTAAAACTTGCGAAACAGTCATTTTAATAACATCTTCCTGCTCGAGTTTTTCTACTTCACCCGTAAAAAGTTTTTTATCAAGTTCCTGATTTTTTACATCCGTTTGCTCGATGTGACCCTCAATCGCTGCATGACACAATGGTGTAAACATAAATAATATTAAAAGTACAGATATTAACCTTTTCAAAAATTCTCCCCACTATCCCTGTAATTTAATTATAATACAATAATTTTGCCAAAACTACATAAAACTTAAAAAATAGTTTAAAAACATCAATGTGTGCTAAAATGCAATTGAGTTTTAAGGAAGATAAAAATGAATGAAGATTGTATTTTTTGCAAAATTGCAAACGGAATAATCCCTACTAAGTTTGTATATGAAAGTGCAAATACCGTTGTTTTTAATGATATAAACCCGAAAGCTCCCATGCATATGCTTGTTGTTCCAAAAAAACACTATGCAACGCTTAATGACTTGGATGATAAGGAACTTATGAGCGAGCTTTTGCAAAGTGTAAAAGAGGTGACAAAAAAACTTAATATAAGTGATTACAAAACTCTTATAAACACAGGCAAAGGTGCGGGGCAAGAGGTTTTTCACCTGCATATACATATTCTTGCGGACAAAAAAAGTTAATTTTTGTTAAATAATTTCTTTTTTGCGCAATAACATAAAGCTAAAAATCCTTATTAAAAATATAAGGAGGAAGTTTATGTATAGTGAAAATTTTATGCGATATTTAATCGCTTATCAAAGTGAGGACATTGAACAAAAGGGGTCTAAAATTAAGGTGCAAAAAACAAAAAGACCTCTTATGATTGACTTAATAGGGGTAAAATATGCTACAGTTCCAATCAAAGGTGGCGCAGAGTAAAGATTTAATAAGAAAACTGTGTAAATTAATCAGACATAAATTGTACTGTGATAATGAAACAGCCAAAATTTCACATAAAATTACGGAGAATATCCTTAATTCGGAGATTTTTAAAAATTCAAAAAATATTATGCTTTTCTACCCTCTAAAAGAAGAAATAAACCTTCTTGCGCTTTTGGAAAATAAGGACAAAAACTTTTATTTTCCAAAATGTGACGGTGAAAATCTCCTTGTTTGTCCAAATTGCGATAAATTTGAACAAAATAAATATAAAATTTTTGAGCCTGTGTCAAAACCAGTTGATGACCCAAGCATTCTTGATATTATTTTTGTGCCCGCACTTTGCGCGGATATGAGTTTTTATAGACTGGGTTACGGTTGCGGCTATTATGATAAATTTTTATCCAATCCCAAAATAAAGGCAAAAAAAATTATTCCAATAGCAAAAGACCTGTTGTGCAAAGATTTACCGCTTGATGAATTTGATATTAAGTGTGATTACATTGTTTGTGAAACGGGTTTTATTAATTAGCCCTCAAAAAAACTAAAGGCTAATTGAGAAATGCGCTTATGTGTTTTATTCAGTTATATGTAACATATAAGGAGCAGAATTATGCCTGAATTAGAAGGAACCAAAACGCAAACAAATTTAATGAAAGCTTTTGCCGGCGAGTCTATGGCTAGAAACAGATATACATACTATTCAAAAATAGCAAAAGATGAAGGATACGAGCAAATTGCGGCAATTTTTCTTGAAACAGCGGAAAATGAAAAAATGCATGCAAAAAGATTTTTTCAATTTTTAGGTAAGGATAATATCCCAATTGAGCTCTCAGACGTTATTTATCCGATTGGTATGAGTGACACTATAACAAACCTTGAATATTCTATTGAAGGCGAGCATGATGAAAATTCACACCTCTATCCGATGTTTGCAAACATTGCAAGGGAAGAAGGTTTTGATTCCGTTGCAGCTTGCTTTGAGGCAATAGTTGAAGCTGAAAAGGGTCATGAAAAAAGATATAGAATTTTAAAAGAAAATCTTGAAAATGGCAAGGTTTTCAAAAGAGATGCTCAAATTCTTTGGAAGTGCAGAAAATGCGGTTATATAAGTTATGGCAGCGACGCACCCTATGCGTGCCCTGCTTGTTTGCACCCGAGAGCATATTTTGAGATATGTAATCAAAACTACTAAACTTGTCATCATTTCCTTTGCAAGTTTAATAAGGCGCCCAAAACAAGTTTTATGCGGGCGCTTTATTTTGTTTTTTGTTTGTAATAAAATCCTTCTTATGAAAGTATATTTAGGAATAGATGTCGGTTCCGTTACGACAAAATTGGCTGTAATTGATGAAAACGGAAAATATATTGACTCATATATGCTAAGGACATCAGGGCAACCTGTAAAAGCTGTGCAAGGCGGTCTGAGTGAACTATTGAAAAAGTCACTTTGTGAGTACGAAGTTTGTTCTGTAGGTACTACAGGAAGCGGCAGAAATCTCGCAGGTGCACTTGTTGGCGCAGATGTGATAAAAAATGAAATAACAGCACATGCTGTAGCAGCTTCCGTTATTGTCCCCGGCGTACAAACGATTCTTGAAATAGGCGGTCAAGACAGTAAAATAATTATTTTAAGAGATGGTATTGTTACAGATTTTGCAATGAATACGGTTTGTGCTGCAGGAACAGGAAGTTTTCTTGATCAGCAGGCAGGCAGACTCAATGTTAAAATAGAAGATTTTGGCTCAATTGCGCTGCAATCGGAATCTCCCGCTCGCATTGCCGGACGTTGCGGTGTTTTTGCAGAATCTGACTTGATTCACAAACAGCAGTTAGGCTATCCTGTTGAAGACTTGTTGTATGGTCTGTGTCAGGCGCTTGTGAGAAATTATTTATCTAATTTGGCTCTTGGTAAGGAGCTTTTGCCGATTGTTACTTTCCAAGGTGGTGTTGCAACAAACAAGGGCATGGTTAAAGCTTTCGAAGAAGCTTTGGGTTGCGAAATTGTGGTACCTGAAAATCACCAGACAATGGGCGCAATAGGTGCGGCGCTTTTGGCAATGGAACATCATCAGTTTACAAACGAGCAAACAAAGTTTAAAGGTTGGCAAACAAAAGATATGCATTTTAACTCGGTTACATGTACTTGTGAAGGCTGCTCTAACAATTGCGAAGTTATAACCATTCTTGAGGGTAACTTTGAACCCCTAAAACATGGTGAAAGTCATAAAATAAGCGATATTAAAGGAAATATTATTGCTCGTTGGGGCGGCACCTGTGGCAGATGGGATATAGGTTAATTTATTCATATAAAAACCGCCCTCTGAGGCGGTTTTTAATTTTATCTTGCTTAAACTATATTTTAAACTGCAGCTTTACTTTTTGCCAATTCAACACACTCAATAAGTGTTTTTGCAACTGTCCTTTGTTCTTCTTGCGTAATTTCAGCAAACATAGGAAGCGAGAGAACAAGTTTTGTATTTTTCTCGGTGTTGGGTAAAAGTCCTTCTTTTAAACCAAGATGAGCGTGTACTTTTTGTAAATGCAGAGGAACCGGATAGTATATCATAGCGCCGATACCTTTTTCCTGTAAAAGTTTATGCACCTCGTCGCGGTTTGGAATTTTAACGGTATATTGATGATAAACACAATATGTGTTATCAAGTTCTTTTGGGGTGATTATGTCTTTTGCATCTTTAAATAATTCGTTGTAATATGCAGCGTGTTCACGTCTTTTTTTGTTCCATTCGTTTATATATTTAAGCTTAACTCTTAAAATCGCCGCTTGAACTTCATCAAGTCTTGAATTTACACCAATTTCGTCATGGTAATATCTTACTGCGCCGCCATGGTTTCTTAGTGCAATCATGCGATTTTTAAGGTATTCACTGTTAGTAACCGCAAGACCGCCATCACCCATTGTGCCAAGGTTTTTTGTGGGATAAAAACTAAAGCAGCCTATATCCCCAAAGGTACCTACTTTTTTGCCTTTGAATTCTGCCCCGATAGCCTGACATGCATCTTCTATTACAAAAAGATTATGTCTTTTTGCTATATCCATAATTACATCCATATTGCAGGGCTGTCCATACAGGTGTACGGGTAAAATCGCTTTTGTTCTGGGTGTGATTTTTGATTCTATTTCATTAACATCAATATCAAATGTATCAGGGTCAATGTCTACAAATACAGGCTTCGCACCTACAATACCAATAGCCTCTGTTGTTGCAACAAAGGTGAACGCTACTGTTATAACTTCATCACCCGCCCCTATGTCAAGAGCTCTAAGTGCCAAATGAAGTGCGTCCGTTCCGCTGTTTAGCGTAACTGCGTGGTTGCAGTCCAAAAATTTTGCAA
>DVJQ01000024.1 GCA_018716625.1 Candidatus Galligastranaerophilus intestinavium | reverse complement strand
TCTGTAACATTTATTAATCTTTTTAATTTTCCACCTATTATATTGTATGTATTTTTGTTAAGTTTAATTATTTCAAAAGCACTATCGTCGTTATTGGCAAATTCAAAGTCATGCTCAATTTCTATTTCAATATCATGTCGTGGTATTTCATCCACCAGAACAAATAAATGCCCCAAAAGTTCCCTTACGCCGTCTGATGTCGCACAAGATATAACAAAAATATCGCTACAATGCCCTGCAAACTCATGCTTCAGCTGTTCAACGCGCTCATTGCTAACTATATCCTTTTTATTTAGAACAAGTATCTGCCTTCTGCTTAACAGTTCACTATCATACCTTTGCAGCTCTGAATTAATCTTTAAGTAATTTTCCAGCGGGTTATCCAAACTCATATCAACAATATGAACAAAAAATCTGCATCTTTGAATATGGCGTAAAAATTCATATCCAAGACCCACACCTTGAGAGGCGCCTTCTACAAGTCCCGGAATATCTGCAACAACAAAACCATCACCGTCAGGTTTTTTGACAACTCCTAAATTTGGAACAAGCGTTGTAAAAGGGTAGTCTGCAATCTTTGGACGAGCAGAACTTATAACGCTTATAAAACTTGACTTACCGGCATTTGGCATTCCAAGCAAACCAACATCAGCTATAAGTTTTAACTCAAGCTCAAGCTCGCGCTCGACGGCAGCTTCGCCCGGTTCACAAAACTGGGGGCTTCTCTTTTGCGCAGTTGCAAATCTGGCATTACCTCTGCCACCCCTGCCACCTTTTGCAACAAGGACGGTTTTTTGGTGTTCATTTAAATCAGCAATAATCTTATTTGTCCTCAAGTCCCTTACAATAACTCCAATTGGAACCTTTAGGTATAAATCACTACCGCTTTGCCCATGTTGGTTTTTATTTTTGCCGTTTTCTCCATCTTGCGCCCTAAAAACGGATTTATAAGAAAAATCCAAAAGTGTAGCCATATTTTCATCGGCAACCAAATATACACTCCCGCCGCAACCACCATCTCCACCTGCAGGACCACCTTTATCCACAAATTTTTCTCTTCGCCAAGCAACACAACCGTTGCCGCCACGACCTGATACAATTTTGACTTTTGCCTTGTCAATAAAAGCAGCCATTAACCGACATTCCTTATTACATCATTTGTATTGTATAACATTTTATTAATATCTATACCAAGTGCACTCAAGTCAATACTTTCATCACCCTGAAGCTTTCTATATGCAAGATCTTCAACCATATGAAGCATTTCAAGTAAAGACGATTTGTCTATTCTGCCATTTTCATAATCGTCTGTCAACTCCAACATAAAAGGATAAACCTCCCAAACCTCATAGGAGTTGATAATCGAAATGCATTTCGCAATGTCAATATCATCAATATATTCAAGTCGCAAAATCAAATAATATTTAGCATAGCGTGCTATTTGCTCAAGTATTTTATCTTCACCCTGAATATCTGCAAATTTAGAAAAATAAACACAAAAATCCGTATAAATACGCGTTGATTCAGGGGCAATTCCGCCTTTTTGAATTGTTAGAAAATGATACAAAAACTCGCACATCAAATCATCGTCATCACCAAATGATTTTTTTATATCATAAAAAAAAGTCAATGCCTTTTCGCTCAAAGACAGTTCTAAAAACTTTGTAACAGATTGTATTGTTTCTTTTGTATTCATAATATCCCTAAAATTATTATCACATAAACATTTTATACTATGTCACAAAATTATCAAAACTCTTAACATTTAAATAAAAGGCTCAGAATGAGCCTTTTATGACATATCTATTCTTTTTTTCTCTTTTATTAGTTCATCATAAACCCAAGACGGGACAAAGTTTTTTCCCATTAGTATTGCACCATGGTTCATCGAAGGAGCATGAAAATCCGAACCGCCTGTTATAATAAGTCCGTATTTTTCAGCCAATGACGAAAAATACTCAACAACAGCCGGAGAGTGCTTTCTGTGATAAGCTTCAATTCCTCTTAATCCGTAGCTTACGAGTTCTTTTGTAAGCTTTTCCGATATATCAACATCAATAGGGTGAGCAAATACAGGTATACCTCCTGCTTCGTTAATAATTTCTACTGCATCATGAGGACTTACGGTCTTTCTTGTAACATAAACAGGGGAGGAGTCATTTATATATTTCGAATAAGCCTCCATGACGTTTGCAACCCCGCCAACCGCAGTAATTGCACGAGCAATGTGAGGACGCCCTATACTACCCCCTGGGGCAACAAGGGATTTTATGTCTTCAAATTTAACCCGTATGCCTGCTTTTTTGTTGAGCAATTCCACAATTTGCGTAGTTTGATTAATACGCGCTTGTTGCTGATTTTTTAAAAGCTGAACGAAATCAGGGTTATTAGTATCCATATAATATCCCAGTATGTGTACTTCATAGCCTTTGTAAATTGTGTTAATCTCGACACCCGGAATAATTTCAAGATTATAGCCCTGCTTCTTAACATAATCCATGGCAACTTTATGCGACAAAATATTGTCATGATCAGTCAAAGCAATTACATCAAGATTGCAATCAAGTGCTGTATCAACCACCTGCTCGGGCGAATATGCGCCATCCGAGTAGGTGGTATGAATGTGCAAGTCGATCTTCACTTTTTACCTTCCTATCATTTCTTTACCTCACTAATAAAATTAATTCTTTTAATCTTTTTTGCAATGCCTGACTTTTTACTAAAAATAATTTCACAAGCATTGATTTGCGTATGGTCAGAAACAGCGACATCAAATCTGGATGGGATTGAAGTTATTAAGCGCTTTAGTGAATTTTCATATTCCATACCTATTACACTGTCATAAGAACCGCAAAATCCGGCATCGGTGAGGTAGGCGCATGTTCCTTTTATTATTTTTTCATCAGCACTTTGCACATGGGTATGGGTACCAATAACCGCCTTGACACCAAGACTTTGAGCATAGTTAGCAAAACAAATTTTCTCTGCCGTTGCTTCTGCATGAAAATCAACAAAGCTTATCATATTATTAAAATCACACTCATTTGAAAGCTTTGATATAATTTGCTCAAGTGCCGTAAAAGGACAGCCTATAGGGGGCATAAATGTCCTGCCCAACAAGTTAATTACAATTATATTATCGAACACACGATAACCGACACCCTGTGCATTTGGATAATTATATGGACGAATAAGTACATTTGACTCGTCAATGTAGGAGAATACATCCTTTTTATCCCAAATGTGATTACCCGAGGTAAGACAATTTATGCCCCATTCAACAAACTCGTCATGATTTTTTTTGGTTAACCCAAAGCCATGGGACGCATTTTCTGCATTTGCAATTATAAAATCATATTTTGAAACAACTTCGTCCAAAAACTCTTTTACTGCGTTCCTTCCTGGGCGCCCTACAATATCACCCAGAAATAGTATTTTAAAATCTTTTGACATGTTCTACTTTGCAATTTCAGTAACTCGCGCTTCCCTGACAACCGTAACACGGATTTGTCCCGGATATTCAAGTTCATCCTCAATGCGTTTTGCAATGTCACGAGCTAATTTAGCACTTGCCGCGTCGTCAAATACATTGGGCTGAACTACAACCCTAACTTCACGACCTGCCTGAACTGCAAAGGACTGCCTAATGCCTTCATAACTGCTTGCAATTTCTTCAAGCTTTTTGAGGCGTTTTATATAGATTTCAAGCGTATCTCGGCGTGCACCCGGCCTGCCTGCACTTACTGTATCGGCAATTTTTACCAGTGCTGCCACCAAAGTGTGCGCGGGGACATCATCATGATGAGCTTCGATTGCATGGATTATTTCTTCTTTTTCGCCATATCTTCGTGCAAGTTCAACACCCAAAGAAATATGAGTGCCTTCTTGCTCTTGATCAACGGCTTTACCAATATCATGCAACAAGCCTGCGCGCTTTGCCTGATTTACATCGGCACCCAATTCGGATGCTAACATTCCTGCAATTTGCGCTACTTCAATTGAGTGTTTTAGCACATTTTGACCATAGCTTGTTCTATAATATAAGCGTCCAAGAGTCTTGGTAAGCTCTTTGTTAAGGTTCATAATTCCAAGGTCGTGCGCTGCGCGCTCGCCTTCTTGTTTCATTTTATTTTCAATTTCTTTTGTGGATTTTTCATAAACTTCTTCGATTCTAACAGGGTGAATTCTGCCGTCAGCAATTAACTTTTCGATCGTCATTCTGGCAATTTCACGCCTTATCGGGTCAAAGCAAGAAAGAACGACAGCCTCGGGAGTATCATCAATTATCAAATCAACCCCTGTAAGAGTTTCAAGAGTTCTTATGTTTCTGCCTTCGCGACCGATTATTCTGCCTTTCATCTCATCAGACGGCAGAGAAACAACCGAAACTGTTGATTCTATAACTTGTTCAATTGCACATCTTTGCATAACCTGAGAAAGTATTTCTCTTGATTTTTCGTCCGCGGATTCTTTTATTTTTTGTTCGTTTTCACGTATCAGCTGAATTTGTTCTTGGGCAAGCTCTGTTTTTAGCTGTTCAAGCAACATATTTTTTGCTTCATCGCGCGACATTTGTGCAACTCTTTCAAGTTCGCTCAACTGTTTTGCAACAATTTCCGCAAGATAGTCTTCTTTGTCAAGCAACTCGTCGTATTTCTTATTTAATTCGTGTTCTTTATCGACATTTTTCTGAACACGATTCTCAAGCTGTTCCTCTTTTTTCATTAAAGAGTTTTCAAGACGGTTAATTTCCGAACGTCTTTCACGCACTTCATCGTCAAATTTCTGACGTTCAAAATGCAGCTGCTCTTTTGCAGCAATCATAGCTTCTTTCTTCAGAAAGCTTTCTTTTTCCTCAAATTCTTTTTGCAGTTTTTTTTCATTCTCACTTAAAACTTCAAGCTTTGTTTTTTGCCTTACGTTTGCAACAGCTGAAACTATAAGCGCGACAGTCAAGACTGCCAGTGTTATATAAATAAGATAATTAATTGTTCTATACCTCTTATATGATAAATAGTTATAATGATTTTACTACACTAAAATATTAGCATGAAATATCATTTTTTAACAGCATTTTTTGAAAGAACATTTTTCATGCAGAAATATATCATATAAGCAGATGATTTTTTAGTGATGCATTTTATTTTTTTTAAAATATTTCGCTAAAATAATATATAGACTAATTAAAAAAAATCATTATAAATTTTATATGAATTTTACGAAAGGAATAAAATGCTTGCAAATCTTGTTTCCGTAATATCTAAATCGCTACAATCAACACAAAGTACAAGCGCGGTAAACACAAAGAAAAGCTATAATCCTTTCGCGCAAGACCAAAATCCTTTTTTAGGCTCCAGCTTTAGCTCATCGCAGTCTTACGGCAAAAACACCCCTGTTAGCGGAGGGTATTTTGCAGGCTACTACAACGGTAAACCAAACATAGTAGGCAGAAAGCTTTTTATTGAGGTTTAGGCTTGACCTAAAATATGTTTTACCACATCCATCGGTAAATACATTGAAGCACCCGCAGGGCCGTTATATACGCCGGTTTGCTCATATATCGCCATGGCTTGCTCAATAAGCGCCTGGGTTTCTGCCGATGTTGCTTTAAATCCTAATTTAGAGTAAAAAGGAACAGGTGTGCCCACGCTTTTATTTATAATCTCGGCATGCAGAGTTACTCTGCCGTCATAACCCATTTCATTACTCATTCTTACAGCTTCTCTTATCATTTGAGTACCAGCACCTGTGCCGCCTTTAGGCGTGGTTGAATTTAAACTTTCAATATCAAGTGTACCTTTTATTATATTAAAACCGTCGGAAGAATCAGTATAGCCGTCAATTATGTCAAACGCCATCGAGCCGCCGCCATTAGAATGTGTTGTCATTACAGCGTAAGTATTACCGCTATCATCAACCAAAGTGTATATACCGTTTGCGTTTTGTTGAACATGAGTCAGAATATTTTGTCCGTTTACTTTAACGGAGCATTGCTTGTTGGCAAGTTCAACGTTAGAAACAGGATTTGCAGTATCTGTTTGATTTAGCGGCGCAATATCGGATGTTTGGGCATTATTAGACGGGTTCAATTCTACACTGTCAGCATTTGCGGTATTTGCAGCACTAGGACTGATATCATCCGAACCAAGAGATGTTGCACCTTTGTTTTGAATATTTACATCAGGGGTATCAACAGAATTTTTAGTACTTTGAGCCCCCATATCGGGAGTATCAGGGGCTGAATTTGTTTTTGAATTGTTAGCTGTCGCTTGTGACTTAATACCCAAAGCAGATTTTAAATTTACAAGCGCTGCACCGGAGCTGAAAGAATTAAACGACTTTGAAAGACAAGAAGGAATTGCCTTGAAACATTCGACAACAGAGGCAAAAATGCCTGTTTTTGCAGTGTTTACACCCGCAGCATTAAGGGCGGTTTTTGAACCTGCAACAGAACCTGCAACCGCACCTGCACCTGTGCCCATACCCTGCCAAGCAGCACGCGCTTCATCATCTGTTGTTGCAACTGCAGCACCATAGGCACTTTTTGCAAACTGAATTGTGCCGCCAACTAAACCTGCAGCAACAAAAAGCGGAGCAGCCGCGCCGCCTGTGGCAACAATCAGGGCAGCACCTGCAGCCATGCTCAAAGCACCTATTGCAAAGTTTTTAGGTGAAGAAAACATTGACGTAACAGGACTTACAACCCCTTTTAAAAAGCTTTTTACTTTATCGGCAGTAGAAATTTTCCCGTCATCCGCCGCATAGGGGTCATTTTGCGAACTATAATCAGGCGTATATAAATCTGCACTATATTGCACCCCAAACTGCGGGGCGGGGTTACTAACGTACAAATTGGCATTTTGCCCGCCAATAGTGTTGCCTGTATAATTTATTTCCGGCAAGTAATGAGTATTGTTAAGCAAATAATTTTGATATATCACAAATTTCCTTCCTAAAACTTATAATATATATAAAACAATTTTGCAGATAAAATTGCTATTTTAGCGCAAATTTTTGTTCCATTTCGCTTTCCAGATTTTTAATTGCAGGATTTGAACTATCGCCGTTGTTTTTCTTTTTTCTTATCAAAATATTTGCCAATGGTTGGAATATACCTATTGCGGCAGCTCCAATTAGAATATTTGCAATTACAGCCGCAGCTTTAACATTTTTTGTTTTAGACAAGAATTTATCGGCATTACTTGCATTTAACATGCCTGATAATAATTTATCTATGTTCTTGGCTGCACCTTTTATTTCCTCAGTATCAATATAGCTGAGCGAATCAATAACATCCTTTCCTTTTAGAGTGGGCAATTCACCTGAAACTTTTAACATCTTAACAAGCGCACTGTCTTCATTTTTAAATACATAATTTAAAACTTCGCTTGGCTCTTTTGTTGCCAAAAGCTCATCTATTGAAGCCTTAAGCCCTTGTGTATTTAAAAGTTCTTTTAAATTTTCCGAACTTAAAAGGCTGTATTGATTTTCAACAGGTGTCTTAAATATTTTGTTTGCAAGATGTTCAAGCCCTTTTTGGATAGGTTCTGCCAAGAAGTAAATGAGTATTATTTGGAAAAATTCTTTAAAACCGACTTCAAATCTCTCACCTTTTCTTGAAAAACCAAGTCTGGTTGAGGTTATACCGCCGTCAAGAATTTGCATGTTTTTTACGGGGTTATACATATAACTCGATAAAAATTCTCCTATTGAGCCTTTAAAAGAAATATCATTTGAGTTTTTATTGCCAAATTGAGAAAAAGTTGTGCTTTTAGACATTTCATTTTCAATAGTATGTTTAAGCTCCATTCTTTGCTTCAACTTTTGTTGCAAATCTTTTTCCGTAGTTTTTTGCTTGTAGACAATTAAACCTGCAAGCGCTGCAAGCGGAATACCCGTTGTAACAAGAAACCTTGAGACATGCAGTTTTTTATAAAGCTTTTGTATGTTTTCGTTTTTTAAAATATTTTCAAGTGTCTGCTTTTGATTTGCATCTTTTGTAATATTTACAAGTGTTTCAAGTCTTTCAAATTTTCCGCCCGCATCTTTTTTCAAGTTTCTGATGTCAAATTTGGAATCTGCCTTAAAAAACTTGTATACCGTAGAGTTATAAAGTTTTTTAAGCAGTGGTATACCCCCAATCCAAAGGGCTTCAGTACCAAATTCCTCAATAGCTCTTTCTTTTCCGTCTTCCTTGGAGGCTTTTTTGTCGTAAATATAAGTAATAGCGCAGTTACTCAGAGTATCCTTTACGGCTATAGGTACGACAGAATCGCCGTTTTTGCTTAATTGTTGTATAAATCTTGTTGTTATGCTTAAATTTGACATCTCTATTCCCTTAAAATTACAGTCCCCAAATGAGGTTCATAAGCTTTTGAACCCTTTTATTTATTTGCAGAGTATGTCGAATATTTTTCATTTTTACCCCTTACTTTAATTTTTAAATACAATGAATATTATTTTTTGCTTATTTTTTTGATATTGTAAACATTTTTAAACAAAAGAGCCGCATTTTATTTGCGGCCCTTGAGTACAATTCATATTTAATTTTATTTAATCAATACGAACGTATACGCGAGCCTCGCTAAGCCTGAACATTCTACGTCGTAAAAATTCAAATAAAGTTTTTAACATGTAAAATACCTTCTTCCTTGTAAAGCTTTAGTATTTTACACCCAAATATTTTTTTTGTCCAGTTTTGTATATCTTCTATATATCAAGCAAGATTAAGATTGTCTTCAAGTGTTATTTTCATCCTGCCTGCTTCAGGGTTTAAAAACTCTATTATAATTTTATTTACACCGTCTTTTAAACACTTAACTTCTTCTAAAAGCCTCATGGTGCCTTCTTGCCCCAGACGAAAACGAATCGGATTGAGCTCGCTTACGGAATTTGCAAACAACTCTACACCCTGAGTAATAAAACTTATTGCTTCCTTTGTAAACTTGTAATCGTTAATTTGAACATATTCAAGCCCGCAAATTACCCCGGGGCCCAAAACATTTTTCAAATCAAACTCAACAGCGCCGTCTTGCTCTCTGAGGGAACCTTTTTTGTAAACCCTCTTAATCAAAAAGTCGGGAACTACAGCCATATTTAACTCCTTTATATCAGTATGCGAAGATTGCGTTGTTAATTGAAAAATTTATAAACTTTGTGGGCTTCTACATTTATTATAACATTTTTCAAATAGTTTTTAAAGTCCCAAACTCCTTTTATTCTGTGGCTTTTTTCCCATATAACAATTTTAATGTTATTATCCTGTTTTAAAAATTCTTTTGGAAGATAAAACTTTGACTGATTAGCATTGTGTCTTATAAATCTGCCGATTTTAACATCGTTTAAAAATATTGTTGCACGCCTGAAAGGTGTTTTTTCCATATCAAGCACAAAGGGTGCAAAGACATCTTTTTTAAAATATTCATCAGGGATTTGAAAATTCTTCTCAAGAGCAGCTATATAAGGTGCCTGAGTATCGCAAGATTCTCTTTTATCGAGCGTAATTCTACCCCTTATGTGCCAGTCGATGTACTCGTTTGTATCGGTTTTAAAATAAATAAGTCCGCGCGGAGTGCCTATGTTATTTGTAAAACCTCTGTCAAATCCCAAATTCTGGACAAGGACTGTTATTTCATTATCCTCATCTAAAAATACCTCAGGGTTAACATCAACACTTATGTGCTCATCCACACTTGCAAGATTATCATGCTTATAGCTGTTTCTGTTTAAAATCTCAAAACCGTTAATATATATTGCAAAAATGTGCCTTGCCGTAATTGATATCTCGCGCAGTGAGTTCGAAATTTTACCTTTGTACCAGACAAATTCCGAATACACATCACAACTAAAGGTATCTTGCAGAGTAAAATCATGATTATGTGTCACTTTTTTCCAAGAGGAAAAGTCATATCCGCGCTCAATTTCGGGAGCGCAAAAATATACATCAAAATCACTGAGCTTTATGCGCTTTTTGTTGTAATCAAACGAGCATGTTTTATCACTAAATCCGTTTTTTACACTATATGTGCGAACTTTTGATGTTTTATCTGTGGCAAATCTTGAATCAGGATATGCAAAATTAACCCCAAACACTAATTTATTATCAATTTTCCAGCAATTTGCCGCGCACTCTCTTGTTATAAAAATAAACCTTGTAAGCGCATTTTCACATTCAAACACCAATTCTTCAAAATCTTCTCTATCAGTACTGTATGTTTGAACAGAGCCGTCTTGAGTTTTAATTGTTATACTGTTTTTCTCATCTGCAAAAAGAAAAACACTTTGAATATTATCATTTTTTAAAACGGTGAAAATTTCCGTCCCCGAGTTTAAAATCGTGCAAGCCGAAAACTCTAAATTGCGGGGCAATATTTTCATATCAAAAGATTCCAAAGTAACACCGCAAAGCATTGTTTCACAGCTGTTGAAATTTCTTAAAAACAGCCAGTCACAGTTGTTAACAAGATCTTTTCTGACTTTTGCATAACAATTTTGTGCCACTTCAAAGTCTGCCTCCTTAGACTCGGTCACAGATAAATCAAAAGAGTCAAGAAAATAGTTTATTTCTTTTGCTTTTTTGAAATTTTCTTTGATAATTCCCAATTCGCTTATGGGTGCGGCAAAATCGTAACTTGTGTACACTTCATCACTTGACATGTCTAAAATATTTGTACCGCCGGCACACATATAATGATTAAATATCGTAACCCCTTGAGAGAGTGCTGTTTTGGTCATTATGTTAATATGGGATGCACCCATATCTTCCCTAATATAGTCATAGCCGTAGCCAAGCCACTTGTCATACCAGCCTGATTGCAATTCCATAATAAACAACGGGGCATTTTCTTTAAAAGTTCTTGCCATATCTTCAAGATTATCCAAGGTATCAAAGGCGTAAGTTTCCTCTCTCCAGTTTGTTTTCGGATTTATATAAGGATAAATATCGCAAGCGTAAATATCAACATCATCGGCATACATGCCGGCAATGTAGGCATCGTTATGAAATATCGGCACATTTATACCGTAAGAGCGAACAATATCATAGAGCTCTTTAATATATTCGTTTTCGCCGCCGTTTGTAGAGTATTCATTTTCTATCTGAATTAAAATCAGATTATCAAACTCTCTAACTATTGGCAATACCTTGCCATACCAGTCTTTTAGGTGCTGCATATATTCTTTTGAATAGACAAAGTCTCCGTCTATCCTGTTTCTTAAAACAACATCTTTTTCTTTCATAAGCCAATAAGGCAGCCCGCCTGCTGAAATTTCAGCATTTATATATGGCCCCGGGCGCACAATCATATACAAACCAAGCTCTTTTGCAACCTGAAAGAGTGGTTTAATATCTTTGTAAGTTTCAAAATCCCAAAAATCTTTTTTAGGGTTGTGAAAAGACCAACAGAGGTAAAAATCAACACAATTATACCCGCCGGCTTTCATTTTAGAGAGCCTGTCATACCATTCATCCCTGCCAAAAACTCTAAAATAGTGTATTGTGCCTGATTTAATTAAAACCCTTTTGCCGTCAATTATGAGTGAATATTTATCAAATTTTACGTCCATAAGCTACATTTTAACGTCTGTTTTAAAAATATGCAACAAAATGTTTATTAAACAAAAAAATTAACAAACGTTACAATATATTAAGAAATTTGCATAGTAATTTTTTTTATGTAATAATAAAAATCGTTAATAGTCTAACCATTCCTTTCTTGACTTATGCGATTTGAAAATCAAATCGCATTTTATTTTATATATTTTTATTAACTGTCTGCCCCGCTTTTTATTTCATAATATAATTATTGCTATGAGGATTTTGGGAATAGACCCCGGCATTGGAATTACCGGTTACAGTATTATAGAAGCACAAGATGACTGTTACGAGCTTGTTTCCTGCGGCTCGATACAAACAGACAAGAGCCTTTCACACCAAAAAAGGTTGGCGGAAATTTATCGCGATATAAAGCAAATTTGTGCAACTTTTAATCCTCAAAGTGCAGCTATAGAGCAGCTTTTCTTTTTCAAAAACCAAAAAACCATAATACCTGTCGCGCAAGCAAGAGGTGTAATCCTTGCAGCACTTGAAGAATCGGGGGTTGAGATTGGAGAGTATACCCCAATTGTTGTAAAACAAGTACTGACAGGGCATGGCAGGGCAAGCAAAGATGAGGTAAAATCCATGGTTGAAAGATATGTGGAACTAAACCCGAGTACTAAACTTGACGACACAATCGACTCTATAGCAATAGGCATTTGCCATGCAAGAAATTTGGAAATAAAAAACAGGGAGAGAGCATGAACATACTGATAGCAAAAAAGGCTGTAATTTACTCGCTTATTTTAGGCGCCATTCTGGCACTTTTTGGGATAATAGGGTTTTTAATAGGCCTTGTAGCATTTGCACTCGGGCTTTTGTGTGCGCCTGCAGTTATATTTTTTATGAAATCAAGAAATGAAATAGGCTTTTTGGATAATCAACAAGGTGCAGCACTTGGCGCTATGGTCGGATTTTGTTCAACGGTCGCATACTTTGCGATTTTTACACCGCTTGTACTTTTAATCCACGCCATAAAACCCTCGTATTATTCATACGGATTGCCTTATATTGTAAGTTTTGATACTTTTTGGCTTTTTCTTGTTATAGTAGTAACAATAGGAATACTTTGCGCACTGACAAATGCTACAACAGGTATGGGGGCGATATTTTTATTATCCCAGTTTGATAAAAAGCCTGATGACATTGAAGAAATAGACATAAACATTGAATAAAAAGGACAAACAAAATGAGCGAATTTCACTCTAAAATCAAAACCGTAGAATGGATTAAAACCGGTGAACTTGAAGGCGTTTCAAGAATGGTTGACCAAACCTTGATACCTTATGAGTATAAAAAAATTGACATAAAAACAACACAGCAAATGTATAATGCAATAAAAACAATGATTGTAAGAGGCGCTCCCGCAATAGGTATTTCAGGTGCGCATGGGGTTGCATTGTGCGCAATAGAACTTCTCAAAAAAAATGAGGAAAATTTTATCGAAGAATTAAAAAAAGGAATAGATTATCTTAATTCTTCACGCCCTACTGCAGTAAATTTAAGCTGGGCGCTTAACGAGCAGCTTAAAATAATTGAAAATGGCGGCACAAAAGAAGAAATTACCCATGCTCTTATTGAAAATGCTATAAAGCTTGAAAATGAGGACATTGAAATAAATAAAAAAATAGGCGATTTTGGCGCACAAATTGTACCAAAAGGGGCAACAATTTTAACTCACTGTAACGCAGGAGCCCTTGCAACGGTGGGCTACGGCACAGCGCTTGGAGTTGTAAGAAGCGCTTATGCAAATGACAACACCATTCAGGTTTTTGCCGATGAAACCCGCCCAAGGCAACAAGGGGCAAGGATTACAACTTTTGAACTCGTAGAGGACGGAATCCCCGTAACACTAATAACAGATGGCATGTGTTCGTATTTTATGAAAAAAGGTATGATTGATGTTGTTGTGGTCGGTGCGGACAGAATTGCAGCAAATGGTGACAGCGCAAATAAAATCGGCACATATACCGTTGCAATAGCTGCAAAATACCATAATATTCCTTTCTACATTGCTGCTCCAAAGTCAACAATTGACATGTCAATTAAGACAGGCGAGCAAATACCGATTGAATTAAGAAATGAAGAAGAAGTTACCACAATTAACGGCAAAAAAATCTGTGTAGATGGAATAAAAGTAATCAACCCGAGTTTTGATGTAACTCCAAGCGAGCTTATAACAGGTATAATAACTGAATGTGGAATTTTTAAACCGCAAGAACTTGAAAAACTCTTTATGAAATCTTAATTTGATTGATATTTTTTTGTGTAATAGAATAGCTTAATTACATGGGATTAAGGGACTTACATTATGTGCGGAATAGTGGGATATATAGGCAATAAAAAGGCAAGCGAAATTTTATTAAAAGGGCTTTCATACCTTGAATACAGGGGCTATGACTCCTCGGGCGTTGCTCTTATGACAAAAAATAAAATCGAAATTTTTAAAGCTCCCGGCAAATTAAACAATCTGCGAGAAGTTTTGAATAATCAACAAAACATCTGTAACAAATCAACTGTAGGTATTGGTCATATTCGTTGGGCAACACATGGACTGCCTACCGAGTTAAACGCTCACCCTCACACTTGTAACTGCGGCAGTCTTGTCGTCGTTCACAACGGAATTATAGAAAATTACAAAGAACTTAAAAATGAGTTGATTAAATACGGTTGTGAATTCAAATCGCAAACAGACTCAGAAGTTGCAGCACACTTAATTGCACATGAATTTTCAAAATGCAAAGATCTGCTTAGGGCCATGACAAACGCGGTTAAAAAAATCCAAGGCGCTTATGCATTTTGTGCAATGCATAAAACCCTGCAAGACAGAATTGTTGTTGCAAGAAAAAATGCACCTTTGATAATTGGGGTAGGAGAGGGTGAGAACTTTATTGCAAGCGATATCCCTGCAATTATAGAATATACAAAAAAAGCCATTTATCTAAATGACAATCAAGTGGCGGAAGTTAAAAAAGATTCTGTTAAAATAACCGACTTAGAAGGAAATATCCTTGAAAATAAAATTGAAATGCTGCCTTTTGAACCTGTAGCGCTTTCAAAAATGGGCTTTAAGCATTACATGCTAAAAGAAATTCACGAGCAAAGCGACGTTGCAAGAAATGTCCTTAGCGGCAAATTAAAAGACTCAAAGTCACCTGTTGTACTTCAAGATGTAAAGTTAAGCACTGATGATTTAAAAAATATAAACAGAATACAAATAATTGCATGCGGAACATCACTGCACGCAGGACTGGTAGGTAAATATATTCTTGAAAAATTTGCAAAAATCCCAACTGATGTTGAAGCATCCAGCGAATATATTTACAGAGATACAATAGCTGATAAGAACACTCTTGTAATAGGCATCTCTCAATCAGGCGAAACAGCCGACACAATAACCGCCATAAAACAGGTAAAAGAAAAAGGCTCTCATGTGTTAATTATCACAAACCGCCCCGACAGTACAATGGCTCGTTTAGCCGACAGTTTACTGCCTGTTAATGCAGGTATTGAGGTATCTGTTGCAGCGACAAAATCCTACACTGCACAGCTTTTGTCGCTTTATTTGCTTACAATGTACATAACACAAACAATTAATGAAAAAAGCATAAGTGAAAAAGAAATAGTATCGCTTAAACAGGAAATGCTTGAATTGCCCAATAAAATCGAAACACTTACAAATAATACGGACAGCATTAAAGCCGTTGCAAAAAAATATTCAAGCTTTAAAGATTTTATATTCATTGCCAGAGGGATTAATTTCCCAACAGCGCTTGAAGGTGCACTAAAACTAAAAGAAATAAGTTACATTAACGCAACAGGCTACAGCGCCGGAGAATTAAAACATGGGCCGATTGCAATGCTCGATGAAACAATGCCCGTCCTTGCAATTTTAAACAAGGGAATTGTATATGACAAAGTAATGTCTAACTGCGAGGAGGCAAAAGCCCGCCAAGCAAAACTTATCGGGGTTTCAA
Organism: Candidatus Galligastranaerophilus intestinavium; assembly: GCA_018716625.1. GTDB lineage: Bacteria > Cyanobacteriota > Vampirovibrionia > Gastranaerophilales > Gastranaerophilaceae > Galligastranaerophilus > Galligastranaerophilus intestinavium. The sequence goes on along the minus strand of DVJQ01000024.1, from coordinate 565 downwards.
ATTATATTGACAAAAAACATAAAGATTTATTTGACGATGTTTTACTTATCCCTGATATTTCAGATATGCTCTCGCCTGCGCTCAATATAGTCGTGTTGCAACTTTTAGCTTACTATATTGCAGAATACCTTGGTAAAGACGTCGATCAGCCAAGAAACCTTGCAAAATCAGTAACCGTAGAATAAAAAAAACGGGCATTTGTATTTTATATTCACATCAAATGCCCAAATACGAATTAAGATTAAATTTATTTTGACCCGCAAAACTACGCTAAACGCTATTATGTTAAATCCCTCACCCTGACTTACTCTCCTGTCACCCTGACATGTTTTGAGTGTCTAATTTTCGTCACCCTGAACTGTTCTCATGTTATTTTGACAAATCTGTCACCCTGAACTTGTTTCAGGGTCTGATAAACTTTGTTTACCCTGTGTCTGTCACCCTGAACTTGTTTGACTGCTTTTCTTGACGAAAGCGAAGCTGAGTCATAGAAAATGTCCCTACTGGGCAGGGTCTTACCTTTTGTTGGAATATTTTTCAATGTACTAGCTTTTAAGATGCTAAA
>DVJQ01000023.1 GCA_018716625.1 Candidatus Galligastranaerophilus intestinavium | reverse complement strand
AAGATTTTTTCTTCTTTTTCTGATTTCTTACCGCCTTTAACCTGAGTAATTGTTTTTTGCGGAACTTCAACTCTAAAAATCTTTTCAGACATATTCATATACTCAATACGTTTTTCAAGGTTGACTTTTACCTTGTTTTCATGTCCTGAGTATGTATGAACAACATACCAACGTTTCTTGGGAGCTTTTTGGGTTTTGTGAGTTTCAGCTTTTTCCTCTTGAAACGTTTGTTCTTGTTCTTCTAAATTTTCCAGATTTTTTTCTTCTTTGTTATCCATAATTTACCTTATAATATTTAGTTATTCTTAATTTTAGTGAGGAAGCAACCCCAAAAGACCTTTAAAAATTATATCCATTAAATAAACAATTATGGTAAAAGCAACTACTACAAAAATTACCACACCTGTTTCAAAAATTATTTGATTTTTTTGAGGCCAGGAAATTTTGCCCCATTCAACTTTAACGCCCTTGAAATAAGTCAAAAGAGCCTCTTTGAAAGAGGTTTTATTTTCATTTTGTTTATTTTGGACAGAATTTGCCATTTTATCTACCTTTTAATTAATTGTTTATACTATGTATATGTTTTTGCGACTCTTTGATACAAAAGATGCAAAATTATACTTACATCTTGGGCCTAGCACTTAATGTACACTGACAAGAAGTTCCAAAATGCACTTATCTTTAGAAAATCGCGCCCTGAAGGACTCGAAGTCCGCTCGACATGTGCTTTTGCACAGATTCCGAAACCGTCTTGTAAAATCGCGCCCTGAAGGACTCGAACCCTCGACATCCGGTTTTGGAGACCGACGTTCTACCAACTGAACTAAGGACGCAACTTAAAATATTTAATTTTCAACCCGTTCAGTTGGTAGAACAATTTGAACTACCGCAAACCCGACGGTTTGCTGGGCAACTGAACTTGTGACGCAACTTAAAATATTTAATTTTCAACCCGTTCAGTTGGTAGAACAATTTGAACTACCGCAAACCCGACGGTTTGCTGGGCAACTGAACAAGAATTTTATTTTGTTTCCTTGTGCGTAGTGTGTCTTTGACATCTTGGGCAGTATTTGCTCAATTCCATTCTTTCTTTCAAAGTCTTTTTGTTTTTTGTTGTCGTGTAATTTCTTTCCTTACACTCTTCGCATGCCAGTACGACCATTCTGTCGTTTTTGCCTTTAATACCCATTTTTTCTCCTTTTTTGACAGGGTTGTAATTATCTTCTAATTAATAGAATGTCCTATGTTGGGACATTCTATTGCTGATTGTATTAACTTTATAAAAACATTTTAACAAGAACAAGTTATTATGCAAACACTTTTTAAAAATATTTAACAAAAAACGGGCTTACGCCCGTTTAAAAATTTTATTAACCAAGACTCATTCTGGCACTTTGTATTCCGCCGCTGCCCATGCCTAACATTCTCTTTAGTTCTTCTGTATGGATAGCTTTAGCTAATGCATCCTCTTTTGTTATTAGTTTTTGTTTGCACAAGTCACTAAGCGCCATCTCAAGCGTCTGCATACCAAGTCCCGAACCTGTTTGAATTGCAGAATATATTTGCGCGCTTTTTTGTTCTCTTATAAGATTGGCAATAGCACTGTTTACAATCATGATTTCTTGTGCCATTATTCTGCCTTTTTTAGTTACGCCATCTTCAGATAATTTTTGCAACAGTGTTTGTGAAAATACCGCAATTAAGCTGTTTGAAAGTTGCAGACGTATTTGTTGTTGTTGCCCTTGCGGGAAAACATCAATAATACGGTCAATAGTCTGAGAAGCAGAAGACGTGTGCAAAGTACCCATTACAAGGTGACCTGTTTCAGCAGCCGTCAGTGCAAGTGCAATAGTTTCCAAATCCCTCATCTCTCCGACAAGAATAACATCAGGGTCTTCACGAAGCGCGGAGCGCAGAGCGTTTGCTGTTGAGCGTGTATCTTGCCCGAGTTCTCTTTGGTGAACTACACTTTTTTTAGATGTATGAATAAATTCTATAGGATCTTCAATTGTTAAAATATGCTCAGTCCTGTTTGAATTAATATAATCAACCATAGCAGCAAGGGTTGTAGATTTACCGGAACCGGTAGGACCTGTAACCAATATTAAGCCCCTTGGTCTTTGAGCAACTGTTTTAACTATTTGAGGCAAACCTAAATCGTCGCAACTTGGAGGTTCAGAATTAATAACACGAAAAGCCGCGGCATAGTTACCTTTATCACGATAAACATTTACCCTAAAACGACCTACACCATGAAGGCCATAACCAAAGTCAAGCTCCCAATTTTGTTCTAAATTTCTTCTCTGCTCGTTTGTAAGGATAGGGAAAACGATTGTTTCAACATCTTCTCCACTCAAAACGGGCAAATTCGTTCTTACAAGTTCGCCATCAATCCTTAAAATCGGCGGCAAATCCGCTGATATGTGTAAGTCACTGGCTTTTTTTGCGACAGTTAATTCTAAAACTTCTTCAATTAACATTCTTAACTCCGTATTATAATAACAATATTATACATTAAATTCACAAATGTAAAGAAAAATATCTTAACAAATACTTTAAATTTACTAACAAGAATTATAAACTGTGCTAATGTGACGGTCATTATGGAAGCGGGGTATTATGGCAAACGAAAACAAAAGTGAACAAAACGGGGTTATGAAAAAATTATGCATAATATTTGTGCTTCTTTTGGTGCTTTTAATAGCTCTGATACCTGTTATAAACATTGTTTCTGGCAGAGAAGACTATAAAAACGAAGCGGTGCAAAAAGTTGCAGGAGGATGGGCAAGCAAGCAAACCATTGATATGCCGCAACTAAAAACTAAAAAAACCTTTGAAGTAAACAAGCAGCAGGAGTATTTGTTTTATACTCTTGACAACTGTGAAATAAAAGCGCAGACAAAAAATGAGTTCAAAAAAATAGGTATTTTTAAAATACCCGTTTACACTGCAGAAATTTGCATAAAAGGGGATTTTTTAAATGATTTGAATGTAAAAAACAACACTGCAATTTTAAGTTTTAATGTTTCAAACAGCAGAGGTTTTGTATCCGAGCCAAAATTCAGCGTATTTGGCAAACCTTTTAAACAAAATATTGATAAAAATTTTGAAGTTTCAATACCTGATGGAACAAATAAAATTCCTTTTGAAATAAAATTTCAAATAAGAGGTGCAGACTCGCTCAATTTTGCAACGGGTGCCAACCATGCAAGTGTTGAGATGAAAAGCAATTGGGCAGATCCAAGCTTTGAGGGAGCCTTTTTACCTGTCACAAAAAATATTACAAAAGACGGCTTTAGTGCAAGCTGGTCAATTCCAAAAATTGCAACAGACACAAACACAGACGAACAATACGGAGTTTCTTTTATAATTCCTGTTGATAATTACCGCATGACACAACGCGCAGTCAAATACGGAGTATTGTTTTTAGTTTTAACATTCAGTGCGTTCTTTGTTTTTGAATTGGTTACAAACATAAAAGTTCACCCGATACAATATCTTTTAATAGGTTCATCCCTTGTGGTATTTTATTTGCTGCTGCTCTCGCTTAGTGAGTTTTGTCCGTTTTGGGCAGCATATCTTTTTGCAACCTTGCTTACGGTTTCATTAATTGCCGCCTACGCTTTTACAATCAATAAAAAACTTGCAATAATTATAAAACTTGTACTTTTAGCACTCTATGCTTATTTGTTTATACTTTTAAATCTTGAATATTTATCACTGTTGTTTGGCAGTTTCGGCTTATTTGTAATAATTTCAATGATAATGTACGCTACAAGAAAAATACAGTGGTATAAAAAATAATTTTTTTAATGTAGCAAAAAATACACTTAATGCGAACTCAACAGAAATAACGAGTTCGCATTTTTTAAAATTTTAACAGTTTAAAAAGTGTTAAAAGTACCATAAATAAAGGGCTTGCGGGCTTTGTAAATCTATGTTACAATAGTAGTAGATAGAAATAAAACAAAGCAGACGGAGCATTAAATGAACGCGGCAGAAACAATCGACAAAATTAACTGCTCGTCGGGACACATAAGGCAATTAAAGCAAAAAGTCCCGCCAAGTTCGCTCCACACCGTATATTTGGCCACAATAGTAACACTATGCATAACTGTAACATCGGGTGTCTGCTCAAAAGCTCTAAGCTTAAGCCACCCGATTTTTATTGAAGAAAATTCAAAAGAAGAAAAAATAGCCTATGTTACACCACTGCAACAAGAAGCAGTAAACAGACACAATTTTATTGACAGAATAAGTAAAAAATATCCCGCAAAAAACATATCTTATCCCACGCAAGGGGTAGCACACATAAAACAAACAAGATACATAAACCAAAGACCGGTAAAGATAAATATCATTGAAGTAGATACAAGCGCAAATCACAAATTAAACCTTAAACCTCAAACAGCAGGAGAAAAACTCAACTCAAGAGCACAAATCAGAAACATAGCACAAAAAAACAATGCAATTGCAGCGGTTAATGCCGGCTACTTTAAACCCTCAAGCGGCGTGCCGCTGGGTGCACTTGTAATAGACAAGGAAGTTTTAACAGGGCCTATATACGACAGGGTCGGCATGGGAATAATAAATGAAAACGGCAAAACACGCTTTGTGATGGACAAAGTGTATATGACAATTACAATAAAGTCAAACAAATCAACCCTTAAAGCTCACAACATTAACCAACCCAGAATGTTGAGCACATATACAATTATATATACTCCAAAATGGGGCACAATGTCGCCTATGGCGCCAAAATACGGCAAAGTAGCTGCGGTTGTGGACGGCAAAATAACAGCTATGAGTGCAAATCAAATTGCAATTCCAAAAAACGGTTTTGTAATAAGTGCACCGGCAAAAATATTGGATAATCTGGCAAAAGAAAGGAATATAAGCTATGACGTAAAAATAAATGAAAGTTTCAAAGACGCAAATCACATAATAGGCGCAGGACCTTACCTTGTAAAAAACGGAGAAATTTTTGTAGATGTAAACGCGCAAAAGTTTTCCTCAATTACCGGTAAAAACCCGCGCAGCGCAATAGGTTTTAATGAAAAGAACGAGCTTGTAATAGTAACAATTGACGGACGCGAAGAAACTTCAGTCGGCGTGACCCTCACACAGCTTGCATACATAATGAAAGGCTTGGGCTGCACATATGCAATGAATTTTGACGGCGGAGGTTCAAGCGTAATGTATGTAAACGGAACAATTACAAACTCACCTGCACAAAACGGCGGCATACCAATCTCAAACGCATTTGTAGTCTTTGAAGAAGAAAGCGAAAACTTTGAAACTTAATTTTTAAAAGAAAGAAAAAGTCCCGCATCAAAATTAAGCATCTGATTTTGATAAGAAGGATGCTCCAAAAGCGCCTTTAAATATGGTTCGACTTTTTTAGCATGTGAAATAGTGTTGTCAGCGGCAATTATCCCGCCACTTTTTAAAAGGGGGTCAATCCTATGAAAATACTCGATATACTCAAGTTTATTGGCATCGACAAAGACCAAATCAAAAAGCTCGCCTCTGCCATGTTCGACTTCGCTACGCATTTCGTCTAATATCAAAAGCGCACTGCCAATGCGCGCATCAATAATATCATCAAGACCGCATTTCTTGAAATTATCCATTGCAACAGAGCGCCTTTTATCCCAAAATTCAATTGTGGTAAGTTTTCCTCCGGTATGTCTTAGTGCATCGGCAAGCCATATGCCGCTGTAGCCGTTTGACGTGCCGATTTCAAGTACATTCTTTGAATTATGTATTTTAATCAGCATATTTAAAAAATTAGCCGTACTTCTATCTATATTCCAAAATTCTTTTCTTGTTTTTTCCAACTCCAAAAGAACTTTTTGGGTATCATTATTAAATTCACACAAACTTTGCATTTTACAAATCCTGTATGGAAGTTTTATCCATAATCACAATATTTGAAACATCAATAAGGGCGGGTTGTTTTTTAATAAGTTTCATCTCATCCAAATTATAAATCAAAAACTTTTTAGAATTTACACCCGTTATAATTACATTATGCTGGTTTGGCACAAGGGTGATTTTTGAATAAAAACCGTCTTTATCAAGCTGCTCTGATTGCACAACTTTTTTTTGAGTACTGTCGTAAACGTCTAAAACTCCCTCTTTTGCGCAAAGAATGTAAATTTTACCCTGATACATAATCGCATCCACCGGTTTTTCATTCAATTTTTCTTCATCTATAAGTGTAAGGGTGTTTCTGTCATAAACAAGCATTTTATTTTGAGTGCGCGAAATTGCGTATATAAAATTATTATCGCACATGACTTTTGATATGTTTTTTGTTTTGGCTACAGGGTTGACCTGAGCTTGATCTCCAAGCTTTAAACTAAAGAGTTCGCCTGAAACACCGTCGACAAAAACAATTGATGTACCGTCAGATGATACTGCAAGCCTTGATGGTGATTGCTCAAGCCTTATTGCTTTTGCAAGCCTTGCAGAGTTTAAATCCACACAATATATTGTGTTTGCGCTTTGCGAACTCACATAAGCCATGTTTGTATTTACATCGATATCAACATCTTTTGCTACGTCATCAAGCGGTATTTGAGTCAATATTCTTTCATTTTTTAAGTCAATTATCTCAAGATTTTTATTTGCAAAATATACAACAAGTGCAAATTTTGTAGAATTTGAAGCAACTATCTTTGAGGGCAAAGAGCTGAGCTTTAACTCGTACAGGGGTGCTTTTGAGTTATCATCATACACATACATAAATTTTGAATCTGATGTAGTTATGTAGGTCTTTTTATTTTTAAGTTCATTTAAAGGTAAAAACTCGTTTTTCATAAGAGTGTCTGAAGGATTTTGTTTTTTATCTTTGTTTAGGTAAACAAGATTACCTTCATCTTTTGACGGTATAACCAAATCCCCCAAAACAAGTTTTAAATTCTCCGGCATTTTAAGCCCCGGAGGAACAAGCATATCCTGAGGCATAACCCCTAATTTAACCTTCATAGGGAAATCTTCATAGCTTGTCAGCGTATAATCCCCGTTTTTATCTTTAAAAAGTTTTAAAAGAACAAAATTGTTGTTAAAAACTACAATTTCAGGCTTGTCCTTAAGCGTCTTGCCGCTCGGATAGGTATATTCAATCGCAATATTACTTACTGCGTTAGTCTGCGCCGGATACAGGGGAATATACATAACATCCGATGAAACAACAACAACAGAATCAAAACGCTGGGTCGAGGATGGCAACTGCTCTTTTACATATTCCCACACCTCAATAGGCAGCTTTGACGCATTTGCACTTTGACACATAATAAAAAATGCAAATAAACTTACAAAAAGCTTTAAACCCCCGCTGCGCAATATCTTCATATATTCTCCTATTTTTTAAGCGTAGCCCTTACTCTATCCAACAAACTCTCCTCTTTTTTTGAACCGTTTTGTATTTCATAAAGTTCGCGGTAAAGTTTTTCCTCCCTTTCGGACAATTTTTTGGGAGTATTTACAACTATTGTAACATAGTGCGAGCCTTTTTGTGAATCAGACCCTAAATACGGCACACCAAAATCTTTAAAGACAATTTTTTCGCCGCTTTGTATACCTTGCGGGATGTTTATCGTTTTTTCACCATGGATTGTATTTATAACGACCCTGTCTCCCAAAACAGCCTGAGGAACTGTTATATCAAGTCTTGAGTGAATATCAAAACCATCTCTTACAAATTCTTTTGATTCTTTGGAGTGAATAACGACATACAAATCCCCGTTTCTACCGCCGTTAACACCTGCGTCCCCTTCATTTGCAAGCCTTATTTTAGAGCCTGTATCAACCCCATGAGGGATTTTAATTTTCAAGCTTTTTTCTTTAGTAATGCAACCGCTGCCCTTGCACTTTTTGCAAGCAGCCTTTGGATTTTTACCGCTACCATGGCATGTGGGGCAAACAGTAACGGAAGTAAACGAACCTAAAATTGTTCTTGTGCTTTGCTGCACTCTGCCTTGACCATGGCATGTGGGGCAAACAGTGTCTTTTGCACCCTTATCCAGTCCGCTGCCCGAGCACTCGTCACAGCTTTCAAGATGGTCAAATTTAATTTCCTTTTCACAACCAAATACAGCTTCTTCAAAGCTTATTTCAATATCCAACCTTAAATCCGCCCCGCGTCTTGGAGCATTAGGATTTGAACGACCGGAAGAAAAACCGCTCATTCCTCCGCCAAAAAATGAGGAGAAAATGTCGCCCAAGTCACCAAAATCAAAATCAAAGGCATTTGTATTGTATCCGGCATTTTTGAGACCGTCCTCACCGTATCTGTCGTACAATTCACGCTTTTGATCATCCATAAGGGTCTCATAAGCACGACCCAGCTCTTTAAATTTTTCTTCAGCGCCTTCTTCTTTGTTGACATCAGGGTGATACTTTCTTGCCAACTGTCTGAAAGCTTTTTTTATCTCATCTTTTGTGGCATTTTTACTTACGCCAAGGGTTTCATAGTAGTCCATCTCTATTCCTCATTAAGCGCGACGTTTACAAGCGCTGGTCTTAAAACTCTGTCACCGAGCTTATATCCTGTTTGCATTTGCGAAATAACGGTGTTGTCAGGGTGCTCGTTTGTCGGCGTTTGAGCTATTGCTTCGTGTAAATTGGGGTCAAATTCAGCTCCTAGCGCGTCTATTGTTTCAAGCCCCGCTTTTTTCAAAGTATCCAAAAGCTGCTTAAAAGCTACTTCATAGCTTTCTTTAACGCTTTTAGCGTCGTCAATATCTTTTAGCGACTCTTTTGCTCTCTCAAAAGTATCTAAAACAGCCAAAAGCTTGGTCATTGTTTCTGCAGCACCGTATTTTAAAAGACTTTCTCTCTCTTGCGCCTGACGTTTTCTGTAATTGTCGAAATCAGCCGCCATTCTTATATATTTATTGTTTAAATCTGCAAGTTCTGCTCTAAGTTTTTCACACTCATCGTCAGGATTTGAATTATTTTCTTCAGGGTTTTCACTATCCAAATCACTTTCGTTTTTTTCCTCAAAAGGATTATTCGAAACATCCATATCTTCACTGTTAACTTCATTTTCATTATCAATGAACATTTAACCAACCTCCTTATAAAAACTTTGATTAATAACATTATAATTTATGAATGCGCCTTGTCTATTTAAAATTTATTTTTTATTAACAATTTGGAATTGTAAATTTTTGTTTCAAAACAGGTCAAAATAACAATTAAACATTAAAGAAACAAGAAAAAATGACGACAAAACAAATACAAGGAACAATAAAGCAAGGAGTGACCCTTATGGGAATGTCAGCCAGTCAAGCAAGGTTTCTAATATTAACCGCACAAAAAAATAACAATGAGTATCAGGCTCAGCGTATTACCCATGAAAGGCTTATGCTTGCTCAGGAAACTGAAGGCTGGACAAGCGAATACAATGATAAAATGAATAACACCACATTGTTATTCAATGCAAAAACTGCCTCTGATACTGATTTATACAACTACAATAATAAACTTACCTATGATGATATTGTGCGCTCAGAAACAGACGAAAACCCCGGAATTGGCGGCAGACTGGTTACTGTCGGCGGAAAAGTTGTTGTGCCAAAACTTCCGGAATTTAACGAAGAAGGACTCTCAGAAGATGGTCTAACCGAAAAAGACTATTTTGTTGACCCTGAAATCGAAAGAAGCGATATGTTGCAAAATGCCCTCACAAACGGTATTTATTTTATAGAATTAAAGAAATTCACCGATGAAACAGGAGAAGAAGAACCTGTTTGGGATAAAGTTGACTATGCCAACACAACAGAAACCATGATAACAGAAACGCTTGATAAAACAGATGATGCTGCCGCAGAAGCAGAATATGAGGAGAAAAAATCACTGTTCCAAAGCAAAGATAAAACCCTTGAAATGAGGCTAAAAGAACTTGAAACAGAACACAAGGCGCTTGAAACGGAAATTGAAAGCGTACAGAAGGTAATTCAAAATAACGTCGAAACATCATTTAAAACATTCGGATAATAAGCAAAAACCCCTTTTAAAAAAGGGGTTTTTTGATATTTTATTTCATACTTAAGCCGCAAAAAATATTTTGTGGTCATCGGGGTTATTTGTTCCCCCAAGTCCGTTTTGAAAATTTTGTGCCTTTTGAGCAAGCATTTGAGGGTCCAATTCGCGCTCTTGCATGCCTGAAAATCTGGGCTGCTCAGCGCGGCCTTGTGTACCTGTTATACCTGAGCTAAAAGGGTTGACAGCAGATGTATAATTTATCGGCTGTTTGTACTTTTCAAAATCAAATCCGCCTATTGCACCAATCGACATATTTAATCCTTACATTTTTCTATACATATATATAAAAACTTTTAGTCTTATAAAATTGCATATTTAGTTACAAAACTTTACACATATAGGCAATGTTTTTTGTGTCGACTTGACCAAAAATACAGTTTAAAAAAGGAGGTAAGTATATGAGATTTAGCATTATAAAAAGAGAGCCGTCGTATTTTTTTAACAATATGCATGAGGACTTAACAAGATTTTTAAAAGACACATTCGGCGATATGGAGTTTATGGACAAAGGGCATACCCCTCTTGAGATGACATTTCGCCCCGCAATTGAGGTAAAAGAAACCCCAAAAGATTACAAAATAAAAATTGAGCTTGCAGGAGTCAAAAAAGAGGACATTGACGTTGATTTATATGAAAACGGCATTATAGTACACGCACAGTCAAAATTTGAAAAAGAGGAAGAAAAGGAAAATATTCACACAAGCGAATTTCGCTACGGTAAATTTTCAAGAACAATTCCTCTTGAGCATTTAATCAATACTGATAATGCAAAGAGCGAATTTAAACATGGGATACTAAAAATCACTCTTGAAAAGAAAGAACCGGAAAAAAACGAAGCTGCAAAAAAACTTCGCATTGATGACTAGTCATTTGTACAAGCAGCACAGTCTTTTTCGCTCAATATAGATTTTGAAAGCTCCTCTCTGATTGTATTTGCGTCAACAAATTCAATGGGGGAGTTTTCATCTTTTTGAAGGTATATTTTCTCAATACCCGATTGAACAATGAATCTTTTACACAAAATACATATGAAATTATGCCCCCATATATACATTGTGGCACCCTTACAGCGATCTTGCCCCGCCTGAATTATGGCGTTTTGCTCGGCGTGTATCGAGCGGCAGGTTTCATACCTTGTGCCTGAAGGGATATTATTTTTTATTCTGTAACAAAAACCAAGCTCGGCACATGATACCACTTTTGAGGGAGTGCCGTTGTAGCCGGTTGCTTTAATTTTTTTGTCCTCGCCTACTATAACCGCCCCTACATGGGCTCTTAAACAGTTTGAGCGCGAAGCACAAGTTTTTGCAATTTCCAAAAAATACTCATCCCAAGGTTTAATCATAAATATTTACGCCTTAATACTCAACAATATAAAACTAGCACAAGATATAGAGCATATCAAGAAGTTAAATTTTCGAATAATTAATTTTTTGTTAATTATTCACCCATGCAAAAAAAATAATTATATGATTTTCACATAAAGTAAAAAAGGAGGATAATACAATGACTACAATTAAACCTTTGGCAGACAAAATTGTTATCAAGGTTATAGATGATGTTGAAAAAACATCAGGCGGAATTTTTATTCCCGACAGTGCAAAAGAAAAACCTCAAAAAGGTGAAGTAATAGCTGTCGGTCCCGGTAAATATACAGACAACGGTACAAGAGAAGAAATGGATGTAAAAGTTGCAGATAAAGTTTTATTTGCAAAATACTCCGGCACCGATGTAAAAATTGATGAAGTTGAGTATAAAATCCTTTCTGTTAAAGATGTATTAGCGATTATTGAATAAGGAGATATAAAAATGGCTAAAAAAATCGTATTTGATGCTCAAGCACGCGAAGCCTTATTAAGAGGTGTAGATGCCGTTGCTGATGCTGTTAAAGTAACACTTGGCCCAAAAGGCAGAAACGTAATTCTTGAAAAGAAATTCGGCGGACCTCAAATTGTTAACGACGGTGTAACAATTGCAAAAGAAATAGAATTAAAAGACGGGCTTGAAAATGCAGGCGCACAACTTTTAAAAGATGTCTCATCAAAAACAAACGACGTAGCAGGCGATGGTACAACAACAGCTTCCGTACTTGCACAGGCAATTTATCGTGCAGGCTTAAGAAACCTTGCAGCAGGCGCTAATCCTATGGGTATTAAACGCGGTATTACAAAGGCTGTTGAAGAAGCGGTTAAAGAAATTAAAGCAATGTCAAAATCGGTTGACTCTAAAGAAATGAGAGCTCAAGTTGCTTCAATTTCAGCAGGTAATGATAAATTCATCGGTAACTTAATCGCTGATTGTATGGAAGCAGTTGGCACAGACGGTGTTATAACGGTTGAAGAATCAAAAACTTTCGGAACTGACAAAAAAGTTGTTGAAGGTATGCAATTTGACAAAGGTTATATCTCACCTTACTTTATTACAGATGCTGAACGCATGGAAGCAGTTTTAGAAGATGCTTACGTTCTTTGCGTAAACAAAAAAATCAACTTAATTGCAGATTTAGTACCGATATTGGAACAAGTAGCACGTGACGGTAAATCACTTTTAATCATCGCAGAAGATGTTGAAGGCGAAGCGCTTGCAACACTTGTTGTTAACACAATGAGAAAAGTCTTAAGAGCGGTTGCCGTAAAAGCTCCCGGTTTTGGCGACAGAAGAAAAGCAATGCTTGAAGATATCGCTATTTTAACAGGCGGCCAAATGTTTACCGAAGAACTTGGTATCAAGCTTGAAAACGTAACAGTACAACAACTTGGCAAAGCAAGAAGAGTAACGGTAACAAAGGACGAAACTACAATAGTTGTTGGTCCTGAAACAAAACGTGCGGTTGATGAAAGAGTTGCACTTTTGAAAAAACAAATCGAGCAATCTGACAGTGAATATGACAAAGAAAAACTGCAAGAAAGAGTTGCAAAACTTTCAGGCGGCGTAGCTGTTATTGAAGTAGGCGCAGCAAGCGAAGTTGAACTTAAAGAATCAAAATTAAGAATTGAAGACGCACTGAATGCTACTCGCGCAGCTCAAGAAGAAGGTATCGTCCCCGGTGGCGGTGTTGCTCTTGTTCGTGTTCAACAAGTTCTTGAAAATATGCTTGAAAACAAAACATTTACATCTGATGATGAAAAAATCGGTTTTAAGATTTTAACATCAGCTTTGCATATTCCTCTAACAACAATTGCTAACAATGCAGGCGCTAAGGGTGATGTTGTAGTTGACGCCGTTAAAAAGGAAACAGGCGCATATGGTTATGACGCCCTTACAAATACATACGGAGATATGTTTAAATCAGGTATTGTTGACCCTGCAAAAGTAACAAGATCAGCTCTTGAAAACGCTGCAAGCGTTGCTTCAATGCTACTAACAACAGAAGCTGCAGTTGTTGAAATTCCTGAAGAAAAAGCTCCTCAAATGCCCGATATGTCAGGCATGGGCGGCGGAATGGGAATGATGTAATTTCCAAAACGTAGTTTTTTCTCTACACAGCTTGTGCTGTGTTAGAAAAAACAAGTTTTGCAAAGGTGTGCGAGAAAATGGTCGGCAAACGAGGAGTTTGGCGACCATTTTTGTAGTCCTTACCCTTTAAGTACATGTGCTGCGTAAAAAATTACGAATGACCCCAAAGTGTGTAAAATTTTGACCCGTGAAACGAGAGTTTTGCGGGTCAAAATGTAACCGTACTGCTGCGCCGTGCAACGAAGTTGCCCAGGGGCATGGGAATGATGTAATTTCCAAAACGTAGTTTTTTCTCTACACAGCTTGTGCTGTGTTAGAAAAAACAAGTTTTGCAAAGGTGTGCAAAGTGCAATGGCAGCAGGCGGTTGTCTGGTGTGAGAGGATATTATTCAGGGTGACAACAGACCCGTCATGCCGAACTTGTTTTGGCATCTTAAAAGTTGGTGTATTATAAAATGCACCTAAAATAGGGGGTATGCTCCAAATAAATTCAAGGTGACAATAATGAACAGACCCTGAAACAAGTTCAGGGTGACAGGGAGGGTTATCGATGGCAGCAGGCGGTTGTTCAGGGTGACAAAGAGATTTTTGAGAGCAGGAGGGGTGTCGATAAAGGCGACAGGCGGTTGTCTGGTGTGAGAAGATATTATTCAGGGTGACAACAGACCCGTCACCGTCATGCCGAACTTGTTTCGGCATCTTAAAAGTTGTTGCATTATAAAATGCACCTAAAATAGGGGGTAGACCTCCAAATAAATTCAAGGTGACAATAATGAACAGACCCTGAAACAAGTTCAGGGTGACAGGGAGGGTTATCGATGGCAGCAGGCGATTGTCTGAGATGAGAGGAAATGACTCAGGGTAAGAAAAACTTATATTTAAAATTGCACAAACTATTGACAAGTTATTCTTGTTATGATACAATGTTAAAAATTTGAAAACACGGTTAGCTAGTTTTAACCATAGGTTACTTGTGGGTCACACCGTTCCTTTAAGGATTTCGGGGTGGTCTGTTTGTGTGAAATTGAGGTAGAGTATATGAGAACAGAAAGAATTAACAGTGCCAATAATAACACAAACGTAATTGCCTCAGGCATTACAGGTGCAGCTGCTACTGCGCTCGTATCTCGTTATGTGCCGCTCAGCAGAGCAGAACACGATACAGCTTTTAAAACCGCATCACAGCACATTCAAGATATGGTAAAATCCGCAAAAGAAGCAGAATTCCAACAAGTTGTCGACAACATATCAAAAAACAAATCGTTGGATAATGTAGCAGATGTTTTTGTAAAGAGTAAAGACAGCATAATTCAAGGAACAAAAGAAGGAATTGAGCAAATTGCTCAAAACTTGGATGAAAATGCAAAAGAAGCTTTTAACACTTGTGTTCAAAGAGTTGCCGACGCGGGCAAATTAGCAGAATACGCAGAAAATACAAAAGTCATAAAACAAGCTAAAAAGGCGCGTCCGATAGCATACTTTGCAGCTCTTGCAGGTGCTGCAACAATGTCACTTACCGTATTAAAAAATATGATTACCCAAAAGAAAGTTAAGCAGCAAACAATCGGTGTAACTTACGACAAAGAAGGCATGATTATAGACGCACCCGACAGTTTGTCACTTGCAATTATTTTGGATGAAATCGCATAAAAAACTCTTTTGCAATTATATGCAAAAGAGCTGTTGTTTAGTTGTTTAATATACTTTTACTTTACAGTTTTCCCAATTTTTTGGAAAACATCACCGGCGCTATAAGCCGCTTTTAAATCTTGCAGAGAAACTGCCTTTTTAGTAGTGTTCTTTTTAATTTGTTCTTCTATTGCGGTTTTTAGGATGTCTGCCGCACCTGATTTAGCTAAATCCGCACTGCTTAAAACTTTTGGTCTAATGTTCATATACAAAACCCTTCCTGTTTACTATATTAAATATAAAAACAGTTAACCAAAAAAATTGCCTCAAATTGCTAAAACAACTTACAAACCCATCAATTTCACAATATCTTTTATTTCGCTTGTTGTTTTCTCAACAGGAGATTTCGCGTATTTAATAGCACAATCAGGGTCTTTTAAGCCGTTACCGGTTAAAATACAAACAATTTTTGATTTTGGTTTAATTGTGTCTTTTAATTTGATTAATCCTGCAATTGGCGCACAGCTTGCAGGTTCAGCCAAAACACCTTCAGTTGAAGCTAAAATATTGTATGCTTCGATAATTTTTTCATCAGATACCATATCAATAGTACCTTTTGACTCATCGCGCGCTGCTTCTGCTTGTTTCCAGCTTGCGGGATTACCTATTCTTATCGCTGTTGCAATTGTTTGCGGACAGTCAATCTTGCAACCCTTAACAATTGCAGCAGAACCCTCTGCTTGGATACCCATCATCTTAGGCAATTTTGTTGACTTTTTAAGGTTGTAAAATTCTTTATAACCTTTCCAATAAGCCGTTATATTACCCGCATTACCAACGGGAATAAAGTGATAATCAGGCGCATCCTCGAGCGCTTCAATAATTTCAAAAGCACCTGTTTTTTGTCCCTCTATTCTGTATGGATTTACGGAATTTACAAGGGTTATCGGATAATTTTTTGAAATTTCGCGAACAGCATCGAGAGCATTATCAAAATTACCGTTTATTGCAATGACTTTTGCCCCGTACATCATAGCTTGCGACAATTTACCAAGAGCAATGTATCCGTCAGGTATTAAAACATAAGTTTTAAGACCCGCCTTAGCGCCGTATGCAGCTGCAGCAGCTGATGTGTTGCCTGTTGAAGCACATATTATAGCATGCGACCCTTCTTCTTTTGCCTTTGTAACCGCCATTGTCATACCGCGGTCTTTAAAACTTCCTGTTGGGTTTGAACCTTCATATTTTAAATATATTTCGCAATCCAAACCTATTTTTTTAGCCAAATTCTCAGCTTTAATAAGCGGGGTATTACCTTCGCACAATGTTATAATCTCTGTCGAATCACTTACGGGTAAATATTCCCTGTATTTATCTATTAATCCGTTGTATCTCATTTTACATAACCCTTATTAAATTATTAATTTTTATAGATTGTTTTTTTAATTCTTCAATAGCATTTTGAATATCGCGCTCCGAGCACTCCTCTGTGATTACAATGATTTGCGCAGTACCGTCTTTTTGAGTACCTTTTTGCAAAACGCTTGAGATATTTATTTTGTTTTCACCGCATGCAGTACCGATTACGCCGATAACTCCCATGGCATTAGGCGCGGTAATTGAAATATAGTAGCTGTTTTTAGTATCCAAAATATCCGTTTGAACAGCCATTTCTCTATGATGGCAGCGCGTCATCGGCAAAATTGTTTCACATTTACCAAATTCTGCATCTATTGCCAAAATATCACCCACAACAGAGCTTGCTGTCGGAAATTCACCTGCTCCGGGACCTGTAAACATGACTTGCCCGACGGGGAATCCTTCAAGCATTACGGCATTCAGTGCATTGTTAATCCCCGAGATAACATTTGACTTACTAACAAGCATAGGGTGTACACGAACGTCAATTTGACCGTCATTGTCCTGTGCCAGAGCAATAAGCTTGATTTTGTAGCCCAATTCATCCGCAAATTTAATATCTTGTGCGCTTATATTTGTAATACCTTCGCGATGAATTTTTGTCACGTCAATTCTTTTGTTAAATGTAATATTGGCTAACGTTGCAATTTTATACATTGTGTCGAAGCCTTCAACATCCCCTGTAGGATCAGCTTCGGCATAACCCAACTCCTGAGCTTCTTTTAAACATTCTTGGTATGAAATACCCTTTTCTTCCATTTGAGTGAGAATATAATTTGTCGTACCGTTTAAGATACCTGCAACTTTTTTAAACTTGTTTCCTTTAAGAGTTGTTTTAATAGGCATAATAATTGGTATGCCGCCGGCAACCGCAGCTTCGTAGAGTATTGCAACATTATATTCGTTTGCAAGATCAAAAAGTTCTGCACCATGTTTTGCAAGCAACTCCTTATTTGCGGTTACAATATGTTTTTTATTTTTAATCGCAGTTTTTAAAAGGTCAAAAGCAGGGTTAACACCGCCTGCAACCTCAACAACAACATCAATTTCAGGGTCATTTACAATTTCAAAAGGGTCATCTGTTATACACCTTACCTCAACATCGCGCTTTTTGTTTAAATTTCTGACTGCGGCTTTTACTATTTCTATTTGAGGGAAAGCACAAAGAGTTTTAACAACTCCGCAACCAACTGTTCCCAGTCCTATTAATCCGATTTTCAATTTATTTTCCATAAAAAAATAATACTAAATAAATTTTAAAATGCAAAAATTTTATTTTAGAGGTATGATTTTTATGAAAAGCAGAATTTATGAGGTTATTATGTCAGATAAAATCAGAGTGAGAATTGCACCTTCTCCAAGCGGGAATTTACACATAGGTACGGCAAGAACGGCTTTATTTAACTTTTTGTATGCAAAAAAAGTCGGCGGCGAATTTGTTTTAAGGATTGAAGATACAGATTTGGACAGAAGTTCGCAAGCCTATACTCAAAATATTTTTGACAGCTTAAAAGCGCTTGGGCTAAACTGGGATGAAGGCCCCGATGTGGGAGGTCCCTATGGCCCTTATTACCAATCCCAAAGATTCGACATTTACCCGAAATATGCAAAAATGCTGATGGATAAGGGCTATGCTTATGAGTGTTTTTGTACAAACGAAGAACTTGAAGCAGAAAAAGAAGAAGCCATTAAAAACCACAGCGCTTATGTTTATTCAAGAAAATGCTTAAATTTAACGGAAGAAGAAAAAAATGAACTGCGCGCAAAGGGCATAAAACCATCTATCCGTTTTAGGGTAGAACATAAAGAGCTTATGTTTAACGACCTTGTTAAAGGTGAGCTTAAATTTGATACAAGCTTAATCGGTGATTTTGTAATAATGAAATCCAACGGAACACCGACTTATAACTTTGCAGTTGTAATCGATGATATGTTGATGAAAATAACTGATGTCATAAGAGGTGAAGACCATATTTCAAACACTCCCAAACAAATTTTGATTTATGAGGCACTGGGCGCAAAAGTGCCGAATTTCGGACATTTAGGTATGATTTTAGCACCTGACAGGACAAAATTATCCAAACGCCATGGCGCAACTGCAGTAAGCGACTTTGTTAAACAAGGATATTTAACGGACGCGCTTATTAACTTTGTTGCACTCTTAGGCTGGGCACCATCTGATGGTGTTGAGATTAAATCGGTTGATGAAATAGCCAAAGACTTTAGAATTCATGAAGTTTCAAGTTCAAACTCCGTTTTTGAATATGACAAACTTAACTGGATGAACGGTCAGTACATTAAAAAAATGGAAATACCAAAACTAACTGATATGATTATTCCGTTTTTATCAAAATATGATATTACAAAGTATTCAAGAGAAAAACTGGAAAAAATCGTTCAAATTACCCGCGAACCCCTGACGGTACTCTCTGAAATAGAACATGATGCAAGTTATTTCTTTGAAGATAATTTATCTTATGATGAAGTAAGAGAGGTTTTAGACAAAGATTTATCAAAAGAAGTTATTCAATATGTTATAGATAACGCTGATAGTTGGAATTTTGACGATGAAGAAGATATCCACAACAAACTGGCAGATTTAAGAACATACTTTAAAGAAAACAAAGGATATAAACCCAAAGAAACCATGTGGGCAATTCGCGCGGCCATAACAGGCAGAACACGCGGGGCTGATATGGCGGAAACAATTTGGATTTTAGGTAAAGACAAAGTTGTTCAAAGATTAAAAAACGCTCTTTAAAAGAGCGTTTTTTATTGAACTTGAAAAGGACACTTGGAACACCTTGCTTTTGGGTGCAGAACCAAATTGTCCTCAAGGTCGTACATTTTTGCAATCCTTACAATGAGTTTTGAGCCGCAAACAGGGCAGTAGAGCGCAACTTTAGAATTTTCACCGTTTGTTAAAATCTGTTCTTTTAAATCCTCAATATCTGATACAGAACCAAGAGTAAAGTCCTCACCTTTTTCATAGACTTTAATCTGCTCTAAAGAAGTTTTTAGGCCCTTTGCCAACTTTTGCCTTACGGTAGTCGATAAAAAAGTTTCTATGCCCGATTCAATCGAGCTAATTTGCTCAAGAGTCAAATTGCACTTTTTTGCAAGCCCTGACTGAGAAAGTCCCAAAACTTCGCGCTCACAAGACACAAAATGTGCCAGAGAATCATATTTTTTAGTTATTTTGTGCATTTGCCTTTTTCGCTTTAATTTCCTTGTCCCACGCCAAAAGTACCGATGCAAAGAATATACTTGAATATGTACCTGCTATAATACCTAAAATCATAGCCAAAACAAAATCTTTTGTTGTTGCACCACCGAAGAAATAAAGCGCAAGCAGGGTTAAAAGCGTTGTAAGAGAAGTATTTACACTTCTTGCTAAAGTTTGATTTACACTGGCATTAATAATTTCGCCACTTGAATATTTTTTAGCAAGGAAACGGTTGTTTTCTCTTATTCTGTCAAATACAACAATTGTATCATGTACCGAAAAACCTACTACTGTAAGTATTGCAGTGATAAATAAGCTGTCAACCTGCACGCCGTAAAGTATTCCAAGGATTGAAAATACACCGACAACAAAAACAGCATCATGGGACAGCGCCAAAAGTGCAATTATTGCATAGTCAGACTGAAATCTGAATGAAATATAAATAACTATACCTAAAAACGCCAAAAGTAAAGCCGCAAGAGAATTTTTAAGAAGTTCTTTACCTAAAGTAGGCCCGACTGACGTTGTTGAAATAAGCTGCACAGCAGTGGTGTTGTTCGATAAAACAGAAGTAATTTTATTGATTTGATTGTTATTTTTCTCACCTATAAAACCTGTTTTAATGGATATAATATTTCTTATACCTTCATCTTTGCCTTGGTTACTGATATTTTGGATAACCGGATTTGCAACCCCGTTTTTTTCAAGCTCGGCTCTTATGGTGCTGATTTTATCGGGAGTCAGCGAGTTTTCAATACCGTATTGCAAAATAGTACCGCCCGTAAAATCAATTCCCAATTTAACAGGCGAATGATTTGGCTGCGTAAACATTAAATAAAACATAGCAAAAATACACGGCACCAAAATAACAATACTTATCAAAAGGTAGTGCCATCTGTGCTTTACAACATCAATTAAATAACTGCTTTTTATTAAATTGGGATTAGCCATTTTTATCTCCTTAAAAATTAGTCAAGTACGCCAAATTTAGCTTTTTCTTTCTTTGTTTCAACGGCACTGTAAGCGTCTTGGATTTCATCCTGTTTTAAACCAAACAGTGCAGGGTGTTTAAGTTCGCCTGTACCGAAAACAAGGTGCATAAAGTTCTTTGTAACGGTAATTGCACTGAACATACTAACCAAAACACCGATTGCAAGCGTCAGCGCAAAACCTTTTACTACACCCGTACCGAGCGCGTACAAAATAGCACAAGTAATAATTGTTGTCATATTTGAATCAAAAATACTTGTAAAAGCTCTCTCAAAGCCTGAATTAATTGCGGTAAACAAAGACCTGCCCGCCCTTAACTCCTCTTTTGTTCTCTCAAATATCAAAATATTTGCATCGACCGCCATACCTATCGAAAGTATAAAACCTGCAATACCTGCCAGTGTAAGTGTTACGGGAATTATTTTAAATATTGCAAATACAATTATACTGTATATAATAAGGGCGATACAGGAAATTACCCCCGGAGCCCTGTAGTATGCAATCATAAATATCATAACAAGTGCAAGGCCTATAGCACCTGCAAATTTGCTTTTTTGAATACTGTCGGCGCCTAAAGTAGGTCCTACCGAATTTTCTTCTATAATTTCAGCCCCGACAGGTAAAGCACCCGCATTTAGCAAGTCGACCATGTTTTTAACTTCCTGATACTCAAAGCCGCCATCTCCGCCTGTTATTTGCGCATGACCGCCTGTTATTTCTTCATTAACCCTTGGCGCCGATTTTAACTCTCCGTTAAAGAAAATTGCCATTTGCTGCCCGACAAGTTGTCGTGTCAAATTAGCAAATTTCTTTGCACCTTCTTGGTTAAATTCAATTGAAACAACCCATTCGCCGTTACCCGGAGATGAGCCTACAAGAGCTTTTTTCAAATCTTTACCCGTTAAGCCTGTGCTTTCCCAAATAACTTCACCATTTTCGCCAACTCCTGAAGGTCTTTTAAACTCAAGTTCGGCTGTTTCACCCAAAAATTCTTTTGCTTTTGATGTATCTGAAATATTTGGTATTTCAATCATTAATCTTTTATCACCGACTTTTTGTACAGTTGTTTCACCGACACCAAGAGCATTTACCCTGTTTTCTATCGCATATTGCAGAGAATCCATAATCTCAGGAGTAATTTTTTTAATGGTAGCTGAAGTTTGTGCTTCAAGAGTAAGTCTTGAACCGCCAACAAGGTCAAGCCCCAAAGATGTGGGTTTTTTAATAATTACACCCAAACATGCAATCGATATTATTACTATTACCCAAAAAAGAATGATTTTATTTTTCATCTCTTAGTGTCCTTATAAGAATTTACATGTAAATTCTAACAAAAAAATAAAAAAGCGCCTAATAAATTTACAAAATTAGCCCAAGTGAGTAATGATAAAAAATAAACCGCCTCCAATGAAGCGGTAATTTTTTCCTCTTTTTCAAGTCCAGCAGCGTTCGCCACCTTTTTTAAACTTCTTTTTTGTTGTTAATAATCTAAAAATCTCTTTTTCATTCCTCTTTCATTTTAGTGAACTAAACACCGAAATACTTTGCCACCACTCCTTTCAATGATGTTTGCCTTAATTCCTTGTTGTATTTATCAAATACCAAACTAAGCGCATAGGCAATATTTTTAATATTAATTTTTTTTTACAATCAACCATGCCCCAAGTAAACAATAGGGAAAATTAAAATTTACAAACTTAATTAAGAAAATTTTACTTGCAAAACTCAAAAAGCATGACCAATAAAACAGTTGAAAAATTTTAAAAAAGTTTACTTTTGATTATTGGCTATAAAACCAACTTAGTGCTATTATTAAAATGAGGAGTTATGGGGAAAGTTGTAAAATTAATACTGGCTTTTTTAATGTTCTTTGCGCTCACGTTTTGCGCGCAAGCTGCTCCTGTCGTTAAAATTACGGGACTTGAATTTGATAATTCGGACAATCTTATAATTATAAAATCAGTCGGCAAAATATTTCCCAAAACAATGCAAACGCCCGAGGACAACGACAAAAGCGTAAGGACACCTGAAAATGTCATCACAAAGTGTTTTCTTGACAGTCCCGACAGAGTTTTTGTAGATATAACAAATACGGTTTTAATGGGAAACCAAAGAACATACACCCTAAAAAATTCTTCTCTAAATACTGTTAAAATCTCGCAGTTTTCAACAAATCCACACACTGTAAGAATTGTCTTTGAATACAATAAAAAATTTGATCCTAAGGATTTTGCAATATACGCTAACGACAGACAAATAATTATAAGATATTCTAAATCACTCCTTGCAAGTGAAAAATTCAAAACTATATACAACAACATGACACAAGGAGAAAGAAAAGCAGACTTATTAGAAGGTGTAACATACTCAAGCGAAACAAAAGAAAAAATAATAAACGTTGCAGACACAAAAGAGCCTGACTTTAAAACAATAAAAACAGAGGAAAAAGACACAAAGTTAAAATCTCTCTTTTATGTTGATTCCATAAGCACGTTAAATAACGGACTAATGCTAAAAGGCAGCGGAATTATTTCCCAAAAAAGTTCTTTTGTCCTTGAGAATCCTCTAAGAGTAGTCTATGACATAGAAAACGCAAATGTAGCACCCGAATTGAGAAATAAAAGCTTCACTATTCCAAATTCAAACTCACTTGTCGTAAACGGCGTTGTAACCCAGCGAGAGATTTTAAGAATAGGACAAAATACCCCCACAACAGCGCGGCTTGTTATTCAGGGAGATAATGCAAAAGACTACAGACTTGTTCTCTCGCCCGATTTGCAGGGTCTTTTTATTGCAAAAAGGACTGCCGTACTTAATGCAAAATTAACAGAAACAACAAGTCAAATACTTTCTTATGAGGCAAAAAACGCCGGCGATAACCTTGATGTTGTAAATATTACATTTAGCAATCCGGTTGCAATTACAACTTTTGAAGAAAATTCAAAATTTTACCTTGATTTGCAAAACGTTAACGACTTCAATCAACAAGCAATAGATAAATTGCACCAAAACCCTGATTATACAGGAATTGTTGCGCAAAAAACAGCCACAGAAAAAACAAGGATAACTTTTAACTTAAAAGACTCTACTGCTATAAATGCGCAGGTTTCACCCGATGCTAAAGAAGTAAGAATTTACTTCAAAAAAAGAGTTAAAACAGAAGTTAAACCAACTGTTGCGGCACCTAAAAAAGAGGAGGAAAAAGAAAATATACGCCCTTCTACCATAAAACAAATGTACAGTGTTGTAATTGACCCCGGTCATGGCGGCTCTGACGTCGGCGCAACAAGAGAAAATATTTACGAAAAAGACATAACTCTAAATGTTGCAAAATTACTTGAAGAACAACTTAAAAAACAAGGTGTTTACACTCATATGACGCGCGATAAAGATAAAACGGTAGAACTTAGCGAAAGAAGCGACTTTTCAAATTCAATCAACCCTGATATTTTTATAAGCGTTCATGTTAACTCAACCGTAAGGGAAGATGTAATAGGGCTTGAAACACACTGGTATCACCCGCAAAGTCTTGATTTTGCAAAAAAAGTCCATGCAAAAATGGCGTCGTCAAAGAATTTATCAAAATGGGAAACTCTTGACAGAGGGTTGTTTCAGTCTAAATTTTATGTTATAAATCACACAAACGCTCCCGCCATACTTGTTGAAATAGGATTTCTGTCAAATCCCAACGAAAGACGCGAGCTTATAAAGGAAAAAAGGCAGGAAGAAATTGCAAAATCTCTTGCTGATGGGATAATGGAGTATTTGAAATCAAGAAAATGACATATTCTGACACAATAGGAGTAATGGATTCAGGCGTCGGAGGCTTAACGGTCTTATCCGAACTTGTAAAAGTTTTGCCATCCGCCAAATACATCTACCTTGGCGATACGGCAAATTTACCCTACGGTTGCAAAACAAAAGAAGAAATACTGTTTTTTAACAGAAATATTTTAAATTTCTTTCTGACTTTGGGCGTAAAAGATATTGCAATTGCCTGCAATACAACATCAGCTCTTACCTATGAGGATTTAAGGGAGGAGTTTAGCCCAAAAGGACTGAGGATTTTCCCTCTTATACAAAGTGCGGCATATTCTGCAACATTAGGGCTTAATGACGGTGATTGCATTTGTGTTTTATCAACCTTAGCCACTGCAAAAAGCGGAAAGTACGCAAGCGAGATAAACAAAATAAATCCAAATTTAAAAGTTGTTGAAATTCCTTGTCCCAATTTTGTGGAAATAGTTGAGAACAGACTTTATGACTTAGATGAGAGTAAAAAAATCGTCAGAGAAAAAATGAAAATTATCTTGGAAAATAAAGCAAAAAGAGTAATTCTAGGCTGCACACACTACCCTTATTTGCTTGATATGTTCTCGCTTTACCTGCCAAGAGAGATATTTTTCAATCCCGCAGGAAGCCTTGCAAAAAATATCTGCTCTTTTATAAAAAATACAAATGATGTAGGGGATATTGATTTCTACGTAACCGGCGACCCTTGTGAATTCAAAAAAAGTGCAAAACTGTTTTTTGATATCAAGAAGGAAGTTAAAAGCGTAAAAATGCCTACCTTTAGTCGAGTATAGCATCTTTTGGCACAACGGTTATGCCTTCTTTTGAAACGTAAAAACCACGCTTAATATCTTCTTCTTTATTAAAACCTATTTCCGTATAAGCGGGAATAATAACATTTTTGTCTATAATTGCACGATTTATATGCACATGCCTGCCCACATTTACATTTTCAAGCAATATTGAATTTGAAATAGTAGAAAAGCTGTTAATTTTAACCTTTGGTGACAATACACAGCGTGAAAGCGAACCGCCGCTTATGATACAGCCCTCTGACACAAGAGAGTTTTTTGCCATACCAACACGTTTATCCTCATCCCAAATAAATTTTGCAGGAGGATAGTTGTAGTTAAATGTTCTAAGCGGCCAATCTCTTGAGTATAAATTTAACTCTGGATTGTACTCCAGCAAATCCATATTAGCTTGCCAATAACTGTCTATATTTCCGACATCTCGCCAATACCCGCGCTCAGAATCGCTCATACCGGGGTAGGTATTTGAAGCAAAATCGTAAATATATATTGCTTTTCCGCCCTTTAGCATATTTGGTATAATATTTTTGCCAAAATCATGCGCCGAAGCTTCATCAAGCGCATCCGCTTCAAGTTCGCCTATTAATTTTTCAGGCTTAAAAACATAATTACCCATAGAAGCAAGACACTTTGTAGGGTCGCCCGGGATATGTTTTGGCGTGTGCTTGGGTTTTTCAACAAAATTAATCAAACGCCAAGAGTCATCAACCTCCATAATTCCGTACTCACCTGCAAGCTCAATAGGAATAGGTATAGCGGAAATTGTTAAGTCTGCCTCTTTTTTTATATGATAATCAATCATCTGGCGCACATTCATTTTATAAATGTGATCACCGCCGAAAACGCACACTATTTTAAAATTATCGTCCAGTATCTGATTTAGGTTTTGATATATAGCGTCCGCAGTGCCTTTGTACCAGTTACCGTCCGTTCTCATTTGTGCAGGAACACAGTCGACATATTGCCCGACAGAGGAGGATAAGTTCCAGCCGCGTGAAATATGTTTATTTAAAGAATCAGACTTATATTGAGTCAAAACTTTTATTTTATAAAAACCCGAGTTAACAAAATTATTCAGTACAAAGTCTATAATTCTGTATCTGCCGCCAAAAGGGACAGCCGGCTTTGCCCTGTCACGAGTAAGAGGGAAAAGTCTTTTTCCTTGTCCGCCCGCAAGTATCATTGCTAAAACATCATCACTAAACATAAAATGCCTTCACAAGCTCCCTATAGAAAATATTAAAACACATTTTGCATTATTTTAAAATACCCTTTGAGATTGATTTAATATTAAAAAAGCCACCTTTAAAAGGTGGCTTGAAATTTTAAACATTAAGTTCACTTTGTCGTTTTTGATAGCATTCCTTGCAATAGATTTCTTTGCCCTCAATAGGTTTAAAAGGAACTTTTGTCTTAGCGCCGCATTGTGAACAAACTGCCTCATGCATTCTTCTTCTGTTTTTTTGTCTACGCTCTTTTCTGCACTCAGGGCATCTTTTTGGTTTGTTGACCAAACCTTTTTCGGCGTAAAACTCTTGTTCACCTGTGCTAAAGACAAATTCTTTACCGCAATCTTCGCATTTCAGGGTTTCATCTTGGTACATTTTGGTCTCCTTTGGTTAGTAAGTTGATTTCAGACCATAGAGCAGAAATTTAGAAAATCTATTGCTCGCATAGTTGAATATTATATATTTTAACGGTGTTTTTGCTTTTTTGCAAGACATTATTAAAATATTGAAAATTTTTATAACATTAAACAAAAAACCTTGAAAAAGTTTTCAAATAGATTAAAACGGCACACAAAATAAGTATTACACCCATAGCCTTCATAAACATCTCGGAAACACTTGAAAATACGCGAGCTTTTTTTACAAAAGATGTAAATACCCCTGCAAGGACTATAATAACACCTTGCCCCAGCGCAAACGCAAAAAGCATTAAAGCAGCGTATATAAGGTTACTGCTTAGCGTTGCAAAGCTCATAATCCCAACAAGAATTGGGGTAGAACAAGGAGTCGCGGCAAGGGCAAAAAGCGCACCCAAAACAAAAGGATAAATAAACAGACTGTGCGCATCGCCCTTTGGCATTTGTTTTATTATGGGGGGCATATTAAATTCTATTACCCCAAGCAAGTTTAAACCCAAAAGCAGAATTATTGAAGCAATAAAAATTACCCAATAAGCTCCGCCGATTGACACAAAAGCCCTGCCAAAAAGCGCACACAAAACGCCTACAACGCTCAAGAGTGCAGATAGCCCTACTACAAACGATACCAATTGCACAAATGTTTTAAAACTTGACTCTGCACTATATCCTCCGACATAACCAACCACCAAAGGCAAAATTGATAATGTACAGGGCGAGAGCGAAGCAAAAACGCCGCCTACAAAAGAAATTAACAAGAAAAGATATGAAAATTCCTGTGTTTTTAAATATGTTGTTAAACTTGCGACAATTGATTCCATTGAATTACCCTATTTTATGTTAACAATATTATTCTCAATTTCATCGTCTTCAATGAAACCTTCTACTTTTTTAAACGTTTTACCGTCCTTAGATTCAAAAACTAAAGTAGGCACAAGAGTAATTTTATACTTTTTAATTAAAGCTTTATTTTTATCTGTTTGCTCGGAAACATTAATTTCTTCAAAGGTTACTGCGTCTTTGTAATCTTCAACAACCCCTACCATCTCGTTTGAGATTTTTTTGCAATCCGAACACATAGGCGAGTAAAATTTAATGACTCTGGGTTTTTGCGTATTATTCATACTGACTTCTTCTTTTGCAACCGTACTTTGAGAATTTGACTCAAGATAGGCATAAAGACCCAAAGGAATTGCAAAAACCAAAAGTACTATAATCCAATTTTTCATATTATCACCTCGTTTTAGTTACCCTAAAATTATAAAACCTGATATTAAAAAATTCAAATTAGCCACAGGAGTAATTTAGTATATTTTAAGCCCCCTGAATTGCAAGGCCTGCGCAACGTCGTTTAATTCGATATTTTCCCTGCAATTAAGGTCTGCTATGGTTCTTGATAGTTTCAAGAGTCTTTCATAAGAGCGCGCGGACAAATCAAATTTTGAAATTGCAAACTTTAACATACTTTTTGATTCATCATCGATTTTACAATACTTTTTGACAAGTTTTGCACTAAGCTCGGAATTTGTTAAAATGCCGTCTTGCTTGTATCTTTCAAGCTGAATATTTCTTGCCCTTACAACTCTTTTTCTTATGCTCAAAGAGTCCTCGCCGTCTTCTTTTATGTTTAAAAGTTCATCTTCAGATAATCTTGGTACATCAATCTGCAGATCAATTCTATCTAAAAGCGGCCCCGAGAGCTTTGAGCGATAACGCCTTATTTGATAATCCGAACAGGTGCAATGTTTCTTTGTATCTCCCAAATAACCGCAAGGGCAAGGGTTCATTGCCCCTATTAAAATAAATTTTGCAGGGAACCTGACACTTTGGCTTGCACGAGAAATTGTAACTACGCCATCCTCTAAAGGCTGTCTTAACACCTCTAAAACCTGACGCGGGAACTCGACCATCTCATCCAAAAACAGCACTCCCCTGTGCGCAAGGGTAATTTCTCCGGGGCGAACTTTTGAACCTCCGCCTATAATACCGACGGCAGAGGCACTATGATGAGGAGAGCGAAACGGGCGTGAAGATATCAAAGGCTTATCGTAATCCAACAGCCCCGATGCCGAATAAATTTTTGTAAGCTCTATTGCTTCGCTTTTCTCAAGCGGGGGCAAAATTGATACAAAAGCCTTTGAAAGCATTGTTTTGCCCGAGCCGGGTACACCGCACATTAAAACATTGTGCGCACCGGCGGCTGCAATTTCAAGCGCATACTTTGCACTTTTTTGTCCTTTTACATGTTTAAAATCAATTTCAAAATTATTTCCAATACTTAAAAAGTCATCCACATTTTGTTTTAAACTCTGTAGTCTACCTTCGCCGTTAAGAAAAGCTACAAGTTCATTTAGGTTTTTTACGCCCAAAGATTCTATATTCTCGACAAAACTCGCCTCTTTTAAGTTTTGATAGGGTAAAATAACTTTTTTTATTCCCAAATCGCCAAGCGCACAGACTATCGGTAAAATGCCGCTTATCGGTCTTAGTGAGCCATCCAGCGACAACTCGCCCAAAAAAGCGGTATCTGAGGGAATATTTTTTACTATATTTTCTTTGGCTAAAATTCCCACCGCCATTGCAAGATCGTAACTTGTTCCCTCTTTTTTAATATCGGCAGGGGCAAGGTTTATAACAACTTTTGTCTGAGGAAAATCAAAGGAGGAATTTTTAATAGCAAGCCTCAGGCGCTCTTTAGCCTCGGCAATTGCCGTATCACCAAGCCCTATTATCGCAATTTGAGGAAGGGAGTTTACAACATCCACCTCAACCTCAATTTTATATGCCTCAAGTCCTATAAGCGTTGCAGTTGTAATCTTTGCTACCATAGGGCAATTATAACACAGTTTAATTAACATTAATTTTTTGTTACAATTTTAACAAAAATAGCAATTTTTATATTCATATGCCTTAGTTGATTTAAAGAAAGGTGTAAATATGATAAAAGCAATAAATTTCTGCAGTCAAATAAAACCAATAAGCACTCACAACACACAAAGAGCTTTTAGTGACCCTATTCAAAACGACAGTTTCAAAAAGTCAGACGCACAAGGGACAAATGAATTTATAAAATGGGCAAAAGACAGTGACTTTATACCCTTTGGTCTTGCACAAACACTGAGCGAGGAAAATAAAATCGGCAACGGTTTTACAAATACCGTTTATGATATACCCTCAAACAGAGGCTACGTGCTAAGGCTAAGCAATATTGACGGGGGAGCAAATCTTGATGAAATTGACTTCGGTTCATACAGAATACAAGATTGTGAGGACAGCGACCTTCAGGGCAACTTTGGGCAAGCTGTGGCAAGATTAATAAGCGACAACCCTAAAAATCCGACATTTGAGATTTTAAAAAGGCAAGAAGGCATAACAAACGCAAATCCGCCGACATCAGTGGTATATATAAAAGATGTGGGCTTAAAAACAGGCGAGCTGCCATATGAAGCACAAGAAAGAAAAGAACACTATGCAAAATGCTTACAAATACTTGCAGATATGCCGCAAGAAGCATACGACAGGCTTATAAGTGAATTTTCGCAACTTGATAAGGCAGGATACAGATTTGACTATTACAATCCTAATAATTTCTTGCTCGATGCACAAAATGACAGAATTAACATAATTGATATCGAAAAAGCTCCCTCGGGCTTTAAAAATGACCTTGGAAACGCGCTTTGGGCATTAACCGATATTACATATTTCGGAACATATATGTCTGATTATGACGGGACAAGGACAAGCGATGAAGATAGAAATGAAGTATTAAAAAACAACGTAGAGATAATAGACAAATTTACAAAAGCTTTGATAAACAACAATAAAAAATATTCAAAAGAAGGTTTTGAATTTGTCACACAGCTTGTTTCAAGCATACCAATGAGTTTTTATTTAAAGACAGCCAATATTTACGAAAAAATGGAAAAGCTTGAACAGATGGGTGTTTTAGAATAAAAAAGGCGGAGCAAATCCGCC
>DVJQ01000022.1 GCA_018716625.1 Candidatus Galligastranaerophilus intestinavium | reverse complement strand
TTTTTGCAAAGAAACAAAAAATATTACTATTGGGACAATTGAAACCATAGAGCCTGCCGCAATGAGCCTGTAGTTGGCACTAAACGCACCTTGCAGATTATTTATACCGACAGGCAAAGTAAAGAGTGTTTCATTTGTTAGAACAATACTTGGCCAGAGAAATTCACCCCAGCTGCCTATAAAAGTAAAAATAGCCAAAACCGCAAGGGATGGTTTAATCATAGGCAAAAGAATTTTAAAAAATATCTGCCAAGAATTACACCCGTCAACAACCGCGCTTTCTTCAAGCTCCTTTGGAATAGTTAAAAAAGCTTGCCTTAACAGAAAAATCCCAAAAGCATTTACTGCAAAAGGAGCAATCATGCCTATATAGCCCGGGATAATACCGAAAGAGTCTACCAAATTAAGCTTTAGGGTGATTATATAAACAGGCAACATAATGGCCTGAAACGGCACCATAATTGTTGCAAGTATTGCAAAAAAAGCAATTTTTTTGCCGAAAAACTCAATTCTTGCAAGCGGATATGCAGCCATAGCGGAGAAAATAAGATTTAAAACAACCGTAAAAAATGCAACAATAAAGCTGTTTAGGACATATTTTAAAATCGGCACAAGCCTCAGCACTTCTTTAAAATTAGCCAAAGTCGGTTCTTTAGGCAAAAATACTGGAGGGTATTGGAAAATATTTTCACTTGCACCTTTAAGGGCTGTTGAGAGCAGCCACAAAAAAGGTAACAGCGACAAAATACAAACTGTTATTAAAATTATATGAGCAAAAAAACCTTTAAAAAAATTTTTAATCACAGCCCGTATTTTTTCCTTTCAAATACAAAAATATTTATTAAAGAAAACAGCATGACAACTGCAAGCAAAATAACAGACGCAGCACTTGCAAGTCCTAAGTCAAGATTTTCAAAAGCTTTTTCGTAGATATAATACACAATTGTTTTTGTTGAATCTAAAGGGCCGCCGCGTGTCATTACATAAATTTCAACAAAAACTTTAAGAGCGGATATTGAACTTATTGTGCACACAAGTGCAATAGTAGGCATAATGTGCGGGACTGTAACCGTCATGTGCTTTTGCCACTCGTTTGCACCGTCAACCTCTGCTGCTTCGTACAACTCCTTTGGCACACTCATAAGAGCGGCAAGGTAAATCATCATGTAATACCCGACACCTTTAAAAATAGTAACAAGGGCAACCGAGAACATTGCAAATTTAGGATCTGACAACCAACCCAAGGGTTTTATATTTGCAGCACTTAAAAAATAATTCAAAAGCCCCTCGGGTGCATAAAGCCATTTAAAGGCAATTGCAACAACCACGATTGAAACAACAACAGGCAGGTATATTACAAGTTTATATAAAGTTTTAAAGTGTATTTTTGTATTTAAAAGAATAGCCAAAAAAAGCGGGAAAATTACCAAAAATGGCACACACAAAATAAGAAAATAGAATGTGTTTAATATTGTTTTTAAAAATTGAGGACTTTTTAAAAGATAAATATAATTAGCCCACTCTACGAATTGTGCAGAATAAATATTTTTTGAATAATCAAAGAAACTAAGATAAACAGTTTGAAAAAAAGGTATAAAAAAGAACACCGCAAGCATGACAAAAGCGGGAATTAAAAAAAGATAGGGTGTAAATCTCTTTGCAAAACTCATCCATTAAATAATAAATGAACGCAAGAAAAAATTCAATTTAATGTGTAAAAAATTTAAAAAATATGTTAAAATAAATAAAGAAGGTAGCAATTACATGGCAAGTTTTATTGTGTTTAGGTTTTGTATATTTGAAGGAGATAAAAGATGATTGAGCCATTAAGGATAAAACATCAAAATCCGTCATTTGCAGGCTTGAGAACACCTGCGCATGACCCTCTGAATGCAAGAAGTGCATATTCAAACGTACTAAAAGATAATAAAAAGATTCTTGAAGGTGAGCACAAAAAGCTGACGGGAAGCAAACCTTTTGGTACAGGAAAGATTATTAATCTTAAAGGATAAATAAAATTAACATGTTTTATAAAGAAGCGCTTTTAGCGCTTTTTTTAATGTTACAAAATTAAACGAAAAAATTATTTTCAATATAAGCCTTTTTGTATTAAGCGGATTTAATCTTGCACAAAAATAAGAGTAATTCTTAAAAATAAAGCGAAGCGTATCCAGATGTAAATTTTTGTTCCATTTAATAAGCCTGTTAATTGAATCCGGCTTCAGATAGCAAAAATCTCCAATTACCGGATTTGCTTCAGAACAGTTACGCCCGTGTCTTCTGTATGCAAAAAGAGGTCTTGATACAACAGCACTTGAGCCTAAAAGATGTAAAAATGTAAATATAAACTTGTCTGCGCCTGTTTTATAATTTTCAACGTCTTTATACAGAAGTATAAATTCCAAAGCGCTTCTTCTCATCATTGCAGAGGTAGAAGGGTTCCAACACCACGAACCGAACGGGCAGATTTTATCCGAGACTTTTTTGACCTCAAATTCACTAAAATCATTATTAAAAATCTTATCTGCAGACAGTTTTTTATACACCCCACCAACATTTTTAAAAGTAGGGGAAGAAAGAGAATTTAGACAATGTATTGTAGAATTTTCATCAATTTCGCACTGTGCTGCACTCACAAATGCAACAGATGTATTCATGTGCGCTTGCAGAAGAACAGATAAGTAATCCTCAAGCAAAACATCGTCCGCATCAATCATACAAACAAACTCGCCGCGAGAAACCTTCAGCCCTTGCAAAAAAGCACCCAACTGCCCTTCATTTTTTGTTGTTTCTATTACTCTTATATCACCGGAATTAAAAAAACCTGATATCGCACTTTTATTTTTATAATTTTTAGAAATGATCTCTTTTGTTTTTTCGTCCGAAAAATCATCTACAATTATTATTTCAAAATTTTTATATGTTTGTCTCTCAATGCTTTTAATACACTCAGGCAAGTACTTGCCAAGATTGTGACATGTTACTATAAGACTAACAAGTGGTTTTTTAAACTGTTGCATAGGATAATTTTATCATATTGCTAAAGCTCAAATATAGACCATACAAAGTATTTTTGGCAAAACATAAATTACTTCAAAAAAATTCAAAAAAAACAGTTGATTATTTTTTTTGTGTTTGGTAGTATTAACAGTGTCGATGGTTTCGGCAAGTTGAAAATTTAATATGGGGGTTTAGCTCAGTCCTGTAAAGCACAAGCTTTACGAAACTTGTATAAGCATCGACAGATGCTCTACCAAGTGAGCAGGTTGAAAATTTAATATGGGGGTTTAGCTCAGTTGGTAGAGCATCTGCTTTGCACGCAGAGGGTCAGGAGTTCGAGTCTCCTAACCTCCACCATAAAAGAGAGTGCCTGCAAAAACACTCTCTTTTAACATATAAGGTGGTATTGGCAAATATTTACATACTATTTAATTAATCAAGAATTAATACTTACGTTAAATTCTTGATTTGTTTGTCTATATTTAAAACCGGCTATACTTCGCCTTGCTTTTATTTTAACAGCTTATAAGAATTTTAAAGCATATAATTATAGACCTTGCGATTACAAGGTCTATAGAACTTTTCAAAACAACTTTTCTACTGTTGCATTTGTTGTTTGTATCGACTTATTATTGTTGCAATTTTTAATGCATCCAAGGGTTCTTGAAGCTCTTTTGTCTTAACAAGATTATTATCAATTGCAAAATTCAGCAATTGATTGCAAATTTCATCTTTTGTTATTTGGTATTTTGGGTTTAAAAGAAGATGCTTTGCAAGTTCTAGCGAATCATCTTCTAAACTTGCCAGTTTGGAAATCTCGTATCCGTCAAACTGTTTATTTCCCCTCTGCGGTATGTAGAAAAAGTCTTGAGCTTTACGGTATTGGTCATCTTTCAATCTTGCAATAGCGCAAATTTCACCACCCTTAAATTGCTTATCGCCTCTTTGTGGTGAATAATAAAGCCTTTGAGCTTTCTCCAGTTGTTTGTCATTAAGCCTTACAAAACCATAACAAATATCATATGCGCTAAATTGCCTTTGACCTCTTTCAGGTACATAGAAAAATCTTTGCGCCTTTTTATAATCTTGTCTGTTAAGCTGAGTAATGATTGCAGCTTCATTTCCACTAAACTGGCTATCGCCTCTTTGTGGTATTTGCATAAGTTTTATTGCTTTTATAAAGTCAAAATATTCCAGTTCAACCAAGGCGGAAATATCATAACCGTTCAATTTATTCGATATTTCAGGCATGCGCAGTAACTTTTGCGCCTTTTCGAATTTGTCATTGTCCAGTGTTGTAATAAGGCATATATCCTCTCTGCTTAATTGTTTATCACCCTTTTGAGGTATATAAAAAAGTTTTTTTGCTTTTTCAAATTGCTCAGGTGTCATATGCCCTTTTAGCCAAGCAACATCTTGCGCATTTAACCTTGCAGAATTTGAACCAAATGAAATATTTGCCATATTCTGCAGTTGTTCAAGAGAGAGTTTTTTGTAATCTTGAGTTACAACATTATTGCTCGCCTGTTGTTTTTTTGATATCGTGCCTTGAAAAGAAATTTTATTCACACCCCTATCAAGACCAAAATTCACACTTTTAATATTCACTTTGTAATCCTCGCTTTTAATATCTGTTATATGTTACTACAAAAACCGTGAAAAAAAATTTTTGCCTTTAGCAAGATTCAAAACAAATATTAATTTATAAAACATATTTGTCTTTTGTTTTAACTCTCTTTATTTTGGTGTTAAGAAGGGACGTTTTGAGCCCAAAGGCTTGAAACAAAAAAGTTCATAGGTTCGATTCCCTTCATTATAATTTCGCACACTAAAAAAGAGAGTCATTTGTTTTGACTCTCTCTGTAAATGGTGGGTTAAGAAGGGACATTTTGAGCCCCAAGGCTTGAAACAAAAAAGTTCATAGGTTCGATTCCCTTCATTATAATTTCGCACACTAAAAAAGAGAGTCATTTGTTTTGACTCTCTCTGTAAATGGTGGG